>NZ_CVTH01000088.1:0-26982 GCF_900005955.1 Pseudomonas sp. 8 R 14 | reverse complement strand
ACCGTCTGCTGAGTCTTCCTGCGAACCGCCGGCACCGGGTTCGAAACCACATGCTCCCCAACCTTCAACGGCGCAACCGGTACAGTCTTGATCGCTGTCGCGGGGCCACCGAGCAGCAAAGGCTTCAGCGCTTCGGCATGCGGCTCCAACCCCGGCTTTACAAGCTGCTTGGCCAGCAACTCCAACAACTCCCGCGCGCGCTTGGATTTGATAGCGCTCAGCACTTGAGCCCCCAGCCGCGCCACCACCCCCATCGCACCCAATACACGAATCAACAGCAGATTGATCAGGACCTCGCCAGTGATCTCACCCCACAGTTCAGTCATCTGCGGCGGTGGCAGCAGGCGCATCCAACTGACCATCGCCGACAGGTAGATAAACAACAGCGGCTCATCGCTGAGCACCAGCAAACCATTGGCAATCGTGTCGTTGCCGAGCTTCAGCAGTTCATCAAGTTCGGCCTGGGAGAGGTAGGCCAACAGCTTTTCGCCGTTGGGCTTGAGGTCCGCCAGCAGGTCATACAGCTGCGTAACGTTGTCCCACACATTGAAGAGGGCTTTTCCAAGGCCGCTGAAAAACGCTGCTTCCAGCATTCGGCGCCGATCGAGGGGCTTGGCTTCGGCATAGTCTTTCCACTGATCCTGGAAAGTGCGGGTCCACTCTTCACGCAGGCGAGCCTCCAACCCCGCGATCACCGACTGATAAGACCCATACAGCGCCTTGACGTGGTCCTTGGAAACGTTGGGATAGAAGGTGATCCGGTACGGCTGGTTGCGATCACACTCGGTGATTTCGAGGAGGCCGCTGGGGCCGATGGTCTTGTGGATCGGCTCGCCCAAGGGGCCGCCATTGGGATCGACGCGCTGCAGCATCACCGGCGTGTCGCCGATGGGCACGAAGCGCGTGCTTTGGAACATATGCACCAGCGTCAGGGTGCCATTGGCCGGGCACGTGGCGACGGTGCTGCTGGGGATGATTGAGCGATTGATCGGTGCGACCAGCGCCACCTCATCGCCGACCTTGAAGACCTGCTCGACCTCCAGCGCCGAGAAGCGCCAGAAGCTTTGCGCCCAGTCATCGAATGTATTCAGGCATTCGCGAAAGTCACGGAAGACGCTTTCAACGTCGACCGTCTTCACATCCATCGGGGCCAGGGCCAGCCTGCCAATGGCCGGGTTCAAGAGGCAGCCCCTTCAACCAGGGCTTTAACGAAAACCACCATCTGCAATCCCTCGCACTGTGTATTCAGGCGAGGGACTTTGCAGCGGTTTTCAGGCTGGGGCTGTAGAGCTTATCTTGCCGTTACGTGGGAGCTTTCAGCGGCTATCGTCCCTTTTTGGCGACGTATCAAAAAGCCTTCAGCGCTGCGCGAACGCCAGGTTCAACCCTGGCTGGCGAGAAGGTGAGTTGGCGAACCCGCGTTAGACTTACCGGTCCATATCCGCAACGCCTGGCCCATCGTCCTCAAGGAAGCCCCATGTCCCCACGCTGCCTGATCCTCTGCCTCACCTCATTGGTGGTGCTGGCCGGCTGTTCCACGCCACGCGGCCCGCAGCAACCAGCGCGCAGCGAAGCCGAGGTGAAGGCCGAGATCGTGCGTTTGCTCCCGGCGAAGGTTCCAGACCGCAACGGCTGGGCCCAGGACATCTACACCGCCTTTGACACTCAAAAGATCTACCCCAGTACCGAGAATATCTGTGCCGTATTGGCGGTGACCGAGCAGGAGTCCACCTATCAGGTCGACCCGCCCGTACCCAATATGGGCAAGATCGCCCAGGATGAAATCCTGCGCCGTGCCGCCAAGGTGCATGTGCCCGCTTTTGTGGTGCGCAGCGCCCTGCAGCTGCGCTCGCCCACCGGCCAGTCCTATGCCGACCGCTTGAATGCCGCCCGCACGGAGAAGGACCTGAGTGGCATCTTCGATGACTTCATCAGCGTGGTGCCCCTGGGCAACACCCTGTTTGGCGGTTTCAATCCGGTGCACACCGCCGGTCCCATGCAGGTCAGTATCGACTTCGCCCAGAAGCAGGCGCGGGGTTATCCCTACACGGTGGATGGCACGATTCGTCGGGAAGTCTTCACCCGGCGCGGCGGCATGTACTTCGGTATCGCCCATCTGCTCGGTTACCCGGTGAGCTATGACCAGCCGCTGTACCGCTTTGCCGACTTCAATGCGGGTTGGTACGCCAGCCGTAATGCGGCGTTCCAGGCGGCTGTCAGCCGCGCGTCGGGCACTGAGTTGGCGCTGGACGGGGATTTGATTCGCTACGGCTCATTGCTGCCCGGCACCACCGAACTGGCGGTGCGCTCATTGGGCGCGAAGCTGGACATGCGCAATCCCAGCATTCGCAGCCAGCTGGAACAGGGCGAACAGTTGGATTTTGAAGACACCACCCTCTACAAACGCGTGTTTGCCCTGGCCGACCAGGCTGCCGGCAAGCCGATGCCCCGTGCGATCCTGCCGGGCATCGTGCTCAAAAGCCCGAAGATCACCCGCAACCTGACCACGGCGTGGTTTGCCAAGCGCGTGGATGAGCGGTACCAGCGCTGCATGAAGCGCTGATCAGCTGCGGCGCCGGACAAATTTGCGCCACAGCCACACCCACAACCACACCACCGGAAACGCCAGGATCACGAACGGCAGCACATAGCTGGCGCGTTCCAGGGCGTCTGCGGTGCCGTCCACCAGGTTGGTCCCCAGGTTGCTGAACATCCGGCTGAAGCGTGACGGTTGGTTCGCGCCGTCGGCAGAGCGGAAGTTGAGGGTGACGCGGTTGGTATCCAGGCGACGTTGCTGGCCGGCGGCAACCTGGGCGAGTTCCTGCAGTTCGTTTTCAATGCCCGCCTGCTCCTTGCTCAAGGCAATCAGGTCGCTGACGCTGATGTCCTTGCGCTTGGCCAGTTCATCGAGGCGCTGTTGCTGGGCTTGCAGGCGATCCTGGCGGCGACGTATATCGGCGACCGCGTCGGCCAGGTCTTCGGCGGTGGTGATGCGCTGGCCGAGTTTGCCGCCCTCAGCGGCCAGGGTGACCATCGGTTCGACGCCGCTAGGTGCGATCCGCAGGATGATCTCGCCGCCGTTGCTGTCTTCGGTGATGCCAAGGATATTGCACGCGCCAAACCGCGCCGATTCACAGGCCTCACGGGTGGCCTGCATGCGCGGCGCGAGCAGGGCGCCGGGCAGGGCCAGGGTCAGTTCGTGCTCATAGGCCAGTTGCGCACCGGCCCGACCTTGTTCGCCATTGATCACCGTGGCGCGGGAGTGGTCCTTGGGTGAACAGCCGACCAGGGCCAGGCCGGCCAGCAGGATCAACAGGGGCGCGCGAAGCGATTGAAGGGGGCCGTCCGGATGGCGCATTGCAGTTCCTTGAGATGTGGGGGGGACATTGGCGGCGATTAAAGCGGGTCCGGCGAATTAACGCAAAGTATCGTGCAGGATTTGCAAGGCTGATGGTGATGGCTGCCGTTGGGCGTGTGGCGTACACCTCAAATTCGACCCCAAGGAAGACTCGTCATGATTGCCCACGCCGTGCCCGAAGGTTTTGTCCCGCTGCCGCGCAGCAGCCCGTTGCTGGATTTGCTTGGCCCGGCGTACTGCCGAGGTGACGGCCTGCAACTGGAAATCGGCCTGCGCGCCGACAATCGCCATGCCAATGGGCGTGGAACGGTGCACGGCGGGGTGCTGGCGACCCTGGCGGATGTCGGTATGGGCTATGCCATGGCGTTTTCCAGTGAGCCGCCGTTGCCGTTGATTACGGCGAGCATGACCGTGGATTACCTGGGGGCGGTGCAGGTGGGGGAGTGGATTACCGTGCGTTTGGAACATCACAAGCGAGGGCGGCAAATGGCGTTTGCCACGGTGAGCCTGCAGGTGGGAGAGAAGGTGGTGGCGCGGGCGAATGCGGTGTTTGCCGTGCCTCTCGCTGACAGGCAATAAAGATCTTATAGGGGAGGGACTGTGTTTGTTCAGGGAAACCGCATAAAGAAAAGGCCTGGCTTTTCGTGGAGCCGGGCCTTTTCCGTGTTGCTCGTTTATCAGCTGCGTTCGAGGGCCAGGGCTACGCCCTGGCCGCCACCGATGCACAGGGTCGCCAGACCTTTCCTGGCATCGCGCCTGATCATTTCGTGCAGCAGGGTGACCAGCACGCGGCAGCCTGAAGCGCCGATGGGGTGGCCGATGGCGATGGCGCCGCCGTTGACGTTGACCTTGTCCGCATCCCACTCCAGCTCTTTGCCTACCGCCAGGGATTGCGCGGCAAAGGCTTCGTTGGCTTCGATCAGGTCCAGGTCGCCCAGGCTCCAACCGGCTTTGTCCAGGCAGCGGCGGGTGGCCGAGACCGGGCCGATGCCCATGATTGCCGGGTCGACACCCGCGTTGGCGTAACTGGCGATACGGGCCAATACCGGCAAGCCGAGGGCCTTGGCCTTGTCGGCACTCATCAGCAGCACCGCAGCAGCGCCGTCATTCAGGCTGGAAGCATTACCGGCGGTGACGCTGCCGTCTTTCTTGAACGCCGGCTTGAGCTTGGCCAGGGATTCGGCGGTGGTGCCGGCGCGAGGTTGCTCATCGACGGCGAAGGCAATCGGGTCGCCCTTGCGCTGGGGAATCAGGATCGGCGTGATCTCATCGACAAAACGCCCGGCCTCGATGGCGGCGGTGGCTTTCTGCTGGGAGGCGGCGGCGAAAGCATCCTGGGCTTCACGGCTGATGCCGTATTTGTCCACGAGGTTCTCGGCGGTGATGCCCATGTGATAGTCGTTGAACGCATCCCAGAGGCCGTCGGTGATCATGCTGTCGATCATCTTGGCGTGGCCCATGCGCAAGCCCGTGCGCGCAGCAGGCAGTACATAGGGTGCCAGGCTCATGTTCTCCATGCCGCCGGCGATGATGACCTCGGCGTCACCGCAACGGATGGCCTGGGCGCCCAGGTGCAGGGCTTTCAGGCCCGAGCCGCAGACCTTGTTCAGGGTCAGGCTCGGCACGGCGTGGGGCAGGCCGGCGAGGATCGAGGCCTGGCGCGCGGGGTTCTGGCCGGAACCCGCGGTGAGTACCTGGCCGAGAATGACTTCATCGACTTGAGCCGGGTCCAGGCCGGTCTGCTCCAGCAGGCGACGGATCACGGCGGCGCCCAGCTCCGGTGCCGGAATGGTGGCCAGCGAACCTTGAAAGCTGCCCACGGCGGTGCGGGTGGCAGCAACAATCACGACGTCTTGCATGGAATCTGTCCTCACTGGAAGTGCATTTCTGGAACGTGGTCCGGGACGATCAGTTTACCGGCGGTCTTGCTCACAATCTCTTCAACGCTGACGCCAGGTGCGCGTTCCTTGAGGACAAAAGCGCCATTTTCGATTTCCAGGTACGCCAGGTCCGTCAGTACGCGCTTGATGCAGTTGGCGCCGGTCAGCGGCAGGCTGCATTGGCTGAGCAACTTGGACTCACCGTCCTTGGAGGCGTGGGTCATGATCACGATGATGTTTTCCGCACCGGCCACCAGGTCCATGGCGCCGCCCATGCCCTTGACCAGTTTGCCGGGGATCATCCACGAGGCGATGTTGCCGTGTACGTCCACTTCAAAGGCGCCGAGCACGGTGAGGTCGACGTGGCCGCCGCGAATCATCGCGAAGGATTCGGCGGAGGAGAAGATCGAGGCGCCGATGCGCGCCGTCACGGTCTGTTTGCCGGCGTTGATCATGTCGGCATCGATGGTGTCTTCGGTAGGAAACGGACCCATGCCGAGCAGGCCGTTTTCCGACTGCAGCATGACTTCCATGCCTTCGGGGATGTAGTTGGCCACCAGGGTCGGAATGCCGATGCCCAGGTTGACGTAGAAACCGTCCTGCATTTCGAGGGCGACGCGTTGAGCCATTTGTTCGCGGGTAAGAGCCATTTTATGAGTCCTTATTGTTCGGGCTGGGAGCGGATTATTTGCGCACGGTGCGCTGTTCGATGCGCTTCTCGAACGTGCCGCAGATGATCCGGTCGACGTAGATGCCAGGGGTGTGGATCTGCGCCGGGTCCAGCTCGCCCGGTTCGACGATTTCCTCGACTTCGACCACGGTGATCTTGCCAGCGGTGGCGGCCAGCGGGTTGAAGTTCTGGGCGGTGTGGCGATAGATGACGTTGCCGAAGTGGTCGGCTTTCCAGCCTTTGACGATGGCGAAGTCGCCGGTGATGGATTCTTCCATCAGGTACGGGCGACCGTTGAATTCGCGGGTTTCCTTGCCTTCGGCCACCGGAGTACCGACGCCGGTGGCGGTGAAGAAGGCGGGGATACCGGCGCCGCCTGCGCGCATTTTTTCCGCCAGGGTGCCTTGGGGGGTGAGGACCACTTCGATTTCGCCGCTGAGCAACTGCTTCTCGAACAGGGCGTTCTCACCGACGTAGGAAGCGATCACCTTGCTGATCTGCTTTTCTTCCAGCAGCACGCCCAGGCCAAAGCCGTCGACGCCGCAGTTATTGGAAACCACGGTGAGGTCACGGGTGCCTTTGCGCTTGATCTCATTGATGAGGTTTTCCGGAATGCCGCACAGGCCGAAACCACCGGAGAGCACGGTCATGCCGTCTTCCAGGCCTGCCAGTGCTTCCTCGTAGGACGCCACGCGTTTATCGAAACCTGCCATATGCACCTCTTTTATTGTTTGTGGGCCAGCCAATGAATCGAGTGTTGCGCTGACAGATTGATTTGTTAAGTTGTTTTTTAAGGTTGATTGATTTAGAAAACAGCATAGTCAACCCGCCGCCCGGAGTAGCGTCATGACCGTTAAACAGATGCGTGCCTTTCTGGCCGTGGCCCAAAGCCTGAGTTTTGCCGCCGCCTGCGAGCGCCTGCACCTCTCTCAATCGGCGTTGAGCCTGACCATCAAGGGCTTGGAGGAAGGGCTGGGTGGGCGCTTGTTCAGCCGCAATACGCGCAACGTGGCCCTCACGCCCGAGGGCGAATCCCTGCTGCCTCTGGCCCGTCGGCTGATGGCCGATTGGGACAATGCCGAAGACGAACTGCGTCAGCTGTTCACCCTGCAACGCGGGCGGGTGACCGTGGCGGCGATGCCGTCGTTTGCCGGCAACCTGCTACCGCCGATCCTGAAGATATTCCGCGCCCGTTACCCTCAGGTGAACGTGACGGTGCATGACTTGATCAACGAGCAAGTGCTGGAGATGGTTCGCGACCGCCATGTGGAACTGGGCGTCGCGTTTGAACCCTCGGAAGGCTCGTCGCTGGCCTTTACGCCGTTGTACCTGGACCGCTTCATTGCGGTGGTGCCCGGTGATTCACTGCTGGCACAGTGTGCCGAGGTCGACTGGAAAACCTTGCTGGAGCACCCGTTCATCACGTTGCAGCGGCCTTCCACGGTGCGGGTGATGCTGGAGGAGCACCTGGGGGCCTTGAAGATGAAGCTGCCGGTGGCCTTGGAAAGCCATCAATTGGCAACCGTGGGCAAGATGGTCGCCAGCGGCCTGGGTGTCAGCGCCGTACCGGCCTTGTGTGCGCAGCAGATGCAGGAGGCGGGGGCGCATTGCATCACCTTGACCGGTCCGGTGATCGAGCGGCCGATTGGCGTGCTGACCAAGCCTGGGCATGAACTGTCGGCGGCGGCGCAGGTGTTGTTTGATATTTTTCGCGATGAGGCGGGGAAGGGCAGGTTTCCGGCGGTGTTATAAAACAGCTATTAAAAAGCCCGCTCGAATAAACCAGCGGGCTTAAATTTAAAGTGGCACTGTTATCAGCAGTATCTATCAATCACTTTAACGTGCGATTGGCCTTTGAGGTTCTGCCATTCGGTATTAAGTGTGTGGAATACTTGCTCGATAAAGTTGCGATCGGCCGCGGCCTTCTTGCCGACATAACCCTGGCCACGGCGGTACATCTTCAGGCGCGCCGCTAGTTCACGGTTATTGCGGTCGAACTCGGCTTCTTCGGTGTGGGGCGCCAGGCAGTCGATTTGCACTTCGCCCGATTTGCCAATCCACAGGATATGGTCGTCGAGTGTGTCTTTCTGCGCTGCGAACATCTCAGCCAATTCATCGATAGTTGGTTGGTTGTTCAGATTCATGTGTAAGCCCCTTGACCAGTTGGCGATCTATCAGTTGATTCCGTTAAAACTGCTTAGTTGTCTCCGGCTTGGAAAACCGGGCGTCAGTGACGGTCTGCCGAATACGGGCAGGGTCTTGAACCTGATGCATGTAGTCTTGCTGATGAACTGCTACGCAATGGTTTCATAACGAAGACAAGCCGCATTTGAGCGCCTTGTACCGATCCTTTCGGGTCGGTCAGCTTCATCAATCTGCCTTGTGGGCAGTGCACATCCGGAAAAAACAGCTCGGCGGTCAGACGAGCTTGTTCAAAACGCTTGCTACCAACGCTCCCGATCCGGGAGACGTCTAGATCATGCAAGGACAAAAAGGTTACGTCAACGGTTATGTAGTGATTATTTTTGATCACTACATAATTCGTCGTGGCTATGGGGAGATACGGCAAATGCGTGACTCGAGCGTCATTTTTTGCGCTGGACGGTCGCTATGGCTGAGGAGGGGTTGACTGCAGGCGGTCTGCCAACAAGGGCAGAAGCTGTTCGCACGAGGTTTCGATCTTTACCTGCAACAACTCATCACCCCGGGTCTTGCCCAGGTTGATGGCGATCACCGGTTTGCCCTGTTCGACCATTGCCTTGCACAGGCGAAATGCGGAGTAAGCCATCAGCGATGAACCTACCACCAGCAGCCCCTCGGCATGCGCTACCGCCGCCATCGCCCTGGCTGCCGTCGCCGGTGCGACGTTCTCGCCAAAAAACACCACGTCCGGTTTCAGTCGCTCACCCTGGCAATGGGGGCAGCGGGGGACCTGGAAGCGCTCTTCAAACGCGGGATCAAGCAGGGTGTCACCATCAGGCGCCTGTACCGCATGGACTTGCGCCAGGTACGGGTTATCGATTTCCATCTGGCGCTGGATCAGGTCGCGCGTGCTGTGCAACTGGCAATCCAGGCACAGCACCCGGTGCAGGCTGCCGTGCAATTCAATCACGTCATGGCTACCGGCCTGGTCATGCAAAGTGTCGACGTTTTGCGTGATCAGGCCGCTGATGTGCTGGCGTTGTTGCAAGGTCGCCAGTGCCCGGTGAGCGTTGTTCGGCTGGGCGATACGTACCCTCGGCCACCCCAGCATCGCCCGTGCCCAATAGCGCCGCCGCGCCTGGGCAGTGGCGAGGAACTCCTGGTACATCATCGGCGCCTTGCCCCGGCGCACGCCTTCGCTGTCGCGGTAGTCGGGGATTCCCGACGACGTGCTGATGCCCGCACCGGTCAATACCAGGAAGCGCCGTTCGGCCATGGCGCGGTGCAGGGTGTCGAGGTGGTCCTGTTGATGTTCCAGGGTATCGAGCATGGGGTCCCCTATTCGCCGCGGATGTACTGCTCCAACTGCTTGATCAGGTCTGCCTGTTCGGCGATGGCTTCCTTGACCAGGTCACCGATGGAGAGCAGGCCCAGCAGTTTGCCGTCTTCGACCACCGGCAGGTGGCGCAGGTGACTGTCGGTCATGATGTTCATGCACGCTTCGACACTTTTATGGGTATCGACGGTTATCACCGGCGAGCTCATGACCTCATGGACCTTTGTAGTGACCGACGATAGGCCCTTGAGCATTATTTTGCGTGCGTAATCGCGTTCGCTGATGATCCCCACCACCGTGCCTTCCTTGACCACCGGCAAGGCGCCGACGTTTTTCTCCGACATCCGCACCAGCGCCTCAAACACAGTGTGGTCCCATTGGATGGTGTGGACGTCCTGGTTTTTCTGGTCCTTGGCTTTGAGCAATTGTGCGACGGTTTTCATGGCGGCCACTCCGGTGTTGTTGTTATCCCCTACAGAATCCTAGACGGCACTCGCCGGGGCAAGGTCCAATGCGGCGTTAAACTCGTCGAAAAACGTCATTCGCCGGTTTTTTTCGCCTTTCACCCGGTTTTTTTCGGTTTCCTGGCGCGCTCTGGGCCAGTGGCGGTCTTGCGAGGGGCCGCCTTGCGCTTCTTTTTCCACGGCGCAGCACCTCGGCCCGGCGGGCTGGCCGGCCCGCTGATGGTCATGCGCATGCCGTTGCAACGCGCCACTTGCTTGCTCATCCACGCCGCCTGCTTGGCGACGAATTCTTCCAGGCTCATCTCACCGCTTTGCACCATGTCCAGCGCCTGTTCCCAGATCGCGGTGGTGCCGGGGTCGGCAATGGCGCGGGGTACCGCGTCGATCAGGCTGAAGGCTGCCGGGGTGGCCGACAGCGCCTTGCCGTTCTTCACCAGGTAACCCCGGTCGAGCAACCCCTGGATAATCCCCGCGCGAGTGGCTTCGGTGCCGATGCCGGTGGTGTCCTTGAGCTTTTGCTTGAGCAGCGGGTCTTCCACCAGCTTGGCGACGTTTTTCATCGCCTTGATCAGGTCACCTTCGGTAAAGGGCTTGGGTGGTTGGGTCCACAGGTCCTTGAGGTTGACCTTGGCTACCGCGTAATCCTGACCCTGCACCAGTGTCGGCAAGGCCTGGGGGGCCGGTGCTTCACGGCCCTTTGCCGGTGCCAGGGCTTCGGGCAAGGCACGTTTCCAGCCCGGTTCGATCACCACTTTGCCCACCGCACGCAACGCCTGGCCCGCACAGTCGAAATCCGCCTGGGTGCGATCGTATTCATGGTTGGGCAGGAACTGCGCCAGGTAGCGCGCGCGAATCAAGGTGTAGACCGCACGGTGCTTGCCGGTGAGTTGGCCGACGTCCTTGCCGGCGCCGGTGGGAATGATGCCGTGGTGCGCACTGACCTTGGCATCGTTCCACGCCCGTGAGCGGCGCTGGGGATCGATATGCGGCATCAGCTCATTGACTGCTGCATCCGCACGGCCCAATGCGGCGAGAATCTTCGGCGCCTCGCTGTGCTGGCTCAATGGTAGGTAACCACAGTCACTGCGGGGGTAGGTGATGACCTTGTGGGTTTCGTAGAGGGATTGGGCGATATCCAGGGTTTCCTGGGCACCGAGGCCGAGCTTCTTCGAGCAGATTTCCTGCAGGGTGCCGAGGTCGAAGGGCAGGGGGGCCACCTCGCGCATGCGTTCGGTGCGCAGCTTGATCAGGCGTGCGCTGGCGGCGTTGCTCATGGCGTCGGCAGCGTCCCGGGCCAACTGCGGGTCAAGGCAGCGGCCCTGGTCGTCACAGGCATCCTCGGTCGCGCGCCATTGTGCGGTAAACGTCATGGATTGGTGGCGCAGGTCCACATCAATGGCCCAGTACGCCACGGGCACGAAGTCGGCGATGCTGCGGTCGCGGTCCACCACCAGGCGCAAGGTCGGTGTTTGCACCCGGCCCACCGGCAGCACGCCCTGATAGCCGGACTGACGCCCCAGCAGGGTAAACAGGCGACTCATGTTCATGCCGATCAGCCAGTCGGCGCGGGAGCGGCCCAGGGCCGAGTGGTACAGGCTGAAGGTTTCGGCGCCGGGCTTGAGCGCCGCCAGGGCCTTGCGGATGGAGGCATCGTCCAGTGCCGACAGCCATAACCGCTGGATCGGCCCGCGATAGCGGCAATGCTCGACCAGTTCGCGGGCGATCATCTCGCCTTCACGGTCGGCGTCGGTGGCGATCACCAGTTCCTGGGCTTCCCCCAGCAGGCGCTTGACGGCCTTGAACTGGCTGGCGGTCTTGGGCTTGACCAGCATCTTCCATTTTTCCGGGACGATCGGCAGGTCGGCCAGCCCCCAGCGTTTGTATTTGGCGTCGTAGGCGTCGGGCGGGGCGGTTTCCAGCAGGTGGCCGATGCACCAGGTGACGGTGACCCCATTGCCCAACCAGCAACCGTCGCCACGGCGACTGGCGCCGAGCACGGCCGCGATGTCCTTGGCCTGGGAGGGTTTTTCACAGAGGTACAGCCGCATGGTCATCACATCAGATCGGGTTGATGCTTTGCAGGATGCTCAGTCAGAGGAATTTGAGCAACTATTATCTGTATGAATGTACAGCAATTCGTGTAAGCGTTGCGGAAATAAATGTGGGAGGGGGCTTGCTCCCGATAGCGCCATATCAGTCAACGCAACTGTGACTGAACCACCGCTATCGGGAGCAAGCCCCCTCCCACAAGGGATCTCCTGTGTTCAGGCGATCGGTTTAATTGTTGTCGAGATCCACATGCCGCGTTTCTTTAAGGCAAAACAATCCGACAATTAGGCTCACCCCCGTCACCACCACCGGGTACCACAAGCCATAGAAGATATCCCCGGTGTACACCACCAGCGCAAACGACACGGTCGGCAGGAAGCCGCCAAACCAGCCGTTACCGATGTGGTAGGGCAGGGACATCGAGGTGTAGCGGATACGTGTCGGAAACAGCTCGACCATCAGCGCCGCCAGCGGGCCGTAGCACATGGCGGCGATCAGGATCAGCACCACGATCAGCACCACCACCATCACCTTGTTGACCTGCGCCACATCCGCCGAAGTCGGGTAGCCGGCCAGGGCCACTGCACCGCGCAGCGCTGCCTCGTCGAAGCCGTCGATGCGCACTTCACCCACGCTGACCTGCACCGGGCTGCCGGCCGGGGCGGCGGCACTGCTGTACGGCAGGCCTTGTTTGACCAGGAAGGTCTTGACCTTGTCGCACGGGCTGTCAAATTTCGCCTTGCCTACCGGATCGAACTGGAAGGTACAGGTGGCCGGGTCGGCCAGCACGGTGATCGGTGCCTGGCGGCTGGCCTGGTCCATCGCCGGGTTGGTGTAGTGCGCCAGGCCCTTGAAGATCGGGAAGTACAGCGCGGTGGCCAGCAGCAGGCCGAGCATCAGCACCGGCTTGCGCCCGACCTTGTCCGACAGCCAGCCAAAGAAGACGAAGAACGGCGCGCCAATCACCACGCTGATGATCAGCAGCATATTGGCCAGGGCCGGGTCCATCTTCAGGAACTGCGTGAGGAAAAACAGCACATAGAACTGCGACGCGTAGAACGTTACCGCTTGCCCACCGTTGATGCTGAACAGCGCGATCAGCACCACCTTGAGGTTTTCCCATTTACCGAAGGACTCACGGATCGGCGCCTTGCTGGCCTTGCCTTCCTCTTTCATTTTCAGGAATGCCGGCGACTCGTGCAGGCTCATGCGGATCCAGGTGGAAATACCCAGCAGCACAATGGAAAACAGGAACGGAATACGCCAGCCCCACACTTCGAACTGATCGCCGGTGAAGTACCGGCATGCCAGCACCACCAGCAACGACAGCAACAAGCCCAGGGTCGCGGTGGATTGAATCCAGCTGGTGTTGAGGCCGCGTTTGCCGGCTGGCGCATGCTCGGCCACATAGGTGGCCGCACCGCCGTACTCGCCGCCCAATGCCAGGCCTTGCAGCATGCGCAGCACGATCAGGATGATCGGCGCCGCGATGCCGATGCTGGCGTAGGTTGGCAGCAGGCCGACGCAGAAGGTCGCCACGCCCATCAGGATGATGGTCACCAGGAACGTGTATTTGCGCCCGATCATGTCGCCCAGGCGGCCGAACACCAGCGCGCCGAACGGGCGCACCACAAAGCCGGCCGCAAAGGCCATCAAGGCAAAGATAAACGCCGTGGTGTCGTTGACCCCGGCAAAGAACTGTTTGCTGATCACCGCCGCCAGGGCGCCGTAGAGGAAAAAGTCATACCACTCGAACACCGTTCCCAGGGACGAGGCGAAGATGACTTTTCTTGATTCGTTACCGGTGCTCGCGTTGGTCGCCGAGCCCAGGGTTTGAGCATGTTCTGACATCGGGAAGCCCTCACAGTGATTATTTATTGTTGTTCCACTGTCGGCGCCAGGCTCAGCGCCGCTATTTCTCAGTTCCTTGCAGGAGCGAGCTTGCTCGCGAACGTTGTCAACAATTACGCGGGAAACCCGGAGGGCAGCGGCGCTTTTGTGTTTTTCGCGAGCAAGCTCGCTCCTACAGTGTTCGGCGAAAGGATCAGCTGCGCGGCTTTTTCCGCGATCATCAGCGTCGGTGAACAGGTATTGCCGGAGGTAATGCGCGGCATGACCGAGGCATCGGCGATACGCAGGCCGGGCACACCATGTACGCGCAACTGGGCGTCGACCACCGCGTCTTTATCGCTGCCCATGCGACAGGTGCCGACTGGATGGAAGATCGTCGTGCCGATACGCGCGGCGGCTTCATGCAGTTGCTCTTCGGTTTGCAGTGCGTCGCCGGGCAGGTATTCCACCGGTTTGAATTGGCTCAGGGCCGGTGCGGCGACGATGCGTCGGGTCAGGCGAATGGCGTCGGCGGCCACCCGCAGGTCCTCCGGGTGGCTGAGGTAGTTGGGCCGGATCAGCGGCGCATCCGCCGGGTTGGCCGAGCGGATATCGATGCGGCCACGGCTTTGCGGGCGCAGGTCGCAGACCGAGGCGGTAAACGCCGGGAACCCATGCAGCGGTTCGCCAAAGCGCTCCAGGGACAGCGGCTGTACGTGGTATTCAAGGTTGGCCGAGGTCTGTTCCGGGCCCGAGCGGGCAAACGCGCCGAGCTGGCTGGGCGCCATCGACAGCGGGCCGCTGCGGTCATACAGGTAGCGCAGGCCCATGCCCATCTTGCCCCATACGGTGCCTGCGATCTGGTTCAGGGTGCGGGCGTTTTCCAGCTTATAGATCAGCCGCAGCTGCAGGTGATCCTGCAGGTTGCCGCCGACGCCCGGCAGTTCATGCCGCACATCGATGCCCAGCGGCTTGAGCACGCTGGACGGGCCGATCCCCGAGCGTTGCAGGATGCCCGGCGAGCCCACGGAGCCGGCGCACAGCACGATTTCCTTGCGCGCCTTCCAGCTCACTGGCTGGCCGTTTTGACGCCCGATCACGGCCGAGGCGCGGCCGTTTTCCAGGACCACGCGGTCTACCTCGACCTCGGTCAGCACGGTGAGATTGGGCCGCTGGCGGATCGGCTTGAGAAACGCCTTGGCCGCGTTCCAGCGCACCCCGGCCTTCTGGTTGACCTGAAAGTAGCCGCAGCCTTCGTTATCGCCCTGGTTGAAGTCGCTGATCGTGGCAATGCCGCTTTGCGCCGCAGCATCCCGAAAGGCGTCCAGGATCGGCCAATGCAGCCGCTGCTGCTCGACTCGCCATTCGCCGCCGTCACTGTGGAATTCCGAGCTGCCGGCAAAGTGGTTTTCGCTCTGCTTGAACAGCGGCAGCACGTCTTTCCAGGCCCAGCCGTCGTTGCCTGCCGCCGCCCAGCCATCGTAGTCCTGGGCCTGGCCGCGCATGTAGATCATGCCGTTGATGGATGAGCAGCCGCCGAGCACCTTGCCCCGTGGGTAGCTCAGCGCACGGCCTTGCAGGCCTTCCTGGGCTTCGGTCTTGAAGCACCAGTCGGTACGCGGGTTGCCGATGCAGAACAGGTAGCCGACGGGGATATGGATCCAGGGGTAGTTGTCGCGGCCACCGGCTTCAAGCAGCAGCACGCGGTGGGCGGGGTTGGCGGACAGTCGATTGGCGAGCAGGCAGCCTGCGGGGCCGGCGCCTACTACCACATAATCGTATTGCGCAGCTGCAATGGGCATCTGAGGTCTCGCTTGTTTTTCTTATTGGCTCCATCCTAGTTGTTAGTTTTCGTCTTAAAAATGTTAGTTTTTACCCAGCTGCTGTGCGTTTTTAAACAGCGCTATCCAGGCCATGCAATGGAGGCGACATGTTCGACTGGAATGACCTGCGGTATTTTCTGGAGTTGCAGCGCAGCGGCCGCCTGCTCACCGCCGCGCAGCGCCTGAAAACCACGCACGCCACGGTGGCCCGGCATATCGAGGCCATCGAGAAGAGCCTCGGCACCGCGCTGTTCGTGCAGCACGCCCAGGGCTACGAACTGACCCCCGCCGGCGAAGCCCTGCTCAAACACGCCGAAGCCATGGAAAACGTCGCGCTGTTGGCCGAGGACGAATTGACCCACTCCGCTGCGCCCCTGGGCAAGATCCGCCTCGGGGTGGCCGAAGGGTTGGGGGTGATGTTCCTCGCCGGCCGCATGGGCGGGCTGTTCGAACGTTATCCCGGCCTGGAAGTGGAACTGCTCGCCGTGCCGCGTTTCGTCAGCATCCTCAACCGCGAGGCGGAAATCAGCATCCACCTCGAACGCCCCAGCGTCGATCAACTGGTCACACGCAAACTCACCGATTACCGCCTGGCGCTCTATGCCAGCCGCGCCTACCTGGCGCGCACCCCACCGATTGAAAAGCGCGAAGACCTCGCTGCCCATTCATGGATCGATTACGTCGACGACCTGCTGTTCAGCCAGGAATTGAAGTTCCTCAGCAGCTTCTGCCGCAATCCCAAGGTAGTGTTCCACAGCACCAGCGTCATCGCCCAACACCAGGCCGCACGCTCCGGTTTGGGGATTGCGGTGCTGCCGTGCTTCATGGCGTCGGGTGACCCGCAGTTGGTGCCGTTGCTGCCGGGGGAGGGGATCCAGCGCAGCTACTGGATCAGCTCGCGGCGGGAACTGCACAAGTCGGTGCGGCTGCGGGTGTTGTGGGACTATGTGGTGGAGTTGTGCGCGCGGGAGCAGCCACTGTTGCTCGGCGAATCCAACTGAAGAAACCTTCCCGCATTGATCTGTGGTGTTGGTTGAATCGGATTAATCCCTCAATTCGAATTCGGCACTGCCCAATCGCTCTCCATTCACCAGCACATGCACCGCATGCCTGCCGGGATAGTGCTTGCGCGTGGTCAACGCGCGAATATGTTGCTCGCGGCGGATGCTCTGCCGTTCACCCGCGCCCAGCGTAAACGCCTTGAGCTTGAACACCTTGGCCGCGCTGTGCCCCGCGCTTTTGACGTAGTCGATGGCGTAGTCCACCACCAGTTTCTGCGCAGTGGCAGCGGTGGATTCCAGGCTGAATGACAGGTTGATCCGCTCGCCCAGGGTGATCACCGCCGGCGTCACGCTCAGGTGATGGAGCTTCACCTCGGCCTTGGCGCCTGCGCCCATGATCGTCAGCGCGCGGGTGTTGCCCTGCTTGATCAGGCTGCGCAGCGCATGGCGGGCGATCCAGGCGGTGTGCGGGTTATCCAGGTTCCAGCCTTCGATCAGGCTGAGCACCCAATCCGGGTGGTCCTTGGTGATGTCGTTGAGGTGGTTGGCCACGGATTTGCGTACGTAGAGGCTGCTGTCGGCCTTGAGGTTATCGAGGATCGGCGCGCACAGCTCGGGGTTGGCCTGCACCTTGGCCAGGCGAAACGACCACGGCAGGCGCGGGCGCGAGCCTTCGCTGGCGAGGCGGCGCACGTGATCGTTGTCATCCCGCGACCAGGTTTGCATGACCGCCAAGGTGCGTTCGAAGTCGTGGAGCAAGAAGGGTCTTATGGCGAACTCAGCCGAGCCAAAGGGGGTGAAGTATTTGAGCGCGGCCATGGAGCGTTTGAAGTCATCCAGGCCGTAGCTCGCCACGTAGTGCGGCAGGCACAGGCTGACAAACCCGCTGTTCAGGCGCGGGGCCAGGGCGTAAAGCAGTTTGAGGCTCTGGGCATAGTCCAGCGGGATCACCGCGTGCAGGCTTTCGCTGACCCGCGCCATACGCTGCATCACCGATAACTCGGCGAGCCCGGCCTTGGCATGCTTGAGAAACCCCTTGGCGTCGAACGCCGGGTACACCGCGGTCATCTCGTTGGCGATGTGTTGCAGGCGTTCGAGGTTGAAGATTTCCTTGAGGGCCGGGGCGCTTTGGTCGGTCATCGGTTATTCCAGGTTTAAAGAAACCAACGGTATTCCCGCGCGTTGATCTCTTGTTGAAAGGCCAGGTGATCCTGGCGTTTGTTCTCGCAGTACACGTCGATAAATTCAGCACCGAGCTTATCGCGCAATACCGGCTGATGCTGCATGGCGCGTACGGCATCGAGCATTTCCACGGGGAAATCGGTGCCGCTATTGCGGTCCTCGTTCAGTGGCGCGATAGGTTCTCGCCCGGCTTCAAGGCCATGTTCAAGGCCGACCAGGATCGCCGCCAGCACCAGGTACGGGTTGGCGTCGGCACTGGCCAGGCGATGTTCGATCCTCAGGTTGCGCGGGTCGGAGTCGGGGATGCGCACGCACGCATCGCGGTCTTCAAACCCCCAGCAGGCGCGGGTGGCCGCGTTGACCGTACCGCCCAGGCGGCGGAAGGCATTGTGGTTGGGCGAGAAGATCGGCATGCAGTGGGGCAGCAATTCCAGGCAACCGGCCACGGCATGGCGCAGGGGTTGCTGCTGGTGCGCCGCGAGCACATTGTTGCCCGCACCGTCGTACAGGCTGACATGCACATGCATGCCGCTGCCGGGAAATTGCAGGTAAGGCTTGGCCATGAAGCTGGCGCGGTAGCCGTGCTTGAGCGCCACGCCGCGGGTGCTGCGACAGAACAGGGCTGCCCAGTCGGCGGCGCGCAGGCCGTCGTCGAGGTGGCCGAAATTGATCTCGAACTGGCCGGGGCCGAGTTCGGCGGTGATCACCGTGATGTCGATGCCCTGGTCCTTGGCGGTCTGCGCCATGTCGTCCAGCACTTCGCTGAAGCGCGACAGCCGTTCGATATGCAGGTTGGGCTGGTCGTCGGTGTCATCGCTGAGCGGGTCGCGAGCGAATTGCGGCAGGCCGTTGTCGAGTTTTTTGTCGAACAGGTAGAACTCCAGTTCGAAGGCCACCACCGGGTGAATGCCTTTGTGGTGCAGGCGCTCCAGCACCTTGGCCAGGACTTCGCGAGGTTCGAATTCGATCGGCGCCTCGGTGCCGTCCGAGGTGATCAACATCTGCCCCAAAGGCTGCGACTCCCAGCTCACCGGCTTGAGCGTGCCGGGCACCAGGCGGCGGTTGGCATCCGGGTCGCCGTCGTGGAAGCAGTAGTCGCCGATCTTGAACAGCCCGCCCTGAACCCCCAGCAGCACGGCGTTCTGCGGCAGCTTCAAGGGGCTGCCGGCGGCGACCTTTTCCAGCATCTCGATGGGGTAGCGCTTGCCGTAGAAATGCCCGGGGATGTCCAGGGCAATCAGGTCGACATAACGCACGTCGGGATGGTTCTGGCGAAAGGTCCGTACTTCGGCCAGTAACGTGGAGGCTTGGCTTTTCACGCGTGTTGCTCCTAGTTGTAAACCCACAGCACGCGGGCGGGCAGGTCGGTGAGGTTGGCGTAGCGGCAGTGGGCGAAACTGGCCAGGTGGAAGCTGTCACCGGGGCCGAGGGTGACCGAATCGGCCTCGCCCTCTACCCACAGCGTCAATTCCCCTTCCAGTACAAATCCGGCCTGCTCGGCGCGGTCGCTCATGGTTTGTTCACCGCTATTGGCACCCGGGGCCAGCAGGCTGTCGAGCATCGAGAAGGCGCCATTCATGCTGGGGGACACCAGGATGTCGGTGATGCCATTGGCGTAATACACCGTGCGGCGTTCGTTGGGGCGGGTGACCCAGCTCACGGCCTTGGGTTTGGACAGGCTGTAGAAATAGGTGGTGGGCACGTCGAGGGCATGGCTGATGGCGGTGAGATCCGCCACGGTCGGACGCGACAAGCCCCGTTCCACTTGGGACAGGAAGCCCACCGAACGCTCGATTTTCTGTGCGAGTTGGGCGAGGGTGAGCTTCTTGTACTTGCGCAGGTCGTGGATCAGGATCGCCAGGGCGTCGAGTTCTTCTTGCTGGTTCATGAAATTTATATCTAATAATTTCATGAAAAATTACAGGATTTATTTCATGGCGGCAATGGGCAGGGCGCGTAAGCCCGCTCACCACAGGGAGATTTGTCAGGGTCTGAAAAGTTGTGTAGATACCTATGCTCATCACAGGGGATCAAGGTTCAACAGGCTGAATGATTTCATGCGCCTGCGGTCGGAACCTGGGTACGCATCATTCATTGAAGGAGCACCCATGAAGTCCAAAACCCTCGCTGCCTGTGCCCTGGTCGCCGCCAGCCTGTCCACCGCCAGCTTTGTCGTGCAGGCCGGCGACACTCCCCAGGAAACCGTGCAGCCTTCGAACATCAATACCCGTGATTTGAAAGAAGGCGACCGTGCCCCGGACATCCTGATGCGCAAGGAGTCGGCGGTCAGCGACTGGAAGAAACGCGGTCTCAAGCAGCCTGAAGCCGACAGCCAGTGGGCCCGTGTGGGCGACAGGTTCGTGCTGCTCAAAACCACCAACGGCACCATCCTGGAGATCACGCCCGTCAAGAAATGACCCGCGTTTTTTCCTCGCTCTTGCGTTAAGGTAACCGGCCATCAAGACCGCGTTACCTTAGACGAAAGAGAGCAGGATGCTTGCCACAATAAGAAACTACCCCCGCGCCGTGAACCTGTTGTTGTCCGCCACGTTGCTGCTGACGCTGGCCAAGGCGATTACCTTTCCCTACCTGGTGATCTACCTCACCCGCCAATTTGCCCTCGACATCACCCAGGTCGGACTGGTGATCGGCAGCTCGTTGATCCTTGGCTCGCTGCTCAGCGTATATGGCGGTTTTCTGGTCGACCGCATCAACAGTTATCGACTGTTGCTGGGGTTGAGCGTGCTGTTTGGGCTGGGTTTTATCGGTACGGTGCTGGCGCAGAACATCTGGGCGTTCTACAGCTGCCTGATCCTGATCAACCTGGCCTACGCGGTCATCGATATTGCCGTAAAGGCCGGCTTTGCCAGCTTGCTGCCGGAAGATGCGCGCAGCGAAGTGTTTTCCATCAAGTACACGCTGACCAATATCGGCTATGCCGCGGGGCCGTTCTTTGGGGCGATGGTGGCCAAGCTGGACATCAGCCTGCCGTTCATCCTGTCGGCGTTGTTGGGGGCGGGTTTTTTCCTGCTGTACTGGCGCTGGGGCGATCGCACCCTGGCGACCATCGATGTGACGCAAAAGCCGGTGCCGTTCCTGGCCGTCGGCCGCGTGCTGCTGCGTGACCATCGCCTGGTGTGCTTCACCCTTGGGGGTGTGCTCAGTGCCGTGGTGTTCGGCCAGTTCACCGCCTACCTCTCGCAGTACCTGGTTACCACCACCAGTGCTGAATACACCTACACCGTCATCAGTGCCGTGCTCACCACCAACGCCGTGCTGGTGATCGCCTTGCAGTACGTGATTGGTCGACGTATTTCCCACCGTTACCTCAGCCAATGGCTGATCGCCGGCCTGGGCATGTTCATGCTGGGCTTGATTGGTTTTGCGCTGTCCACCAGCGTGCTGTGGTGGGTGCTGGCGATGGCAGTATTTACCGTGGGGGAAATCATCGTGTTCCCGGCCGAATACATGTTTATCGACCGGATCGCCCCGGACCACCTGCGGGGCATGTACTACGGCGCACAGAACCTGTCCAACCTGGGGGCGGCGCTGGGGCCGGTGTTGTGCGGGCTGGTGCTGGCCAGCCTGCCGGCCCACTACATGTTCTACATGCTGGGGGCGTTCATCGTCGCGGGCGGGGTGTTCTATTTCATTGGTTCGTCGTTGAAGGCGCGTCTTCCAGCGTGACCTTGCCCATGTTGTTGCTTTGCAGTTCGTAGCGCAGTTCTTCCACCATCTTTTCCACGTCTTGCGGGGTCTGCAGCCGGTTGGTGCTGATCCCCGTCACCACCAGGTCCACCCGGCCGGTGTCGGCGTCGTAGACCTTGAGGGTCAGCGACGCATCCCGGCACAGGGTGAACTCGCATGTCAGCGGCGCGAGGCCTTCTTCGATGCAATTTCGCAGTTGAGAGAGCGTAAACATGTGGGTTCCTTCAGGGTGTCGTTTTACGACGGCACAGGTTGAAAGCCCTGTACTCACACCCTGAAGGTTAGGGATTGGGACTGCGCGGGATAAGGCGAATTCGCACTAGCCGCACTAGTGCATTTGCACTTTTATCGGGTTTTCTTAACCCGCAGTTCACCGGCAAACAGTCCGCGTTCACGGGCCCAGACAATCGCTGCACTACGGCTATGCACCCCCAGTTTCGAGTACACCGTGGCCACATGGTTACGCACCGTGTTGGGCGCCAATTTCAGGCGTGAGGCGATCTCCTTGTCGGCCAGGCCCTCGCAGATCAGGCCGAGTACATCGCGCTCGCGGGCGGTCAGGTCGGTAAAGGCCACGTTCGGCAGGTTGGGGCTGTTGACGCTCTTGGCATTGGCCAGTTTCTCGATCAGGGTCTGGCTGAACCAGGACGCGTCCTGCATCACTTCCTCGATGGCCGCCACCAACTCCAGTTCCGAGCGCTTGCGTTCGGTGATGTTCATCATCACCAGCAGGTAGCAGGGGACATCCTGAATGGTCACCGTGTCCGCCGAGACCACGCAGTCGATGACCTCGTTGCCTTTCTTGCGCACCTTGAGGTCCTGGCCATCGAGGTTGCCGGCTTTCTCCAGGGTGGCGAACAACTGGGCGGCTGCCTCCTGGCTGTCGATGAAGTTGATGTCTTCGATGGATTTACCGATCAGCTCTTCGCTGGTGTACCCGGTAATGGTCATGAACGCTTCGTTGACATCCACCACCTGCCGGTTGGCGGCGTTGCACACCAAGGTGGGCACCGGCGTCAGGCGAAACGACTTGGCGAAGCGCTCTTCACTCTGGCGCAGGGCGATCTCGGCCTTGCGGCGTGGCTCCAGGTCGGTGAAGGAAAACAGCATGCAGTCTTCCTCGTTCATGTCCAGCGGCTGGCCGGCGACGATCACCAGTTTGCTGCCGCCTCCGGGCAGTTTCAGCTCGGCCTGCATCTGCGGGATGGTCGCGCCTTCCCCCAGGCGCTGAACGGCCAGCTCCCTGCGTTCGGCATGCTCCAGCACGTCCAGTTCATACACGGAGCGGCCGATCACCTGGTCGCGGGTGTAGCCGGTCATCTCCAGGAAGCCCTGGTTCACTTTGATATAGCGCAGGTCGCTGAGGCGGCAGATCACTGCCGGCGCCGGGTTGGCGTTGAAGGTTTTTTCGAAGCGCTGTTCGGCGCTGGCCCATTCGGTGGCGTCGCTGAGGATCAGCACCAGCAATTCAGGCGTGCCATGGGCATCGCTGATGACCAGGCTGCGCAGGCGGTGCACCCAGGTTTTTTCTTCATCGGCGGTGGGCATGACCTCCACTACCACGTCACTGAATTCATCGCCTGCCGCCGCGCGGGCGAGGGGGTAATTCTCCAGGGGCAAGGGATGATTATTGCGATAGCGCAGGGCGAAGCGTTCGGCGTATTCCCGGGCATTGCTGCCCAGTGCCGCGACGTCATCCACCCCGTGCATGGTCAGCGCGGCTTCATTGGCCCAGAGGATGGTCTGGTCCACCTCTACAAGGATGATCCCATCGGACAGCCCGGAGATGATCTGCTGCAGCTGGCGGCGGTTGGTTTCTTTGGCGAGGACATCCTGGGTCATGGTTTCTCCGGGTTTTAGACGCATGAAAGTACGACAGCCCGGTGTCAGGATAGTGCAGGGCAATTGCGCGGCGTGGGGTGCGAATGCACCAGGTGGCCTGGTGCCTTTGCGCGAGGATGAGCAGTTGAAGCAACAGGCCGAGCAGAAAAACCGTGAAGTGACGCCCAAGCAGCTGTCCCGTGCGGCGTTGAGTTTCTTTGTGGGGCGAATGGCGCAGACGATGCGTCGGATACCGTTGGCTTGATTGATTGTTGTGTTCAAAGGTGGTTAGGGGGTTCCCCTAACCACACCTTTCAAGTTGCCAGCCAACCTACGATCGGCACAATCATCAACGTACTCAAGGCCATTGAAACTACATTGCCAATGTACGGATGAAAATGGGCAGGCAGTCTCGCCGCAATTGCACAGGCCAACGGCGGTGCGATCAGCGCGCCCAGCAATGCACTTGAAGTCACCACCATCCAACTGCCACCGTGGGTCAACACTGCTGCCGGCACCACTGATACCAACGGTACATAGGTGGGATACCAACCCCGCTTTATCCATTGATGGCGCCAGATCACTACGCCAAAAGCCGACGTCAGTGCCTGCGCTCCCACCATGTGCAAAAGCAGACCAGAGCCATAAGCCGGGCTCATGGGGTTGAGGGCATAGGCAAGCAACACGCCTGCCAGCAGTCCGAGACTGGCCAGCTCATTTCCAAAAAAGGGTGCTTCGGAAAAGTCCGCCAGCACTCGGCGCAGGCTCCAGAACACTCCGTAACTGGGCGGGGTAACAGGTATCGGTCGGTCTGGAGCGATAGAGTCCGAACGCACCAGCGAGGGCACCCGACGACACAGTACAAATGCGATGACGCTTCCGATAGCCATGCCCAGCACATTACCGACCACGGCTGGTAAACCCAGTGGCACACACACCAGATTGACGATCAACAAGCACATTGGAGTAACCAGTAAAGCTCCCAGCACTGCACCATTGAGGGCGACCTTCCAACCGCTGCCAAACATAAGCACCATCGCTGCTGGCAGTGAAACAAACGCCGCAAACGTAGGCTGCCAGGTTTCGGCGGTAACGCTCCAACCCCATAGCAGGTTGCTCAGCAACAGCCCGATCAACGAACTGGTCACCACCCAAGGCCACAATCCGGTGCCATAGCAAATGGAAAAGCCCTGCCAGGCTTTGCCACGTTTGTTTGCCCACCATGCCAGATAGGCACCACTCAATAGGCCCAATGACGCGAGTTCATGCTTGTAAAAGGCAACTTCGCTTATATCCCCCACTACCCACCGCAACCACGCTACGGGTTGGGGGAGGGCCGTCACCATCTCGTTGTATCCTGGCCATGAACCTTGATGACTGGATACAACCCATACCGCGAGCAAGGTAGCGACGAGTCCCAGTACAACAACTGTGATATCCGCTCGTGAGCGGGTTGGTGTTTTCCTGGCAAACAACGGTTCCATAGGTTGCCCTCCTCTCAGCGAGGCAGGGCAGGGTGCTGGGAATACCCGAGCATCTGATCATAAAGATCATTGCGACGGTCCCGTTGCAGATCATTGAGGCTGTTCCAGATCGGCGCGCTGCGGGCGCTGGTGATGTCAATGTCGGCGAACAGGATCTCCTGGCGATTGGCCGAAGCCACGGCGCCGATTGGCCAGCCATTTGTCCCTGCAATCAAGGAGCATCCGAGATAGCGGGCATCCCGCTCTTCACCAATGCGGCTGGCGGCCGCGATAAATACGTTGTTCACATGTGCAGCGGTCATCGTCAGGTACGACGCCATGCACTTTCCTGCCTCATCGAACAACGGTGGGGGGGTCCACACCCAATTGTTCAAGCTGCAAATGATATCGGCGCCTTGCTGGCTCAAAATGCGCGGTACCTCCGGAAACCAGATGTCCCAGCAGATCAGCAGGCCGATACGACCGATCGGCGTTTCAAACACTGGAAAGCCAGAATTCCCCGGGGTGAACCAAAGCTTTTCCAGGTTCCATAAATGGGCTTTGCGGTATTTGCCTATGAACCCGTCGGGCCCCAGCAATACGGCTGTGTTGAACAGCTGCATACCATCGATTTCGCTAAGACCGGCGACCAGATACACCTGGTGCTTGCAGGCAAAATCGATCCATTCCCGCACACTCGGTCCGTTCGGCACTGCCTCTGCATGATCAAACGCGTCCTGGCGGCTGCTGAAGAAATAGCCGCAGTTGGAAAGCTCCGGCAGCACGATCAGATTGGCGCCGCCGTTTACTGCTTCAGTCGCCAGTAGAAGACTTTGACGCAGGTTGTCGCTTTGGTTGGCTATACCGACCTGTGGGTTGAACTGAATGACGGCGACGCGGGCAGGGCTTGTTGGTTCGTTCATGGGGGTGAACGAGCCCCATGAAAGACAGGACACCGTTTCCCCCTTACGATAAGGGATAGGCAAACGGTTATGTTTATGACTAATAGCAACGACAAGAGTGGGGAGCTTTTGGGCCAGGAGCGGCGGCGCCGCTGGAGCCCGGAGCAAAAACTGGCCATGGTTCGCGAGAGTCTTGAGCCAGGGCAAAGCGTTTCGGTGGTCGCTCGACGCAACGGCATCAATGCCAACCAGCTGTTCCTATGGCGCAAGTTATATCAGGACGGCAGTCTGTCGGCGGTCAGTGCCGGTGAAGCCGTTGTGCCCGCCTCGGAGTTGAGCGATGCGCTCAAGCAGATCCGTGAACTGCAACGGATGCTGGGCAAGAAAACGATGGAAGCAGAAATCCTCAAAGAGGCCGTGGAGATCGCCCGGTCGCGAAAATGGATTGCGCACTCACCCTTGTTGCCGGGGGACGACCAGTGAAGCTGGTCAGCGAATGTCTCGGTGTGGCGCGCTCGCAATTAACGGTTCGAATCAAGCAATCGGTATCGCTCAAAGTACGGCGCCGCAGGCCTGTGGACGATGCTGATCTGGTGGTTGAAATCCAGCAACAGATCAGCGAACTGCCCAGCTATGGCTACCGTCGTGTTTGGGGATTGCTGCGTCGTGCCCGTGAAACCCAGTCGCTGCCGGCGATCAATGTGAAACGGGTTTACCGGGTCATGCGCGATCACGACCTGCTGTTGGCGCGGCGCATCAAACAGCCCGGCGTGCCGCGTCGGCACGAGGGTCGTATTGCGGTGCAAACCAGTGATACGCGTTGGTGCTCGGACGGCTTTGAGTTCCGCTGTGAGGACGGCGCCAAACTGAGCGTGACCTTCGCCCTGGATTGCTGTGACCGCGAAGCCATCGGCTGGGTCGCGAGTCCGACCGGGTACAGCGGCGATGACATCCGCGACTTGATGCTGGAGAGCGTAGAGAAACGCTTCGGTGATCAACTGCCTGCAACGCCGGTTCAATGGCTAAGCGACAACGGCTCGGCGTACACCGCCGAACAGACACGCCTGTTTGCTCGACAGATCGGTTTGCAGCCGGTGACCACCCCGGTGCGCAGCCCGCAGAGCAACGGCATGGCCGAGAGCTTCGTGAAGACGATCAAACGTGACTACGTTGCGCACATGCCCAAGCCGGATCGAGAAACGGCGCTGCGCAACCTGGCAATTGCCTTCGAGCATTACAACGAGCAGCATCCGCACAGCGCCTTGAACTATCGCTCACCGAGGGAGTTCAGGCGCTTGGCAGCAGCATCAATTTGACGGGGAGTTGGTGTCCGGTTTTGTAGGGGCAAGTCCA
>NZ_CVTH01000054.1:0-14152 GCF_900005955.1 Pseudomonas sp. 8 R 14 | reverse complement strand
TGGACTTGCCCCTACAAAACCGGACACCAACTCCCCGTCAAATTGATGCTGCTGCCAAGCGCCTGAACTCCCTCGGTGAGCGATAGTTCAAGGCGCTGTGCGGATGCTGCTCGTTGTAATGCTCGAAGGCAATTGCCAGGTTGCGCAGCGCCGTTTCTCGATCCGGCTTGGGCATGTGCGCAACGTAGTCACGTTTGATCGTCTTCACGAAGCTCTCGGCCATGCCGTTGCTCTGCGGGCTGCGCACCGGGGTGGTCACCGGCTGCAAACCGATCTGTCGAGCAAACAGGCGTGTCTGTTCGGCGGTGTACGCCGAGCCGTTGTCGCTTAGCCATTGAACCGGCGTTGCAGGCAGTTGATCACCGAAGCGTTTCTCTACGCTCTCCAGCATCAAGTCGCGGATGTCATCGCCGCTGTACCCGGTCGGACTCGCGACCCAGCCGATGGCTTCGCGGTCACAGCAATCCAGGGCGAAGGTCACGCTCAGTTTGGCGCCGTCCTCACAGCGGAACTCAAAGCCGTCCGAGCACCAACGCGTATCACTGGTTTGCACCGCAATACGACCCTCGTGCCGACGCGGCACGCCGGGCTGTTTGATGCGCCGCGCCAACAGCAGGTCGTGATCGCGCATGACCCGGTAAACCCGTTTCACATTGATCGCCGGCAGCGACTGGGTTTCACGGGCACGACGCAGCAATCCCCAAACACGACGGTAGCCATAGCTGGGCAGTTCGCTGATCTGTTGCTGGATTTCAACCACCAGATCAGCATCGTCCACAGGCCTGCGGCGCCGTACTTTGAGCGATACCGATTGCTTGATTCGAACCGTTAATTGCGAGCGCGCCACACCGAGACATTCGCTGACCAGCTTCACTGGTCGTCCCCCGGCAACAAGGGTGAGTGCGCAATCCATTTTCGCGACCGGGCGATCTCCACGGCCTCTTTGAGGATTTCTGCTTCCATCGTTTTCTTGCCCAGCATCCGTTGCAGTTCACGGATCTGCTTGAGCGCATCGCTCAACTCCGAGGCGGGCACAACGGCTTCACCGGCACTGACCGCCGACAGACTGCCGTCCTGATATAACTTGCGCCATAGGAACAGCTGGTTGGCATTGATGCCGTTGCGTCGAGCGACCACCGAAACGCTTTGCCCTGGCTCAAGACTCTCGCGAACCATGGCCAGTTTTTGCTCCGGGCTCCAGCGGCGCCGCCGCTCCTGGCCCAAAAGCTCCCCACTCTTGTCGTTGCTATTAGTCATAAACATAACCGTTTGCCTATCCCTTATCGTAAGGGGGAAACGGTGTCCTGTCTTTCATGGGGCTCGTTCAATATAGACATCAAACTTATCACGGCTTAGGGATTGGCCGGCGGATAGTCGATAACCCTTGGCATTGCGTCTTTCCAGTGAGGCCCGGTCAATGACCGGCTCTCCAAGGGTATCGAGAAAATCGACGATGGCTAGGGAGCTGATGAGTGAAGCCCGCTCAAACGTATTGTTCTCCAGCACCTTTTCTACGGATGTGTTGCGCGAGGGCTTGCCACCCATCCCCTTCCCAACTTTTTTCCATGGCAATTTGACCAAGGCAACATTGGGCAGTGGCGCATCAAAAATGGCATCCGCATACTCCGGCGAGCGAACCAGATTGAAAAACTGATTCATGACTGGCTCATACGCATAGTCATACTCGCGCGCCGCCTGCTCGTAGTAGCGAGAGGGGATATGCGAGATCGAGCTGTGATGCAGCGCAACGTGCTCGGCGCCCAAATCGGCGCTAATAAGCTCGAAGAGCTTGTCGAAAAACCGAAGTCCGTCAGTGAAGATCCCAATAAGCGTTCTGGGCTTCATGGGCCGCTCAGTAGAGCCCCCGCTGACCCTCCCAACCTGCGCCAAGCCAGGTGCCATCAAGCGCAGGATGAACACAGCTTTGAGCTCCCAGCACGCACAGAGAGGGAGGTGAGTGAATTTCGAGAAATGGAGCTGCTGGGGCCTGCCTTTGGCCGAGAAGGCTACATTGGGAAAATCGGCATTGAAGTCCCACATCTCGTCTATGAACGACGATAGCTGAGAGACCTTGAGGGCTCCTAGATAGGAAATGAACCCAAGCGCCTCCTCATCGAATACCTGGCGTACGGCTGTACGCTCATCAAAAGCCTGAAGACCCTGCAGCTGCTTTTGGATCGACGCAAGCGTCAGCAATGGCGAGAATCTCTTCATATCTTCCATGCTCACAGGCTCACCCCATCAACCAAAATTGTGGTTTCGACAAACTCGGACAGTCGCTTGGCATTCTCCAATTCTTCTGGGAAAAAATCGGATAGCGCTGGATTCAAAATGCCATCGAGCAGAGCCAGGTTTTCTCGCACCACTCGACCATATGGGGTATCCATGATGCGGGATACGGTGGTCAGCTTTAGATAGTCACGTTGCATCGCGAACAGCTCGGGCAGGTCGGAAACGGTCAGCAGGACGTTGTCGCAGCCAAGGCACATGTTGTATAGCGAGCACGGACGGCCCGGCACGTAAGAGCTCAGCTTTTTGACGAAATCCGGGGGATCGAAAACGTTGGCACAGGAAGCCAAAGGTGTCTTGAAAATCACCCCTTCATTCTTGGGCTGAGGCCTGACCTTCCGGCGTTGCTCTTCGAGCTCAGCTTCGGTGAGCTTCTCCTCCATTGCATCGCCGTGCAGATCCTTCAGGGCGACATCAAGCTTGCGCCTAGCGATGTGGTTGAAGTCCAGGCTGTCCAGATAGCCGATCGTTGTAGTGATCTGTGCATGGCCAAGGATCAACTGAATCTCCCGAATAGACACGCCCTGCTCGATCAGCTCACTGACAAAGCTCGGACGCAGCCTGGCCGAGGTAATGCTTAGACGCTCACCTTGGTCATCCAGAAGCCCCCGACGAGTGACATACGCCGCGAACATATTATTCAGGATTGCTGACTTGGCACTTTCCAAGGATTTGATCTCGCCATAACCCAGACCACCAGTGCCTTGGAAGATGAACAGCTTAGGGCGAATTTCAGGCTCGGCCTGCTCACGAATACCAGCAGTCAGTCGTTCTACCGCGTCAAAAATCTTCGCGACTTCGGATGCCTGGGATGTGGTCAGCCAGGTAATCTCCGCGTGGAACAGATCAAGATGGTAGAGCTTCTCCCCCGTTGAGCGCTCTTTCCAGTAACGCAGACACGGACGCCCGGTTGCTGGATGGGACTTCACGAAATCATCGAGATCCAGGGTCTTGACCGAGTCAGCGTTGAGGCCGGTCACCTGGGCCAGCTTGATGACATAGGGCGCAAGGATGGCAGTGTCGACACGCCACATCACACCCCAGCTTTCAATAGTGCCCCGCAACCCATCCTGCGATTGCCCCATGATCTTAAGAAAGGCTCGCTCGTAGTGGGAATCCGGGGTCAGCTCCGTGGCGGTAACCACCCGGCACCCAAGGCGATTCTCGAAAATCCATCGAGCGTTATCGATCTTCCCCCACCCATTTTTGATGGTGCCCTCTGGAGTAAGGGGATCCTCCCCCACACCTGACATCACGTAGGGTTTCATCAGGCCTTCGTTGTAGAGGATGTCCTTGTCGATGATTTCAGCGATTCGCGCCCGCTCAGTTTTGCTGTAGGGCCGGTAGTTGTTAGTGGCACGGTCAGGACTGAACCCTTGCACATCTACGTACCGAATGTGCTCCAGCCCAACGATGTCACGGGTCACTTTGAAAGTCTTACGCAAAGCGCTCAGCAGAGTATTGGCAGAGGCCGGTGAGCACTCCTTCGACAAGATCTTCTGCTGGAGATGGTTCCGAAATCGAGACAGGAGGTACTGATCTAGGATCTGCTCCAACGACTCGGTACCGGTCTTCCCTGCATTGGTGAGCATTCCCACAACCCACTGGAAGGAGAGCTGATGATTGCTCATGCCCGACTCACTGGAAGCAGTCAGTGAAGCGATCGCGAACAGGTGCAGCAGGTTGGCGAATGGCGATTCGGCGCTCGGCTCAACAATGTCGTCACGGGACTTAACTGGCACACCCTGTAGCTTCGCAAGCTCCAACAAACGGCCAACTGGACGTTTAGCCACAGCCTCCTGCTGAAGACGCTTCTTTTCCTTTTGAGTCAGGTAGGTATCGCCAATGCCCCGCAAACGCTTGAGCTCAGAATTGACATAATCCATGGCCAGCCGCGCACCATGATGATGCTCCATCGCACGATCAATGCTCTTCATACCTGGAATGGTCTTTACAGCGCGGCGATAATTCACACTGTTTTTAATGACCGGCAATGCCAGCTTCTGCTCATCTGTCAGGCGGTTGAACCAACCAAGAATCCTAAGGCGCCAGTTACAAGCAGCGGCGGTTTCACCTTTGATGATGATGTCGCGATCCAGCATTTCATGAATGACTGCAGCCTCAAACTCCTGAAAAGGCTCAGCCCCCATATCCAGGCCCTTCTCTTCGCAAAACGAGGGGCACAGTTGCAAATCGGACTTCATAGTCCTTACCGCGAACCTTACATCGTAGTAACCCATGGGCTCATTACGAAAGCCTTGAATAACCGCAACCAAGCTGTCTTTGGAAAAAGATTCAAAATTTGTCATTTCTTTGCCGCCAAATCGATTTTCAGCTTGGTTTGCGAGTACAGCTCAGCCATGAAAGTGGCGCGAGTGATTACTTCACCGGTCTCAGCCGAGAGAACCTTGTAAAGGTCATGGGGAACCTGGGTGTAGACCTCAGTAGTTTCCGTGCGGGCATGCCCCAGAGATTTCTGAGTGATCACAAGACGCTCAACGAAGTCGGATCCGAGATCTGGACTATTGAGAATGGCGTAAGCGTTACCATGCCGGAGTTTGTGAGGAGAAATGCTCTTGGAGATCAGCCGCTTCGCCACTGCCTTTTCAGACAGGCGCCTGAGGAGCTGACTAATTGCATCGGCTGTATACCTGCGCCCCTCTGCATTAAAGAAGCAGGGCGCCTCACCATGTACGTAACCACGCGCATATTTGCGATACAGCGGCGACGCCATGTATTTTTTGACCCGTTCCAGCGTAATGCGGCTCACCAGCGCCCAGCGCGGCTTCTCTTCATTGCCTGAGCCCTTGCTGCCATGGATATAGAGTGGGCAGTACTCGGGCTTGATGGGCATCTCATTGCCATCGCAAATGAAGTTGGACGTCGCAAATGCCAGCGCTGTATTGATCGCACCGGCAGTCACTCGACCAACCTCTGACCTCCGCACACCGCTATCAAAAATGAACTGCAGCAATAGCCTTTCACGCTCATAGCGCGACCGGAGCATCAGTACTTTGAGGTCACTCAGGGAGCAAGGATTCACCAGCCTCCGCTTGGGTTTTGGAGAGATGAATCCCAACGAATAGGGATCAGTCGTCCTGAGGGGAGGACTGTCATTCTGTGCGACACAGAGGAAGCCGCTTATGTACGTCCGCAGGCACGCGTCACGGTTGCGGATAGTCGTGGAGTCGAGACCCTCAACGTTGCGCAGGTGCTCAAGATACTGGGCGATGGTGAGTCGATTGACCGTTAGCAACGCCTCATCATGGCTGAGGTGCTGGTAGGCCCCCTGGCGTCGAATGTGGGTCAGGAAGTAGCCAATGTTGCGGCCATAGGTTACGACGGACTGGAACGCTAGGGAGTGGTCTTTGGCTGCATTAGTCAGGAACTCCGAAACCAACGGGACTATGCACTCGTTCTCATCGAACAGCGCCGCACCTACGACGGACTCCTCACCAGAGACTACAGGGCCATCCTCGTTCAGGAGGGACTCCCCAAGGTCTAACCTTCGCTGATTGACCACCACCACTCTCATCCGACTACTCCTGTGCCATTCACTCTATGGCTATGCATTATGTGCAATTACTGCTGCTACATATAAAATGGCAGTAAGGGCAAATTTTTTTCACGCAGCTATTGCGTACTGTGCACAATCAGAATTGTCATATAAAAGCACAACGTCGCGCACGCGCTCGCAGAACAAGGGCGACCAGCCTTCGGGGGCTGCAGCGTCCGGGCCCAGCAGGCCGTGACTGATGGCTTTGGTGCCGATGAAATCATGCTCCACATAACCGCCCCACAGGTCTTCGGGGCCCTTGATATCAAGGGCCCGCGCCTGTGCAGGGCCAATCAGCGTTTGCGTGGGAAGCAGGTAGCGCTCACGGCCGGCGTGTTTGCGTGGATCGTAATCACCGCCGTACTTGAGCCCAAGGATTTGTGCCAGCCAGCGCGCAAGGGCTCGGTTGGTTTCGACTTCATGCCGGGGAGCGCCCTCTCGCGTGGAGTGAGCGACTACCCATTTCTTGCGTTGAGTCGGGGTCATGCATCCCCCTTGGCCATCCCGCCATGTGTGTGGGTGGAAGGTTGCAGGGATCAGGCCAAGGCAGGTTCAAAAGTGATGCCTTTGAAATCAATCGCTTGCGCAAAAAGCGATAGCAGTTGGCCTGTATTATTCTGCACGACACCACCTTGACCGTGGGGCGTTCTGCACGATTCACACGCCAAAACGGCTGCGGTAATCACTGGGTGCCAAACCGGTGATCTTCTTGAAGGTGGCGCGAAACGCACCAGGGTCCTGATACCCCACGGTCCAGGCGATGTGGTCGATGGTGGCGGTGGTGAACTCCAGCATTTGCCGCGCCTTGCCGACACGTAAATGCTGGCAGTATTCGGTGGGTTTCAATCCCGTGGCACTGCGAAAACGCCGTAGGAACGTGCGTTCTTCCAACCCCGCCTCTTGCGCCATGGCGGCCACGGACACATCCACCGCGCCACTGGCTTGCAACCAATGCTGGACCTTGAGGATGGCCGCATCGCCATGGCTGAGGATCGGCGCAAAGTTGCTGCCGCACTGGCTGGCACTGTCGCTGTGCTCGATCACCAGGAAACGCGCGGTATCGGCAGCGACGCTGGGGCCCATCAGGCGGTCGACCAGGCGCAGGCCCAGCTCGGACCAGGCCATCAGCCCGGCGGTGGTGATCAGGTCGCCGTCATCGACGATCGGTTTATCCGCCTCAAGGCGTACAGCCGGATAACGGGTCGCGAAGGATTTGGCTGAGGACCAATGGGTGGTGGCGCTGCGCCCGTCCAACAGACCGCTGCGCGCCAGCAGGATCGAACCGATGCACACGCCACCGAGCACGGTGCCTGCAGCGTGTTGCTGGCGAATCCACTCGAGCAGTGCGGGCGGCGCCTGGTCTTCGGTGAACTCGCCGATTGAAGGCGGCACCAGCACCGCCATCATCGGTTGCTCAGGCCCTGGGTAGCTGTCGAATACCCGCGTGGGTGTGCCATGGCCATCTACCTGCCAGTGGCTCACCCGCAGCAACGGCAGTTGTGCGGATTGATGCTCGGCGGCGATCCGGTTGGCGACACCGAACAGATCGGTCAGCCCATGCACCGCTGCCAACTGCGCCCCCTGGTAGATCAACACGCCCAGCTCAACAACCGCCATTGTCAGTTTTCCCCCTGTTATTGTCGGTGCAGCCAATCCCCCGCTCCGGCGCCAGCTAACATACTGGCCCCATCAACCCATCACGAGGCAATACCCATGGCCAAGCAAGCGCTCATCCTAATCGATATCCAGAACGACTACTTCCCTCAAGGCAAGTGGCCGCTCGATGGCGTGGACGCCGCCGCGGACAAGGCTGCGCAGGTGCTCCAGGCGTTTCGCCAGAACGGGGATGCAGTGATTCATGTGCGCCATGAGTTCACGTCCGAGGATGCACCGTTTTTCACGCCGAACTCTGAGGGTGCCTATTTGCACCCCAAGGTGCTGAACGAGGGCAGCGAGCCGGTGGTGCTTAAACATTTCGTGAATGCGTTCCGCGAAACCCCTCTACGCGCCCTTCTGGAACAGCGCAGCATCACCGAACTGGTGGTGGTCGGCAGCATGAGCCATATGTGCATCGATGCGGTGGTGCGGGCCGCAGCGGACCTGGGCTACAAGGTCACGGTGATTCATGACGCATGTGCCACCCGCGATCTGGAGTTCAATGGGCAGGTGATTCCGGCGGCGCAGGTGCATGGCGCGTATATGGCGTCGTTGGCATTTGGCTACGCGGGCGTAGTGTCAGCGGATGAGTATTTGAAGGCGCAGGCAGCAGCGGCGTAAGCGCTGCTTGCTTCTGTGCCGTCAGCGGGTCGCGATGATAAACAGGCGCGGGAAGGGCAGTAATACGGTGCCATCGCCTAGTGCTGGATAAGCCTGTGTAATCCGCGCCTGGTATTCCTGTAGGAAAGCGGCTTTTTCGCTATCGGTCAGTGGCGCGAGAAAGGGTCGCAAGCCCGAGCCCTTGAACCACTCCACCACAGCGGCATGATCCGCCAGCGGGTGCTGGTACGTGGTGCGCCACACATCCACGGTACTGCAGTGTTGGCTCAGCAACTCGTAGTAGTAGCTCACCGAGTGGCGCTCATTGTGTTGGAACGCGCCGATCTTTGCCGCCCATGGGCCATCTGCCGCCACTTCGCGTGCCAGCCGGTGGGCGGGTTCATTGAGGTTGTCTGGGGTTTGTACGGCGAGCGTGCCGCCAGGCGCCAACTGGTCGACCAGATGCGGATAGAGCGTGGCGTGGTTTGGCAGCCATTGCAGCGAGGCGTTGGCGAGGATCACGTCGAATGTCTGCGACGGACTCCAGGCACCGATGTCCGCCAGCTCAAAGTTCAGCGCGGGCAGGCGCTTGCGGGCGTCGACCAGCATGTCGTCGGAACTGTCCAGGCCCGTCACCTGCGCCTGCGGGAAACGCTCGGCCAATACCTGGGTGGAGTTGCCGGGGCCGCAACCCAGGTCCACCGCTGTGTGCACCACGGTATTCGGAATGGCCGCGACCAGGTCACGGACCGGACGAGTGCGTTGTTGTTCAAACATCGTGTATTGCTTGGCAGACCAGGTCATCGCGGCTCTCCTTGTTCTGTGGAAGTGGGTTACAGCCTAAATCGAGTGGCCCCCGGAGACAAATGCCAGGGCCGGCGATCGTTCCATCCCGTCATTTAATCCGTTGCGGGTGCAGCTTCATGCATCACGAAATTACAAAAAAGCCCCGAGAGCAGGGCTCACGGGGCTTTTTGGGAAAGCTATACGGATTGCGCCGAGCGATATCCTAGAACGGAATATCGTCATCAAAGCTGTCGAAATCCGGAGCCGGTTGCGGAGCGGCCTGTTGCGGTGCTGGACGCGACTCACGCTGTGGCTGCTGGCTTGGCTGCGGACGCGTCTGCTGTGGACGCGGTGCCGAGTTGGACATACCGCCCTGGCCTTGTTGGTCGCCCTGTGGACGGCCGCCCAGCAGTTGCATGGTGCCTTGCATGTCGACCACGATTTCAGTGGTGTAACGCTTGATGCCGTCTTTTTCCCACTCGCGGGTTTGCAGCTTGCCTTCGATGTAGACCTGCGAACCTTTGCGCAGGTATTCACCGGCGATCTCTGCGACCTTGCCGAACATCGACACACGGTGCCATTCGGTTTTCTCGACCTTCTGGCCGGTCTGCTTGTCGGTCCATTGTTCGCTGGTCGCCAGACTCAGGTTGGTCACGGCGTTACCGTTAGGCAAGTAGCGAACTTCGGGATCCTGGCCGCATGTACCGACCAATATGACTTTGTTAACCCCACGGGCCATAACGTTCTCCTATGCTGGGCGCGCTGTCGGCACTGGGTTGACCAGTTGCTCGAGCGTCGCGCGATCCAATAATTCGGTGTCCAATTTGATGTAAATGGCCGCCTCTTCAGCGACCACGACTGCATCTGTTACCCCTACGACTGCCTTCAGGCGCTCTACCAGACCGCTTTCACGGATCGCCTCAGGCGATAGCGGCAAACGCAGGCTTGTGACGTAGGGAGGTTCGCGCATGGTAACAGCAAAGGCCAACCAAAGTGCAGCCAGCCCGGCGCATCCGAGGAACACAACCGACAAACCGCCATGCTGGAACATCCAGCCGCCCATGATGCCGCCCAGCGCCGAGCCAAGGAACTGGCTGGTGGAATACACCCCCATCGCCGTGCCTTTGCCGCCGGCCGGTGAAACTTTACTGATCAGCGAAGGCAATGAAGCCTCCAGCAGGTTGAACGCGGTGAAGAACACCACCGTGCCAATAACCAGCGCCCGTAGGCTGTCGCCGAACTGCCAGAAGAATAGTTCAGTGAGCATTAATGTCGCGACGGCACCGAGCAAAACTCGTTTCATTTTGCGTTTCTTCTCGCCATAGATGATGAACGGGATCATGGCGAAGAACGAAATCAGCAGTGCGGTGAGGTAGACCCACCAGTGCTGTTCCTTGGGCAGCCCGGCTTTTTCCACCAGCGCCAGGGGCAAGGCGACGAAGCTGCACATCAGCATTGCGTGTAAGACGAAGATACCTAAATCCAGGCGCAACAGATCCGGGTGCTTGAGCGTCGGCAACAGGGCCTTGCGTGCGACGCCCGACTCACGGTGCTGCAACGTGCCAGTGGAGCGCGGCACCATGAAGGCCACGATCACGATCCCGAACAACGCCATGCCGCCGGTGGCAAGGAACAGGCCGTGCAAGCCAAAGGCACGCGTCAGCAATGGGCCCACGACCATGGCCACGGCGAACGACAGACCGATGGTCATGCCGATCATGGCCATGGCCTTGGTGCGGTGTTGCTCACGGGTCAGGTCGGACAGCAGCGCCATGACGGCAGCGGAAATCGCCCCGGCACCTTGCAGTATGCGTCCGGCGATCACGCCCCAGATCGAATCGGATTGTGCCGCGAGCACGCTGCCGAGGGCGAAGACAATCAGCCCGAGGTAAATCACCGGGCGCCGGCCAATCCGGTCGGAAATGATTCCGAACGGGATCTGAAAAATCGCCTGGGTCAGGCCATAGGCGCCAATCGCCAGGCCGATCAGTGCGGGGGTCGCGCCTGCCAGATCCATTCCATAGGTCGCCAGTACCGGCAACACCATGAACATGCCAAGCATACGGAACGCGAACACCAGGGCCAGACCGCTTGCTGCTCGGGTCTCGCCGCTACTCATGCGTTCGCTGTGGGGATCGTGCATGGAAAAACCTCGTGTGAACCGGCGGCGATTCTACCAGTCCCATCGATTGAGAGGGTATATGCGGCGCTTTGCCGCGCAGCTTTCATGTAAGGCTGCACCCGGCACTTTGACAGTGTATATTCATCCAGTCTTTAGCCGTATACTCCTGCATTATTTACGCCCGCCGTGCGAGGCCATCTTGGACAAGATCCTGATTCGTGGGGCTAGAACCCACAACCTGAAGAACATCGACCTGACCCTGCCCCGGGACAAACTGATCGTCATCACCGGCTTGTCCGGCTCCGGCAAATCGTCCCTGGCGTTCGACACGCTGTATGCCGAAGGTCAGCGGCGCTATGTGGAATCGCTGTCGGCCTATGCCCGTCAGTTCCTGTCGATGATGGAAAAGCCGGACGTCGACACCATTGAAGGCCTGTCGCCGGCGATTTCCATTGAGCAGAAGTCGACCTCCCACAATCCGCGTTCCACCGTGGGCACCATCACCGAAATCTACGACTACCTGCGCCTGCTGTACGCGCGGGTGGGTATCCCCCGTTGCCCGGACCACGACATTCCGCTGGAAGCCCAGACCGTCAGCCAGATGGTCGACCTGGTACTGGCCCAACCGGAAGGTGCCAAGCTGATGCTGCTGGCACCGGTGATTCGCGAGCGCAAGGGCGAACACCTCTCTGTATTCGAAGAGCTGCGTGCTCAAGGTTTCGTACGTGCGCGTATCAACGGCAAGCTCTATGAGCTGGACGAAGCGCCGAAACTCGACAAGCAGAAGAAGCACTCGATTGATGTCGTGGTCGATCGCTTCAAGGTGCGGGCCGACCTGCAGCAGCGTCTGGCCGAATCGTTCGAGACCGCGTTGAAGCTGGCGGATGGCATTGCCCTGGTGGCACCGATGGATGATGAGCCGGGTGAAGAGATCATCTTCTCCGCGCGCTTTGCCTGCCCGATCTGTGGCCACGCCATCAGCGAGCTGGAGCCCAAGCTGTTCTCCTTCAACAACCCGGCCGGGGCCTGCCCGACCTGCGATGGCCTGGGCGTGAAGCAATTCTTCGACATCAAGCGCCTGGTCAACGGCGACCTGACATTGGCGGAGGGCGCGATACGCGGCTGGGACAGGCGTAACGTCTACTACTTCCAGATGCTCGGGTCGTTGGCGTCCCATTACAAGTTCAGCCTTGAAGTACCTTTCAACCAACTGCCGGCAGACCAGCAGAAAGTCATCCTCAATGGCAGCGGCTCGCAGAACGTCGACTTCAAGTACCTGAACGACCGTGGCGACATCGTCAAGCGCTCCCACCCGTTCGAAGGCATTGTCCCCAACCTGGAACGCCGCTACCGCGAGACCGAATCGGCGAGTGTGCGCGAAGAGCTGGCGAAATTCCTCAGCACCCAACCTTGCCCGGATTGCCGGGGCACTCGCCTGCGTCGTGAGGCGCGGCATGTATGGGTGGGTGAGAAGACGCTGCCGGCGGTGACCAACCTGCCGATCGGCGATGCCTGTGAATACTTTGGTGTGCTAAAGCTCACCGGGCGCCGTGGGGAAATTGCCGACAAGATCCTCAAGGAGATCCGCGAGCGCCTGCAGTTCCTGGTTAACGTTGGCCTGGACTATCTGTCGCTGGATCGCAGCGCAGATACGTTGTCCGGCGGTGAAGCGCAGCGAATTCGCCTGGCCAGCCAGATTGGTGCCGGCCTGGTGGGGGTGTTGTACATCCTCGATGAGCCTTCGATTGGTTTGCACCAGCGGGACAACGATCGCCTGCTGGGCACGCTGAAACACCTGCGGGATATCGGCAATACGGTGATCGTGGTCGAGCACGATGAAGATGCGATTCGCCTGGCGGACTACGTGGTCGATATTGGCCCAGGCGCCGGCGTACATGGAGGACATATTGTCGCCGAGGGCACGCCTGCCGAGGTAATGGCACATCCCGACTCGTTGACCGGCAAGTACCTGTCCGGCCGCGTGAAGATCGCAGTGCCAGCCAAGCGTACACCGCGCAACAAGAAGATGGCGTTGCACCTCAAGGGCGCGCGCGGCAACAACTTGCGCAATGTTGACCTGGAAATACCACTGGGCCTGCTGACCTGCGTGACCGGCGTTTCCGGCTCAGGTAAGTCGACGCTGATCAACAACACGCTGTTCCCCTTGAGTGCCACCGCCTTGAACGGCGCTACCACCCTGGAAGCCGCCGCGCACGACAGCATCAAGGGTCTGGAACACCTGGACAAGGTGGTCGATATCGACCAAAGCCCGATTGGCCGCACACCGCGCTCCAACCCCGCGACCTACACCGGGTTGTTCACGCCTATTCGTGAGCTGTTTGCTGGCGTGCCGGAATCCCGTTCACGGGGCTACGGGCCAGGCCGCTTCTCGTTCAACGTCAAGGGTGGTCGCTGTGAAGCGTGCCAGGGCGATGGTCTGATCAAGGTGGAGATGCACTTCCTCCCGGACATCTACGTGCCGTGCGATGTGTGCAAGAGCAAGCGTTATAACCGCGAAACCCTGGAAATCAAGTACAAGGGCAAGAGCATCCACGAGACCCTGGAGATGACCATCGAGGAAGCCCGTGTGTTCTTCGATGCCGTTCCGGCGTTGGCGCGCAAGCTGCAAACGCTGATGGATGTGGGCCTGTCGTATATCAAGTTGGGGCAGTCGGCGACGACGTTGTCCGGTGGTGAAGCGCAGCGGGTGAAGCTGTCTCGCGAGCTGTCCAAACGCGATACGGGCAAGACCTTGTATATCCTGGATGAGCCGACAACTGGCCTGCACTTTGCGGATATTCAGCAATTGCTGGATGTGTTGCACCGCTTGCGTGATCACGGCAACACCGTGGTGGTGATCGAGCACAACCTGGATGTGATCAAGACGGCCGACTGGCTGGTGGATCTAGGGCCGGAAGGCGGATCCAAGGGCGGCCAGATCATCGCGGTGGGTACGCCGGAGCAGGTCTCCGAGATGCCACAATCGCATACGGGTTACTACTTGAAGCCATTGCTGGCGCGCGACCGGGCCTGATTTATCAGGCCCAATAAAAAGGTTCATCACGGAATCCCGGGAAACACAGAAACAAGAACGCCGATTTGATTGATGATGTTCGTGCGAGCAAACACATCTAAAAAACCGG
>NZ_CVTH01000089.1:6885-263928 GCF_900005955.1 Pseudomonas sp. 8 R 14 | reverse complement strand
GCAGCTGTGGAACCAGACTGACGCCGGCTTCTCGGCCGAGCGTCTGGTACACGAAATGGTTGCCGACCGCGCCGCCGAAAACCCCGCTGCGGTGGCGATCAAGTTCGATGCGCAAACCCTGAGTTATGGCGAGCTGGACCGCCAGGCCAACCGCCTGGCCCATGCCCTGATCGCCCGTGGCATCGGCCCCGAAGTGCGCGTGGCAATTGCCATGCCGCGCAGTGCCGAGAGCCTGGTGGCGTTCCTCGCTGTGATGAAAGCCGGCGGTGTGTATGTGCCGCTGGATATCGAATACCCACGTGATCGCCTGCTGTACATGATGCAGGACAGCCGCGCGAAGTTGCTGCTGACCCACACCAGTGCGTTGCCGCAACTGCCGATTCCCGAGGGCCTGGACAGCCTGGCCATCGATCGCACCGAGGCGTGGGCCGACTACAGCGACACCGCGCCGGAGGTAAAACTGCACGGCGACAACCTTGCCTACGTGATCTACACCTCCGGCTCCACCGGCCTGCCCAAGGGCGTGGCGGTGTCCCACGGCCCGTTGGTGGCGCACATCATCGCCACCGGCGAGCGTTATGAAACATCGCCGGCCGATTGCGAACTGCACTTCATGTCGTTCGCCTTCGACGGCTCCCACGAAGGCTGGATGCACCCGCTGATCAACGGCGCCAGCGTGCTGGTCCGTGACGATAGCCTGTGGTTGCCCGAGTACACCTACGCGCAGATGCACCGTCACAACGTGACCATGGCGGTGTTCCCGCCGGTGTACCTGCAACAACTGGCCGAGCATGCCGAGCGCGACGGTAATCCACCGAAAGTGCGTGTGTACTGCTTTGGCGGCGATGCGGTGGCGCAAGCCAGCTACGACCTGGCCTGGCGCGCGCTTAAGCCGACCTACCTGTTTAACGGTTACGGCCCGACGGAAACCGTGGTCACGCCGCTGCTGTGGAAAGCCCGTCGAGGCGATCCATGCGGTGCCGTCTACGCGCCAATCGGTACGTTGCTGGGCAACCGCAGCGGCTACGTGCTGGACGCGCAACTCAACCTGCAACCCATCGGCGTCGCCGGTGAGTTGTACCTGGGCGGCGAGGGCGTGGCCCGTGGATACCTGGAACGTCCGGCGCTGACCGCCGAACGCTTCGTGCCGGACCCGTTCGGCAAGCCGGGCAGTCGCGTGTATCGCAGCGGCGACCTGACCCGTGGCCGCCCGGATGGCGTGGTGGATTACCTCGGGCGTGTCGACCACCAGGTGAAGATCCGTGGTTTCCGCATCGAACTGGGGGAAATCGAAGCGCGCTTGCGTGAGCAGGACGGTGTCGGTGAAACCGTGGTGGTGGCCCAGGACGGCCCGACCGGCAAACGGCTGGTGGCCTACGTGGTGCCGGCCGACGCCAGCCTGGTCAACGAAGCCGAATTCCGCGACCACCTGCGCCGTGCCCTGAAAACCCGCCTGCCGGATTACATGGTACCAACGTACTTCATGTTCCTGGCGCAAATGCCGCTGACCCCCAACGGCAAGCTCGACCGCAAGGGCCTGCCGCAACCGGATGCGAGCCTGTTGCGACAGGCTTACGTGGCCCCGCAGAGCGAGCTGGAACAACAGCTCGCGACGATCTGGGCCGAGGTGCTGCGCCTGCCGCAAGTGGGCCTGAACGACAACTTCTTTGAGCTGGGTGGTGATTCGATCATCTCGATCCAGGTGGTCAGCCGTGCTCGCCAGGCGGGTATTCGGTTCACGCCCAAGGACCTGTTCCAGCACCAGACCGTACAAAGCCTGGCCGGTGTCGCGCGCCAAGGCGTCGAAGGCGTGACGATCAGCCAGGCCGCGCTCAGTGGCGAAACCTTGTTGCTGCCTATCCAGCAAGCGTTCTTCGCCGATGAGATCGCCGAGCGTCATCACTGGAACCAATCGGTGGTATTGCAACCCCATGAAAACCTCGACGCCACGACGCTGACCCAGGCCTTGCAGGCGTTGATCGTGCATCACGATGCGTTGCGTTCGCAGTTCGTTGACGGTGCGGGTGGCTGGCAGGGCGTCTATCGCGATGCCGAACAGCACCAGGCCGACGCCGTGCTGTGGCACCGCACGCTGCAGGACATCGACGAACTCGCGGCCTTGGGTGAAGAGGCACAACGCAGCCTGGACCTGGGCCACGGCCCGCTGATACGGGCGGTACTGGTCGAGTTGGACGGTGGAGCACAGCGCTTGCTGTTGGTGATCCACCACCTGGTGGTGGATGGTGTGTCGTGGCGGATCCTGCTGGAGGACCTGCAAACGGCTTACCGTCAGCTCGCCCGTGGCGTTGCCGTGGTATTGCCGGTCAAGACCAGTTCCACCCGCGACTGGGCACACCGACTGCAGCAGTACGCCCAGCGCGATGCGCTGACCGGCGAACTGGCATGGTGGCAAGCGCAGTTGCACGACGCCGAGATCGACCTGCCAGCTGCCAGACCGGGTGCCAGCTTGAGCAACCGGCATGCCGGCAGTGCGACCACGCACCTGGACAGCACTCACACCCGGCGTCTGTTGCAGGATGCACCGGCGGCCTATCGCACCCAGATCAACGATGTGTTGCTGACCGCCCTGGCCCGGGTGATCGGGCGCTGGACCGGCCATGCGTCGACCCTGATCCGTTTGGAAGGCCATGGCCGCGAAGACCTGTTCGACGATATCGACCTGACCCGTACCGTCGGCTGGTTCACCAGTCTCTACCCGGTCAAACTGACGCCGGCCCTGACCCTGACGGACTCGTTGAAGGGGATCAAGGAGCAACTGCGCGCCATTCCCGACAAAGGCATCGGCTTTGGTGCCTTGCGTTACCTGGGACAACCGCAGGTTCGCGAAGCCCTGGCGCGCTTGCCGCAGCCACGCATTACCTTCAACTACCTGGGCCAGTTCGATGCCAGTTTTGATGACAGCGAGGAGCCGGGCCTGTTTGCGCCTTCCGGTGACGCTGCAGGGGCCGATCAAAGCCCTGAGGCATCCTTGGGCAATTGGTTGGAAATCAACGGCCAGGTGTATGGCGGCGAATTGAACCTGACCTGGAGCTTCAGCCAGCAGATGTTCGACCCGGCCAGCATCCAGCAATTGGCCGATGACTATGCCCAGGAACTCAAGGCACTGATCGCGCATTGCTGCCAGCCTGAAAACACCGGTGCCACGCCGTCGGACTTCCCATTGGCGCGCTTGAGCCAGGCACAGTTGGATGGCCTGTCGTTGCCGTTGAACCGGGTCGAGGACATTTACCCGTTGTCACCGATGCAACAGGGCATGCTGTTCCAATCCTTGTATGGGCAGGGTTCCGGCGACTACATCAACCAGATGCGCGTCGATGTGCAAGGGCTGGATGTAAGCAGGTTCCAGGCGGCCTGGCAGGTTGCCGTGGAACATCACGATATCCTGCGCACGGCGTTTCTCTGGCAGACCGAGCTGGAGCAGCCGTTGCAAGTGGTCTACAAGACGGTGCGGGTGCCTTTGCTCGAACACGACTGGCAGCACCGCGCGGACCGCGCGGAAGCGCTCGACGCACTGGCCGAAGCCGCCCGGGCCGAAGGCTTTGTGCTTGAGCAGGCCCCATTGTTGAGCCTGGTGGTGGTGCGTACCGGTGCCGACAGCCATCATCTGATTTACACCAACCACCACATCCTGATGGATGGCTGGAGTTCATCGCAGTTGTTCGGCGAGGTGCTGCAGCAGTACGCCGGTGAGGTGTTGCGCGCGCCGAACGGGCGTTACCGTGACTACATCGCCTGGCTGCAGGCACAGGACCCGGTCACCAGCGAAACCTTCTGGAAGGCGCAGCTGGCGGGGCTGCAGGAACCTACCCGGCTGTCGCGCGGTGCCAGGCGCGAGCAGGGTGTGTCCCAGGTCAACGGCATTCACCGGCTGGTACTGGAGCAGTCGGCCACCGAGCAGCTCAAGGCCTTTGCCCAGCGGCACAAGGTCACCTTCAATACCCTGGTGCAAAGTGCCTGGCTCCTGCTGTTGCAACGGCATACCGGCCTGGACACCGTAGCGTTCGGTGCGACGGTGGCGGGACGTCCGGCCGAGTTGCCGGGCATCGAGCAGCAGGTCGGTTTGTTTATCAACACCTTGCCAGTGGTGGCGACGCCGAGCCCGCAGCTGAGCGTGGACGCCTGGCTGCAGCAGGTGCAGGGGCAAAACCTGCGTCTGCGCGAGCAAGAGCACACGCCGTTGTTCGACATCCAGCGATGGGCCGGGCTCGGTGGCGAAGCGCTGTTCGACAGCATCCTGGTGTTCGAGAACTACCCGGTGTCAGCGGCGTTGGAGCAGGGCGCCCCGGCGGGCCTGCGTTTCGGCGCGATGGACAGCCTGGAGCAGACGCACTATCCCTTGACCGTATTGCTGGCCATGGGTGAACGCCTGGCCGTGGAGTTCAACTACGACCCGGCTGCGTTCGGCGAGCAGGACATCGTCCATCTGGCCGAGCACTTCGAGCAGGTGTTGCAGGCACTCACTCTTGCGCAGGTGGAGCGCCTGGCGGACCTGCCATCCCTGCCGCAGACACAGCGCAAGGTGATCGTCGAGGACTGGAATGCGACGGCGCGCGAGTACCCGCTGCCGCGCGGTGTGCACCAATTGATCGAAGATCAGGTCGCCCTGACGCCGCAGGCTCCCGCCCTGGCATTTGGCACGCAGCGGCTGAGCTACGCCGAGTTGAACCGCCGCGCCAACCGCCTGGCCCATCGTTTGCTCGAAGCCGGCGTAGGCCCGGACGTGCTGGTCGGCCTGGCGGTGGAGCGTTCCATCGAAATGGTCGTCGGCCTGCTCGCGGTGCTCAAGGCCGGTGGCGCCTATGTGCCGCTGGACCCGGAATACCCGCGTGAGCGCCTGGCCTACATGCTGGACGACAGCGGCGTGAAACTGCTGCTGACCCAAGCCCATTTGCTTGAGCAATTGCCGATTACCCAAGGCCTGGAAACCCTGGTGCTGGGCGACGCCGGGTGCGAAGGCTACAGCGACGCGAACCCGGGCGTCGCCCTGGACGGCGAAAACCTCGCCTACGTGATCTACACCTCGGGTTCCACCGGGCAACCCAAAGGCGCGGGCAACCGCCATTGCGCACTGACCAACCGCCTGTGCTGGATGCAGGAGGCCTACGCGCTGGATGCCCGCGATACCGTGTTGCAGAAAACCCCGTTCAGTTTCGACGTCTCGGTGTGGGAGTTCTTCTGGCCGCTGATGACCGGCGCACGCCTGGTGGTCGCCGCACCGGGGGACCATCGCGACCCTGACAAACTGGTCGGCCTGATCACGCGTGAACAGGTCACCACACTGCATTTTGTGCCGTCGATGCTGCAAGCGTTCCTGCAGGATTCGAACGTGTCTTCCTGCGCCAGCCTGCAGCGCATTGTGTGCAGTGGCGAGGCGTTGCCGGTGGATGCGCAACAGCAAGTGTTCGCCAAACTGCCGCACACCGCGCTTTACAACCTGTACGGCCCGACCGAAGCGGCCATCGACGTGACCCACTGGACGTGCGTGGATGAAGGCCGCGACGCGGTGCCGATCGGCAAGCCGATTGCCAACCTGGGCTGCTATGTCCTGGACAGCCATTTCGAGCCGGTACCGGCCGGCGTGCTGGGTGAGCTGTTCCTGGGCGGCGTGGGCCTGGCGCGCGGTTATCACCGGCGCCCGGGCTTGACCGCCGAGCGCTTTATCGCGCATCCGTTCATCAAGGGTGAGCGCCTCTACCGTACTGGAGACCTGGCGCGCTACCGCCCTGACGGTGTGATCGAATACGCCGGGCGTATCGACCATCAGGTCAAACTGCGCGGCTTGCGTATCGAGCTGGGTGAAATCGAAGCACGCCTGCTGGAGCACGAATCGGTGCGCGAGGCGGCGGTGCTGGCGGTGGACGGCAAGCACCTGGTGGGTTACCTGGTCTTGCAGGCGCAGGGCGAGGGCTGGCGTGAAACCCTCAGTGCACACTTGGCTGTGCAGTTGCCGGATTACATGGTGCCGACGCAATGGTTGCTGCTGGAACAGATGCCCCTGAGCCCCAACGGCAAGCTGGACCGCAAGGCATTGCCGAAACCGGACACGCAGTCGACCCAGCGGTTTGAAGCACCACGGACCGAGCTTGAACAGAAAGTCGCCGCGATCTGGGCCGATGTGCTCGGTGTGGAACACGTCGGGTTGAATGACAACTTCTTTGAATTGGGCGGCCATTCGCTGTTGGTGCTGATGCTCAAGGAGCGGATTCGCAAGGCCAGCGGCATCGGCCTTTCGGTCAGCCAGTTGATGCTCAACCCGACCGTACGCGCGCAGGTCGGCTGTCTCGCAGGCATCACTCGCCGCTCGCTGCTGGTGCCGCTTAACAGCCGCACCGAAGGCACGCCGCTCTATCTGTTCCACCCCAGCTACGGTTCGGTGCATTGCTACAAGGCCATCGCCCTGGCGTTGCGTGAGCAGCGGCCGGTGGTCGGGGTGATCTGCCGTGCGTTGGCCGAGGAGGGCGCCGAAGTGCCGGCCTGGTCCAGCATGGTCGAGGATTACTCCGCGCAATTGCTGGAAGCCCAGCCCGAAGGGGCCTTCCGCCTGGCGGGCTGGTCGTTGGGCGGCAACCTGGCGGTAGAGGTTGCCTATCACCTGGAACAGGCGGGCCGACAGGTGGAGTTTGTCGGTTGGATCGATTCGTCGCCGCCGCGCTGGCTCACCCCGTACTGGGAAGCGGCAATCGTGACCGACGACAGCGAGATATCCGACAACGAACGGCGCGTGGACTTGCTCGGGGTGATGTTCCCGGCGTTTGCAGAGGCTGTCCATGCCACCTGGCAGGACGTGCAGGCCACCCACGCCGATGCAGGCACGCAATGGGCACGCTTCGTCGAATGGGCCGAGGCCACCCTGGGTGACGCCTTCCTCGACATCAGGCAAGCGCTGTTGGAGGGCAACGAAGCGCAGGTGTCCTGGGACGTCGACCGTACGTTGGTCAAGCGCATGGAGCAGGCTGACTTCAAGCCACTCAAGGCGCCTGTCAGTTGCTGGTGGGCCGCCATGAGCCGGGCCGGTCAGCACCGGGCGTTGATCGAAGCCAGCATGCAGCGGGTGATTGGCGAGGGCTGTGTGGTGCGGTCGGTGGTGATTGAGGTGGACCATGAGCGCATCATCGACAACGCTGAATTTGTACGCAGCCTGGTGACGGCCATGGCGTAACCGTCACTTGGGCAGAAAGCCCCGGCTCACGTGGTGTGAACCGGGGCTTTTTTGTGGTGCGCCAGGCATGGCGCGTAGCGCCGTGACTGGCGCTGTTTAGCTCATTGTGGTGGTGAGCCAAACGACTTGGAGGTGCAAGTCCTCTACACACCCGGCAAGGGGAAGTGCTAGCCAGAGGCAAGGTTGTCGCGGGTGACTGCGAATCTGAAGGAAGCCCGAGGCAAAATGCTGGCCTGACGGACAGGAAGCGGATGAGGCGGCGCAGCGGGGTAAGACGGCCACAATCGTCAAAGCCCAATACTTGCACGGATCGCTGTGACGTATATCCGCATAACCTGAACCGCCGTATACGGAACCTTACGTACGGTGGTGTGAGAGGACGGCGGCTGTGAGGCCGCCTCCTACTCGATGGTGGGTTATGGGGGGAGGGCGGTGAAGCATCGCCCATAAAAAACACCCTGGGCAGGCGGGCTGCGCAGGGTGTCTGGAGGTTGCCGGGGTTAGATCAGAAGTCCCAGCGGGTCGACAGCATCACGTTGCGCGGGTCGCCCGAGTAGGACGACGTGTAGAAGCCGATGTTGGTGTAGTAGCGCTTGTCGAACACGTTGTTGACGTTGATCGAGGCGGAGAGGTTCTTGCTGATCTGGTAGCGCGCCATGGCGTCGACCAGCCAGTACGGGTCTTGAGAGAATCGCTGGGTGACACTCTTGCCGCGGTTGTAGACATCCTGCCACGCCTCACCTTGCCAGCGCGCGCCGCCGCCGAGGGTGAGCTTGTCGAGGGCGCCGCTCAGCTTGTAGCTGGTGTAGAAGTTGAGCTGGTCCTGAGGTTCCCAGGTGGAGAACTTCTTGCCATCGTCATCGCGGATCACCTTGTGGGTGTAGCCCGCCTGCACCTGCCAGCCTGGCAGCAGCTCACCGGAAATCTCGGCTTCATAGCCCTTGGTCTTGGCCTGGACGCCCATGTAGGCCCACTCGACAGGCGAGTTGGCCGGCATATTGTTGTTGTACTCGGTGTCTTCCTCGGCGCGATTGGACTCATGAATCTCGAAGTAGGCAAGGCTGGCATTCAGGCGGCCGTCATAGAACTCACCCTTCACACCCAGTTCATAGTTTTCGCCTTCGTCAGGCTCGACCATCTTGTTGTTGCGGTCGGGTCGCAGCTGCTGCGGCATGAAGATCGAGGTATAGCTGCCGTACACCGAGAAGTTTTTATTAAGGTCGTACACCACGCCCGCATACGGGATGAGTTTGCCGGTCTCGCGCGAGTCGTTGGTGCCGGTCAGCCGGTAGTCGGTCAGGCGCGAACCAAGCAACAGGGACAGGTCGTCAGTGAGGCTCAGGCGTGTCGAGAAGTAGACCGCTGCCTGGCGGGTGATGTCGTCTTTCTCGGTAGCGCGGCCCCAATCCGGCTCCAGGCTGTCGCCGTCCCATGAATAAAGAGGGAAGTCATTACTGTCCTTATAGGTCGCACTGTAATAGTCGTTGCCTTCCCAGTGCGAACGCGAAACCGATGCCCCCACCACCAACTGGTGCTCGCGACCGCCCAGGCTGAACGGCCCGGAGAGATAGAAGTCGCCGTTATTACTGATGGTCTTGCCAGTGTACTTGGCGGCATACACCGAGGCTCTGTCGGTGGAATTTTGCTTTGGAGAAGCGTAACCCAGCGGTGCGTTATAGCCATTGAGCTGGTTGCTGTAGTTGGCCTTGGCGATCCAGCCGTTATCCAGCGCGTGTTCCAGGGTGGCGAAAACGCTGCGGCTGTATTGCCCCCAGCTGCTCCACTTCGGGCCATTGTTGTAGCCACGGTCAAAGCTGATCTCGTTACCCACGCCATCAAACAACGAGCGGCTGCCGGACCAACTCGAACCCTTGGGGTCGCTATCCTGATAGTCGGCGCCGATGGTCAGCAGGGTGTCCGGCGACAGGTCGAATTCGAGGATGCCGTAGTAGACATTGGTCTTGCGTTCATAGTGGTCGATGAATGAATGCTTGTCCTGGTATACCGCCACGGCACGCCCGCGCACGTTGCCGCTTTCGGTCAGCGGGCCGCTCACGTCCAGCTCCGAGCGGTAGTTGTCCCACGAGCCGGCGCCCAGGCCCACATGCCCCTGGAACTCGGCAGTGGGCTTCTTGCGCACCAGGTTGATGGTGCCGCCCGGGCCGCCGGCGCCGGTCATCAGGCCGGTGGTGCCCTTGAGGATTTCGACACGGTCGTAGATCGCCATGTCGCTCAGGGTCTGGCCGGCCGAGTAACCTTCGTTGCGGGTGGTCGGCACGCCGTCGTACTGGAAGTTCTGGATCGGGAAACCCCGGGAATAATAGTTGGTGCGCTCGCTGTCGAAGGTCGAGACGGTGATGCCCGGTGTGTGGCGCATCACGTCGTCGATGCCGTTCAAGCCGAAGTCATCCATGGTCTGGCGGGTGACCACGGAAATCGACTGGGGCGTCTCGCGCGGTGTCAGCACCATCTTGGTGGCGGTGGCGATGGTGCCTGGTGTGTAGGAGCCGGAACCTTCGGTGATGGTGCCCAGTTGGTTGGCGTTGATCTGGGTGGCGCCAAGCTCGAGGGCGTCGCTACCGGAGCCGGGCGCGTTGATGATCATCGAGCTGCCTTGCAGGCTGTAGCTGACGCCGGTCCCTCCCAGCATTTGCTCGATAGCCCGTACCGGGTCCATCTTGCCGCTGACCGCCACGCTGTGCTTGTTTTGCACGGTTTCCGGGCTGTACAGGATTTGCAGGTTGGTCTGTTGGCCAAATACCTGCAGTGCAGTACTCAACGGCTGCGCGGGGATGTTCAATTCGAACTCTTGCGCCTGCACATAACTCGCCATCGACAGGCTGGCCGCCAGGGCCAGGCTATTGGGCAGAGCGTTGAATTTCAGGGCCCGCCGCATGGAAAGTGCGGTGCTCAATGGGCTGAGGGCAAGCCGTACTGGCATGGTGTTGTTTCTCTTTTTTAAGTGTTGGCAGATGGGTACTTAATGCGGTTAATTCTCATTGCTGCATATGAGACGTTCGCACTCGCATAAACCGGAAAAAATTATGCGGGCTCCAACTCCGCAACGACTTTCCCTGCACTCAAGCGCACCAACTGGTCGGCGATATCGAAGTAGCGGTCGTCGTGGCTGATCACGATGATGGTCTTGCCCAGGCGCTTGAGGTCCGGCAGCAGCTCGGTATAGAACACGCGGCGGAAGGCCGGGTCCTGGTCGGCGGCCCATTCGTCGAACACCAGCACCGGGCGCTCTTCCAGCCAGGCATTGACCAGTGCCAGGCGCTTGCGCTGGCCGGTGGAGAGGTCGGTGGTGCTGAATACGCCGTCCTTGACGCTGACCTTGTGCGCGATTTCCAGGCGCTCCAGGTACTTGGCGGCGCTGTCCAGCGACTGGGTGGCGCTGCCCTGGACCAGGTCGTCGAACAGGTAGTAGTCGGCGAACACCGTGGTGAACAGCTGGCGATAGTCATCGCGCGCCGGGTCGGTCACCGTTTCGCCATTGAGGCGGATTTCCCCGGCCTCGGGTTGATACAGGCCCAGCAGCAGCTTGATCAGGGTGGTCTTGCCGCAGCCGTTCTCGCCGACGATAAACACGATATCACCCTGCTTGATGCTCAGGTTGATCGGCCCCAGGTGGAACGGCTGGCTGCCTTCCACCGGCGGCGGGCTGTAGCTCACGCCGCGCAACTCCAGGCTGTGCACCACCGGTGTCGGCGCTTCGCTGCCGTCCATCAGCAGGTGCGGTTCGGGGGAAGAGAAGCGTTCGGACAGTTCGGTGATGCGCGCAAACGCAATGCGCGCCTTGCCGATGATCGGCAGGTAACCCACCACGTGTTCCAGCGGGCCCTTCATGTACAGCAACACCAGCACAAAACCGGTGATCACCGCCGGGTCCGGGTTCGGGTTGTAGGCCTGCATCGCCAGCGCCAGGCCGATGACCACAAAGAACAGCATCGAGCCGAAGGTCTTGGCGACGATATAGATGTTCACCGAACGCACCTGGATATCGCTGATACGGTCGGCGGTTTCCTGGATGCGGTGGGTGTTCATGCGGTAGCGGCGGGGCCGGTGGATGCGCAACTCCTTGGCGCCGGAAGCGATTGCCGAGTAGTAGCGTTGCAACTCGTCTTCCTGGTCGCGGGCCTCGTCGAAGCCGCGAATGCCCTTGGCGCCGGCGATGAACTGCACGCTGCTGCCGATGATGATCGCCACCACCATCATCAGGAACATCGGCACCGACAGGTACGCCAGGTACCCCAGGCAGCCCAGGGTCACGGTGGTGGCGATGGCCAGCGGGGTGAAGGCAAAGGAGAAGTCGCTGATGGTGTCGACGTCGTGGGTCAGCACCGGGATCAGGCGGTGGGAGCGATACTGCTCGATCTGCTCGATGGGCGCCGACAGCACCTTTTCGCCGAGATCCTTGCGCAGGGCGGCGATGATCCGCTGGCCCACGTAGTTGGTGCCGATATCGGAGACGATCGAACTGGTCAGCGCCAGCACGCACAGCGCAGCAAAGCTCAGGATCACGCCCTGGGTCATACCCGTGGAAGAGTGCAGCGCGTTGTTGATGGTCGCCAGCAACAGCGTGATGGCCAGGCCGCCGGCCATGCCCAGGGCGATGGAGACCGTCACGATGGTGCGAAACGGCCTGAGCAATGCAAGCAAACCTTTGAAGGCGCCGCGCTTGGGGTCGGTCATAAGTACTTCCCGGAAAGTGAAAAAGAGGGGGCTGGGCACACAGACCCTTACCCATGACAAACGAAGGATTGGCGCGACTATTTAGCTCGGCGTGCCCGGCGGTGGCGGTGGCGGATAAATTGCGCGTGGGCTGGTTCGTTCTTGTGGTGTAGGCGCACGCGTATCGGCGCGTGCCTGATCTTTCCAGCGAGAGCGAAACAATGACGAAAAAGAACCTGGTGTACGTGTGGTCCCTGCGCAATGCCGCTGCCGACAAGGCCGGCCAGCCGGTGGCCTACAAGGACCACGAGCGCTACATGAAGTCGGTGCTGGAGTTTCTGGTGGGGTCGCTCAACGACACGTCCCTGGGTGACGCCTACAACCTGGTGGGCGTGGTGTATGACGACGATGAGCAGAACCCGCGCGACCAGCAGTTGGTGGTCGACTATGGGTTTGCCTATAAACCGGGGCGCCAGTGGCTTTATCCGGCGGATTTGCAGGTGCAGGGCCACCTGGTCAACGACCTGCTGTTGAGCGTGCCGTCCACCTATCGCCGCCTGCCACGGGGCAGCGCCGAGCATATCGCCGGCAAGCAGGACTTCGAACGCCGCCTGCATGACACGCTGGTGGAATTGAAGGCCGATATTGTGGTGCTGGACGGCCTGCTGGTGATCCTGGACGAGCTGGTGCGCCCCGGTGCGCCGTTTGCCCGTAGGATCATGAACATTCACCCCGGTATCACCCGTATCGAATCGCCCTATGAGCGCCGTGGGGCCTATGCGACCTGGAATGCGCTGTACGGTGCGCGTGGGTTGACGGTTACGGATTGGGTGACCAAGGCCACCACGCCATCCGAGCCGCTGTACCTGACCGGCGCCTCCTTCCACTACGTGGACAACGGCATCGACTCCGGCGAGGTGTTCCACGACGTACTCAAGACCGAGATCTCGCCGGACGACACCATCCTCGAACTGCGCTGGAACAACTTCAACAACAGCCTGTTCCCGGCGCTGCATGAAGGTTTGGAGTTGTTGGCGCAGAAGGGGGTCTAAGCCGCGCACGATTTGACTGTGGGAGGGGGCTTGCTCCCGATGACGGAGTATCAGTCAATGGCGATGTCGACTGCCGCACCCCATCGGGAGCAAGCCCCCTCCCACATTAAATCCCGTCAGCTTTAGAGATCGCGCACTACCCTGAAGCCAATCCAATCCCCCCGCGTTTGCGGGTAGATGTTGTTGCGGTTGCCCGAGCGTGAAAACACCGGCGCTTCGCCCCAGTCATTGCCACGAATCTGGTAGCCCTCGCAGTTCGGCTCCATCCACGCGCTGCCATCCGTCGGTGCGCCGACATAGTTGGGGTGCTCGCAGTCGGCCACCCGCTCATAGACATTGCCATGCATGTCGTACATGCCAAACGCATTCGGCGGGTAGCTGCCTACTGGCGAAGAATAGCTGTACCCGTCCGCCGGCCCGTAGGTGTTGGCATGCTCGGCGATGCTGTAGCCCTTGCCCTCGTCGAACGGGAATGGGAATGGTCCGGCGGAGCCGGCGCGCGCGGCGTATTCGCGCTGGGCCTCGCTGACCATGTGGTACTGCTGGCCGGTTTTTTTCGACAGCCAGGCCACATAGTGCTTGATGTCGTCCATGTCCATGCACACCGCCGGCTGGCGCGGGCCCTGGGGATAGCGTGGCTTGCTGGCGATGCATTCGCGGCCGGGGCGGGTGTCGCCGTCGGCGATCTTCACTCCGGTCTGGCGGATATAGCTGTCCCATTCGCCGGCGGTGATGTGGAAGCGGCTCATGGCGAACGGCTTGGCGAAGGTCACTTCATGCATCGGGCCTTCGTCCGGCTCACGGCCGACTTCGTCTTCCGGCGTCCCCATGGTGAAGGTGCCGGCGGGCAGTACCACCATTTCCGGACAGTCCTTGCAGTCCTTGAACACTTTGCCCGGTTGCGGCGTGGCAGCCTGGGCCAGGCCCGGCAGCAGCGCGCCGCACAGGGCGGTCAGTGCCAGGGTCGTCAGGGGGTTGAGTCGCAGTGGCGTCATAGGGGCCTCTCGTGCAAAGGGAAAAAGGCGCGTCACAACCGCTGGCTGAGCAGGGTCATGAAACGCTGGATTTCGTCGGAGTTGTTGAGCAGGCCGGGCGCCGTGCGGATCACCGGGCCGACGTCGCGGTCCACCGCGTCGATCACCACGCGGTTCTTCTGCATGTAGGCTGCCACCCGATCACTGTCCTGGTCCTTGACCCGGAAGAAGGTAAAGCCGGCAGACAGTTCTGGGCTGCGCGGCGTGACCAGTTCGATCTGCGGGTGCGCCAGCAATTGCTCCTTGAGTTCGGCGTTCAGTCCATGGATGCGCGCCTGGACCGGCGCCTTGCCCAGTTGCAGGTGCAGCTTGAAGGCCTCATCCGCCGCCCAGCGATGCTCGAAAGCGTGATAGCCGCCGGGGGTCATGATGGTGGCGAAGTCCTTGTCTTCGGAGAAGGTCGGCACCATGGGCGTGACGTAGGTGTTTTCAGGGGTGCGCGCACACACCAGCCCGGTACCGCGCGGACCGAACATCCATTTATGGGTGCCGGCGATAAAGAAGTCGCAATGCATGTCTGGAAAGTCGAGGTTTTCCACGCCGAAACCATGCACGCCATCCACCACATAGAGGAGGCGGTCCTTGTCATCGCGGTTGCGGTTGTGCGCCGCCACCAGCTTGCCGATCTCGCCGATGGGCAGTTTTACGCCGCTGCCGGACTGTACCCAGGTCATGCCCAGCACGCGGGTGTTGGGGCGGATATTACGCTGGATATTGGCCAGCACCTCGTCGGCAGAAACCTGGCTGGCCCGCTCGAACAGCTTGATCCGGCGAACCTGGGTGCCTTCCTTGAGCACGCGAAAATCCAGCACGTTCTGGGTCGCGTAATGCTCATGCACGGTGGTGAGGATTTCCTGGTCCGGGCGCACCTTGATGCCGCCATAGATCATCGCCAGGCCTTCGGAGGTGCTGCCGGTCAGGGCGATCTGCGCCGGGGTGGCCTTGAGGTAGCGGCCGGCCCATTCGCGTACCTGGCCTTCGCGCTTCCAGGTTTCCTCCAGGTCCCAGTCCATGGCGAGCCCTGGGTTGCGGTCGATCTGGGCGCGGTAACGCTCGATGGCCTCGCGTACCGGCCTGGGGTGCGAGGCCACCAGGAAGTTGGAGAAGTGCAGGTAATCCGGGTCCTGGTTGAACAACTGCTTGAACCCCGTCCATGGGGCATCCGTGGTGGTGGCAGCCAGTGCCTGCGGGATGAGTGCAGCGCCCAATGGCAGGCTGGCGGCGAATATCCCGGCCTGCTTGAGAAACGTACGGCGGTCAGTCATGGACTTGCTTCTAGGTGATTAGCGGTTGGCCAAGGGTTTGGCGGCTTTTTGTACCTGGTCCCAGACCCGCAGGAAGTTACCTCCCCACAGCTTGGCGATGTCGGCTTCGGAGTAGCCGCGCTGGATCAGTTCGGCGGTGACGTTGCGGATTTCGCCGACGTTGTTCCAGCCGTCGATGCCGCCGCCGTCGTTGAAGTCCGAAGCGATGCCGACGTGATCGATCCCGATCTTGCGCACGGTGTAGTCGACGGCGTCGCCCCAGTCCTTGAGCGTGGCCTTGGGTTCTTCCTCAAGAATCCCGTACAGCCCTTGGGCGTACTGGCCGAACTTCTGCTCCGGCCACGCCGCGATGATCGCGTCCCCCGGCATCAGGGCCATGGCCAGGTTGGGCAGCGGCGGCAGGTCGAAACGCGCGCGCAGGGTGTTGAGCTTGTCCTGTGTCGGCTGGCTCAGGGGGCGTATATAGGCCGGGAAGCCCACCACCTGCACCACGCCGCCGCTGTTCTTGATCAGTTGCAGTTCCTTGTCGCTGAGGTTGCGCGGGATGTCTACCGACGCGCGCGGTGCCGAGTGGGACGCCACCATCGGCGTGCGACTCAGTTGCGCGACTTGCTCCAATGCCTTGGTCGACATCTGCGACACGTCAATGATCACCCCCAGGTCATTGAGGCGCTGCACCGCTTGCTTGCCGATGTCCGACAGGCCTTCGAGCGCATCGACGGAATCATTGAAAAACGGCAGTGGGCGCGATGAGTCGGACCAGGCGTTATTGCCGATATAACTGAAACCGAACATGCGCATGCCCCGGGCGGCCCACAGGTCCAGCTGATTCAGGTCATTGCCCAGCGGGTAGGCGTTGAGCATGCTGATAAAGATCGCGAACTTGCCTTCGCCATGCAGGCGTCGAAAGTCATCCGGGGTATAGGCGATGCCGACTTGATTGGGAAAGTCACGCACCATGCCGGAGATGATCTTGTAGCGCACCTCCTGCTCGTGGCGGGCTTCCTCGACAAAGCCGTCAGTAGGCTTGTGCGGGGCGTTGGGGCCATTCCAGATTTCCGGCCAGCCGAAGATCGTCAGGGCTGCGCCGGACAAGCGACCGCGTGCCGCCTTGGCCAGGTCGAACTGGCCGCTGCCGTCCTTGTCCGCCTCGTTGCCGGCGGTGCCAAAATCCATGGGAACGGTGATATGGCTGTCGAACGACAGCAAGCGGTCCTGCAGTTCATTGGCCTGCTTGATCACGGCCAATGGGTAGCCGGCATTGCCCTTGAACCAATGATCCCAGGCCAGGAAGCCTGCGCCGGCACCGATGGCCAGTGCCAGCGGCAAGCCGATGTACAGCGCCTTTTTCGAACGTGGTTTTGTCATTGCCATCTCAGTCAGTTGAGGCCTTCGCTATCAGGGAAGAACGAGTGGTGCGCGGAGAAATTTAGGCGGCACGGGCAGGGCGGTAAATTTCCCCGGCCTGCAAACGTTCTAGCTCTGATAAAGCCGTTTCCTAAGGTAGACAATGACCATCTCTCGACGTGGGTTCATCGCAGGCCTGGCGCTGACCGGCGCGGCTGTGCCTGCCGCCTTCTATGCCCATCGCGAGTTGACGCGCGAAGAAGAATTCCCCATCACTCCCGGCGAAGCCACCGTGGACCTGGCCGACACCGCCGGGCAGCACCTGGCCAACACCTTGCGCGGGGTGTGGAGCCTGCGCCTGGAAGGCCGCGACGCCGGCCTCAAGGGCCTGCCGCTGCAAGGCCTGGAACTGCTGCTCGACATCGCCCCCCGTGGCCGTGGCCTGCGCGGCTACCTGGACACCGCTGCCAACCTGCGCGGCGAAGGCGAACCGCGCTACCGCGTGCTCGGTGACCTGCTGACGGGCGAGGGCGCCTTGCTCTACTGCCGCCTGATCGACCGCGATGCCCTCGACGGCAGGCCCGCCTATGAGTTCAAGATGACCCTCGATGAAGTCTGGGCCGACTTCGCCAACGCCGGCAGCGGCACCCTCAGCGGGCACATCCTCGACCTGGATCGGCCCCCGGCCTTGACCGAACGTGACCACCGCTTTATCGCCCACAAACAGCTGTTTCCCGAAGCCCGCCAACGCATCGGCCTTAACCCGACCCTGCTGGCCTGGCTGATTGCTCCGGAGCACCGCCTGTTTCACCAGCTGTGGCACGCCACCCGTGACCAATGGCACAAACTCTCCGAAGAAAAACGCGACGCCCTGCGCGGCATCGGCTGGCAACCCGGCCCGCGCGGCAAGGAGCGTGACGCCCGTGGCAAACACAAAGACCGCAACGGCTCGGGCATCGATTTCTTCTTCATGCACCGGCATATGCTCGGCACCGCGCGTTCCATGCAGGATCTGCCCTCGTGGCCTGTATTCCCCGAACCGCAACCGGCGCTGGAGCGCGACCGCTTGGGTTTCCTGCGTTACTTCGACAACCACGACGGCTTCGCGCTGCCGCCCACCTGGTCAGCCCCGGACGACAGCGAATACACCCAGTGGGTCAGCGACATCAAGGCCGCCGAGACCTACCACAGCAACTTCCAGGTCTGGGAATCGCAGTACCGCGACCCGCGCTACCTGGCCAAACTGACCTTGGGCCAACTCGGCTCCGAAATGGAACTGGGCCTGCACGACTGGCTGCACATGCGCTGGGCCTCGGTGCCCCGCGACCCGTCCAACGGCGCGCCGGTACCCTTGCCCCGCGACCCGGCAGACTTTGCCCCTCGCTGGTACGCGGCAGAAAACGACTTCCTCGGCGACCCGTTTTCATCCCATGTAAACCCGGTGTTCTGGCACTTCCACGGCTGGATCGACGACCGTATCGAAGACTGGTACCGCGCCCACGAACGCTTCAACCCCGGCGAAGTCAGACGCCTGGACGTCAACGGCGTGGCCTGGTTCGCAGCGGGACGCTGGGTCGAAGTCGGCGACCCGTGGCTGGGCCCGGACACCCATGGCTGCAGCACCACCCCGGGGTTGCAGATGGGCCGGTCGATGGAGATGGACCCGGAGACCATGAAGCTCGCCTTGCGCATTACCTTTGGCGAGGACGAGCACCTGTTGCAGGGCCTGTTCAAGCGCGTGCCGAAGCGGCCTTGGTATGCGCGGCATTTGAAGGTGAAGGCGCGAGAGGCTTGAGCGTTTGGCGTGGCACGGTGCGGGTGCACTTGGCCAGCGCCTGCTGCACGTCCGCCAACAGGTCGGCGACGTCCTCAAGCCCCACCGATAAACGCACCAGGCCTTCGCTGATACCGTGATGCGCGCGTTCTTCAGGGGTGTAGGTGCTATGGGTCATGCTCGCCGGGTGCTGGGCCAGTGACTCGGCGTCGCCCAGGCTGACCGCGCGGGTGAACAGCTTGAGGGCATTCATGAAGCGTCGACCGGTGTCGATCCCGCCCTTGAGTTCGAAGGCGATCATGCCGCCGGCCTGGCTCATCTGCCGCGCCGCCAATGCGTATTGCGCGAAGCTGCGCAGCCCCGGATACGTCACCCACTCCACGGCGGGATGCGCCTGCAAGGCTTCGGCCACGGCCTGGGCGTTGCTGCAATGGCGGTCCATGCGCAGGGCCAACGTCTTGAGGCCGCGCATCAACAGGGAGGCGTCCTGGGGCGACATCACCGCACCGGTCAAGTCCTTGAGGCCTTGCAGGCGAATGCGCTGGGCCAGTGCCTGGTTGCTCACGGCAATGCCGGCGGTGATGTCGCCATGGCCGCTGAGGTACTTGGTGGCCGAGTGCACCACCACATCGGCGCCCAGTTCCAGGGGCCGTTGCAGGTACGGCGTGCAGTAGGTGTTATCCACCACCACGGTAACGTTCGGCTGTTGATGGGCGAGGGCGGCCACGGCGGCGATGTCCACCAGTTGCAGGGTGGGGTTGGCCGGGGTTTCGCAGTAGACCATGCGGGTGGCGGGGCTGAGTGCCGCTTGCAGGGCCGCCAGGTCGGTGAGGTCCACGTGACGCACCTTGATGCCGAATTCGCCGATACCGTGATGCAGCAGGGCGAAGGTGCAGCCGTAGAGCGTCTGGCTGACGATCACCTCATCGCCTGGGCGCAGCAGGGTCCAGAACGTCGCGGCAATCGCGCCCATGCCCGAACTGAACGCCACCGCCGCTTCGCCGTTTTCCAGGCTGGCCATGCGGGACTCCAGCAGCGCCAGGGTCGGGTTGGAAATGCGCGTATAGAAATGGCCGCCGGCCTCACCGGCAAAACAGGCGGCGCCGTATTCGGCAGTGGGAAAGGCAAACGTGGCCGACAGGTAGATCGGCGGCACGAGTGCGCCGTGGTGGTCCTTGGGGTCGTAGCCGTGGTGGATGGCACGGGTGGAAAAGCCGAATGCATTGTGTTTAGTGTTCATGTCGGGCGCTCCTTATTTCCTACAATGCTATGCTTATAACTACGGCTGGATTTTCCAAACTTTGCCGAGAAATCCCTTGTCCTGGGATGAAAACTCGCTAAAAACAATAAACAGAGGCACGTCATGCCCATCACGCTGGATCGCACCGACAAAGCGTTATTAAACGCCCTGCAAGGCAATGCCCGTTTAACCGTGGCCGAGCTGGCCGAGCGCGTGTCCCTGACCACTTCACCGTGCTGGCGACGGGTCAGGAACCTGGAGGAGAGCGGGGTGATCAGCGGCTACCAGGCGATCCTCTCGCCCAAGGCGCTGGGGTACGGGGTGACGGCGTTTGTCAGCATCATGATGGAGAGCCACACCCAGGAAATCGCCCGGGCGTTCGAGCAACGCCTGTTGGATATTCCGGAAATCGTGGCCTGTCATAACGTATCGGGGCGCTATGACTTTCTGCTGGAAGTGGTGGCGAAGGACCTGGAGTCGTTCGGCGAGTTTGCGCGGGAGGTGTTGCAGACGCTGCCGTGCGTCAAGGAGATCTATTCGAGTTTTTCCTATAAATCGGTGAGGCCGTTGCGGGTGATTCCATTGCCGGGTTGATCGCACACCGCTCCATTGGTCACCTGTTCTTCCCCGCAATTGGCTATTTCTCCCCTACGGCCCGGTGGCTAACCTAGCCACCACTTCCCACCGTTCCGGAGTTCCGCATGCAAGCCCGTACCGATTTCTACACTGCTTCCCCAGACGCCATGAAAGCCATGCTCGCCCTGGAAGCCGCCGTCGGCAAACTCTCCATCGAGCTGCCATTGCTGGAACTGATCCGCCTGCGGGTCTCTCAGATCAACGGCTGTGCCTTTTGCCTGGACATGCACACCGCCGATGCGCGCAAGGGCGGCGAGACCGAGCGCCGTTTGTACACCCTGTCGGCCTGGCGTGAAACGCCGTTCTTCACCCCGCGTGAACGTGCGGCATTGGCCTGGGCCGAGAGCCTGACGCTGTTGAGCCAGACCCACGCCCCGGACGCAGACTTCACGGCGCTCGCCGCCGAGTTCAGCCCTCAGGAGCAAGTGGACCTGAGCGTGGCCATCGCCACCATCAACAGCTGGAACCGCCTCGCGGTGGGGTTTCGCAAGATGCCTAAATAAGGAGGTTGAAGACGGCTCTTTTGTGGTGAGCGGGCTTGTCCCGCGCTGGGCTGCGCAGCAGCCCCAAAACCAGGCGCAGAGGAGTGCCTGATATACCCCATTCGTCTTCATCAGGGGCGCTTCGCACCCCAACGCGGGCGGTGCGACGATTCGCCAAGCCCGCTCGCCACAGCAGTAAGTGTCAGAAGTTCACCGAAGCACTCAGGCGCGCCGTCAGTGGCGCGCCCATGAACAGATAGTCATCGCCCATGTACTCGCCCGCGTCGCGCCAGTAGCGCTTGTCGAACAGGTTGTCGACGCTCAGGCGCAGCACCGTCTCGTAGCCGTCGACCTTGGTGGTGTAGCGGCTGCCGACGTTGACCACCGCATAATCCCCCACCTCCACATTGCCGCTGCGGTTGGCGTACTTCTTGGCGCTGTATTGCACGCCGCCGAGCACCGCCAGGCCATTGACCCACGGCAACGCATAATCGGCGTACACACTGGCGCGCAGCTTGGGCACGTTGATCGCCTGGTGGTCTTCGTATTCCGGTGTGCCGCTGCCGCTTACCCGTGCACGAATCGCCGCCACGCTGGTGGAAATCTGCAGGCGGTCGGTGGCCCAGCCGTTGGCCGACAACTCCACGCCGGTGTTCTTCTGCTCGCCCTGTTGCACATAGGTAAAGGTAGCGGCGCCATCCGGCCTGGCGTACTGGTAGGCCTGGCGTGTCTGGAACACAGCGGCGGCGAAGCTGATGCGGCGCCAGTCGTATTTCACCCCGGCCTCGATTTGCCGCGAGGTGGTAGGGGCCAGGGTTTCATCGGCGTTGCTGGCAAACCACGGCGCAGTGCCGCCCAGGGACAGGCCTTTGCTGTAACTGGTGTACAGCGAGATATTTTCTACGGGTTTGTAGATCAATGCCGCCTGGGGCAGAAACACGTATTGCTGGGTATGGCGGGCCTGGTTGCCAGTGACACCGTCGAAGGCTTTTTCATCCAGGCGCACTTCGCGGCCACCGAGGATGGTTTGCCATTGCTCGTTGAAGCGGATGCGGTCGGTGACGAACAGGCCGTACTGGCGGCTGTCGAGGGTGCGATGGCTGTCGTTCAACGGCTTGTCGGTGGGCGTGAACGTCGGCGCGTCAGCGTCGATATTGGCCGTGCCGATGTACTCGTTGACGGACTTGCGCTTGTCGATCACCCGGCGAAACGCGCTGGTGCCGAAGGTCAGTTCATGGCCGATGCCGGCGGTGTCGAACAGGCCGGTCATCGCCGCCTGGACTTCATCGTCACGGCGGGTATCGTCGGGGCTGCGGTAGTCGTAGACGTCGTAGTTGCCTGCGGGCGTAAAGTGGTTGCCGACACCGTTGGTGTCGCCGCCCCAGGCAAACGAACTGTAGTCATCGATCACCACCTTGCTGCGCGCGGCGCTGACGCTGCCTTTCCACTGGTCGCTGAAGCGGTATTCGAAGGTGCCGTTGAGGTTCAGCGAATCGATGCCGACCTGCCTGGAGCCGCTCTGGTGGCCCAGCAGTTTTTTCGGCGAGGCATCGTGGGGCACCTCGGTGCCGCCCAGCAACTGGTAGCCCGGTACCGAGCGCTGTTGCTTGTTCTGGTATTCCGCGTCCAGTTGCAGCACCGCGTCGGGGCTGATGTTCCAGTCGAAGGCCAGGGACACGAAGTCGCGCTGGCCGTTGGCGTGCTCCACATAGGAATTAAGGTCTTCATGGGCGACGTTGGCGCGCAGGCCGAATTGCTGCTCGCTGCCAAACCAGCCACCCACATCGGTGGCGATATAGCCACTGCCGCGGTCATCGGTGGACACCGTCACCGAGCGCACATCTTCCGGGCGCTTGGTCACGTAGTTGATCACGCCGCTGGGTTCGGAAATCCCGCTCTGCAAACCGGCCAGGCCCTTGAGCACTTCCACCTGCTGCTTGTTTTCCAGGGCGACGTTCTGCTCGCCGGTGATGGTGCGCCCGTTGATCTTGTAGCTGCTCGCCGCATTCAGCGAGAAACCGCGCACCACGAAATTCTCGTAGTAGCCGATGGGGGCGTAGCTGTCGCCCACCGAGGCGTCGTTGCGCAGCACCTCACTGAGCAGGCGCGCTTGCTGGTCCTTGATCAACGCGGCATTGATCACTGTGATCGAGGCCGGGGTGTCCAGCAGCGGCGCCTCGTTGAAGCCGCCGACCGAGGCGGTGTCTGCGCGATAGCCTGACGCGTCCTCGCCCTGGACCTGCACCGCCGGCAGCTCGAGTTGTGCCGCCCAACTGTTGCCGATCCCGCCGCTGAGCAGCAGGCCGAGGGCGAAACGTGTACTGACGACAGGACGAAAACGCAAAACCATGGGGGAGGGCCTTAAAGCGCAGGGCGGGGGGCGCATAAGCTAGGCATAACGGCCAGGTTTTACAAGCGTTCGGTACACGGGCGTGCGCTGAGACAGGGCGTCTCAACGCCTATGCCAAACCCGTTGCGCCTCGACAGCCCGTGCGCGTACCTGCGATAGACAACGTTCTCTCATCGTTGCAGGAGATTGTCATGAGTATCGCTGGAAAAGTTGCGCTGGTGACTGGCGCCGGGCAGGGCATTGGTCGGGCCATCGCCCTGCGCCTGGCACAGGACGGTGCCGACATCGCCCTGGTCGACATCAATGGCGCCAAGCTCGAAGCCGTGGCCGCCGAAGTCGTGGCCCTGGGGCGCAAGGCCTCGGTGTTTATCGCCGACGTGTCCAAGCGCGACCAGGTGGTGGCGGCGGTCGAACACGCACACCAGACCCTCGGCGGCTTCGACATTATCGTCAACAACGCCGGGGTCGCGCAGATCGACGCGCTGCTGGACGTCAGCCCGGAACAGGTCGAGCGCACCCTGGGCATCAACGTGCAGGGCGTGTTGTGGGGCATCCAGGCTGCCGGCAGGAAATTCAAGGCGCTCAAACAGAAGGGCAAGATCATCAATGCCTGTTCCATCGCCGGCCACGAAGGCTTCGCGCTGCTGGGCGTGTACTCGGCCACCAAGTTCGCCGTGCGCGCCTTGACCCAGGCGGCGGCCAAGGAACTGGCGAGCGCCGGGATCACGGTCAACGCCTACTGCCCGGGCGTAGTGGGCACCGATATGTGGGTGGAGATCGACAAGCGCATGGCCGAGATTACCGGGGCTGAAGTGGGTGCGACGTATAAGAAGTACGTGGATGGGATTGCCTTGGGCCGTGCGCAAACGCCGGAGGATGTGGCGGGGTTGGTGGCCTACCTGGCGGGACCGGACGCGGATTACATGACCGGGCAGGCGCCGTTGATCGATGGCGGGCTGGTTTACCGCTGATCTCCCAAGGCCGACGGTATTAAATGTGGGAGGGGGCAAGCACCTCCCACATTGTTGACCCCCGTTGTGTCAGTGCTTGCCGGGCATGTCGATGCCCAGTTGGTTGACTCGGCGGTAGAGGGTGGCTCGGGAAATGCCCAACGCCTGCGCCGTCGGCAACGGCTTCCAGCGATGCCGGATCAACGCGTCCAGTACCACCTGGCGTTCCGGGCTCACGCTAGGTTCCGCGGCTGGCGAAACCTGCTCCCCACGCACTTCCACCGGCAAGTCCGCCAACTGGATGGTGCCGCCTTCACATACCGCACAGGCATACGCCAGCGCGTGGTGCAGCTGGCGCACATTGCCCGGCCAGGCATAGCCCAGCAGGCGTTCCAGCGCGGCTTGGCCGATGCCGACCGAGACGCCGCTGCCGCGTGCTTGCTGCTCCACCAGCCGGTTGATCAATGCCAGTTTGTCACTGCGCTCGCGCAGCGGCGGCAGGTAGAAGCGTGCGCAGCCGAGGCGGAAGTACAGGTCTTCGCGAAAGCGCCCGTCGCCGACCAGCACGGCCAGGTCGCGGTGGCTGGCGCAGATCACCTGAATGTCTACCGTGCGGGTCTTGGCCCCGCCCAGGGGCGCGACTTCACCCTCGGCCATCACCCGCAGCAGGCGCGTCTGCAACGCCAGCGGCATATCGCCGATTTCATCGAGGAACAGGGTGCCGCCATCGGCCTGCACCAACAGCCCCGGCATGCCTTTGCTGGACGCACCGGTAAAGGCCCCGGCCACGTAGCCGAACAGCTCGCTTTCAATCAGGTTCTCGGGGATCGCCGCGCAGTTCACCGCCACAAAGGGCCCTGTTCGCCGGGCGCTGCGTTCGTGCAGCTGGCGGGCGAACACTTCCTTGCCGGCGCCGGTTTCCCCCTGCACCAGCACCGGCAGGTTGCGGTCCTTGACGCGTACGGCCAGCCGCAGGTGTTCTTCCACCCGTGGGTCGACCTGGGTGTGCGCAACGGGCCGTGACGGTTTGCGGCGCGGCGCGTTGACCCGCACGTGCAGCACGCCAGGCTCGCCCAGCCATTGCAGGTGTTGGGTTGATTGATCGGTGGCCGAGCGCAACGCATCCAGGTCGAACACTTCGCCGATATGCTCCGGCACCTGGCCGAAACGCCGGCGCAGTGCCTGGCGCGCCTTGCTATTCAGCGCGTGCAGGCGCCCGTCCTGGTCCCAGGCCAGCAGCAGGTCGGGCTGGCTGTCCACGTAGCCCGGTGTGCTGTGGGCCTGGAGCACCCAGTGCTCGCGGGCGCTGTGCATAAAGAAGGCGTTTTCGATGGCCAGGGCACTCTGGGCCACCATCTGCCGCACCAGGTGCTGGCTGCGCCGGTCATCCGGGGATTTGAGCGCCGAGGCATCCATCACCCCCAGCAGGTTGCCCTGGGAGTCGAAGATCGGCGCGGCGGAGCAGGTCAAACTGATGAAGGCGGCGCGGAAGTGGTCGCGCTTGTGCACGGTTACGGCGGCCTTGCTGGTCAGCACCGTGGCCACGCCGCAGGTGCCTTCCTCGGCTTCCGACCAGCAGGTGCCGAGGTACAGGCCGGCTTTGCGGCAGTCGCTGCGAATGGTGGTGTCGACGCGGTGGTCGATGGTCTGGCCCTGGGCGTCGGTGAGCATCACGCAGTAGTCGGCGTGGCGCACCCGGTGGTGCAGTTGCCCGACTTCCTCGCCGGCGATGCGCATGAACAGCTCGGCGCGTTCGCGGCATTCCTTGAGCAAGGGTTCGGTAAGGATGCGTGGCCCCTGCAGCGAGCCGGGGTCGAGGTGGTGTTGTTCAATGGAACGCCGCCATGAATCGAAAATCAGCGACGGCACCGGCGCCTGGGGCAGGCGATCGGCATTGCGGACCACGCGACTGACGCAGTCGACGTGCTCCCTGGAGTTCGCGGCGAGCATAAGGCCTCCGGTTCTCGATCTTTGTTGTTATGCCCGCCATTAAGCGCCCGTGGGCGCGAGGGGACAAGGGCGACCTGACCAACAGCCCCGCGTGAGACGCGGCGTCTCATTCCGGCCGAGACGCCGCCTGCACAGTGCAATGCACCGTCTCATTCTGCACAGGCATACCGTCCCGGCACAACCGCACGGCACTGCTCTGGATCAAGGCTTTGCCAGGTTTCATCGCACCTTGGCACAGGCTGTGCTGAACCGCTTGCAGCTGGCCGCAGCCAGCCTTTTGTGTGTCGAGACAACCTGGAGAACAACAAGATGTCCACCCACCTGTCCACCGATCAATTGCTGCATGCCTACACCGTGATGCGCACCATCCGTGATTTCGAAGAACGCCTGCATGTGGAATTCGCCACCGGCGAGATCCCCGGTTTCGTGCACCTGTATGCCGGCCAGGAAGCCAGCGCAGCGGGGGTCATGGCCCACCTCAACGATGAAGATTGCATCGCCTCAAACCACCGTGGCCATGGCCATTGCATCGCCAAGGGCGTGGATGTGTTCGGCATGATGGCCGAGATCTACGGCAAGAAAACCGGCGTGTGCGGAGGCAAGGGCGGCTCCATGCACATCGCCGATCAGGAGAAGGGCATGCTCGGCGCCAACGGCATTGTCGGGGCGGGTGCGCCGTTGGCGGCGGGCGCCGCGCTGGCCTCCAAGCTCAAGGGCAGCCAGGGCGTGGCGGTCGCATTTTTCGGCGACGGCGGCTCCAACGAGGGCGCGGTGTTCGAGGCGATGAACCTGGCGTCGATCATGAAACTGCCGTGCCTGTTCGTTGCCGAGAACAACGGCTATGCCGAGGCCACCGGTTCCGGCTGGTCGGTGGCGTGCAAGGACATTGCCGAGCGGGCGGTGGGCTTTGGCATGCCGGGGGTGATTGTCGATGGCAATGACTTCTTTGCCGTACACGCGGCGTTGGGCGTGGCCGTGGAGCGTGCACGCAAAGGCGACGGGCCGACCTTGGTGGAAGTCAAGCTGAGTCGCTTCTACGGCCACTTCGAAGGCGATGCACAAACCTATCGTGGCCCGGACGAGGTGAAGAACCTGCGCGAATCCCACGACTGCCTCGCACTGTTCCGCCAGCGCTGCAATGCCGAAGGCTGGCTTGACGCGGCCCAATTCGAACGTATCGACGGCGAGGTCGCGCAGTTGATCGACGACGCCGTGCGCCTGGCCAAGTCCGATCCCAAGCCCCAGGCCGCCGACCTGCTCAGTGATGTCTACGTCGCCTACCGCTAATAACTACAAGACTCGGAGAGAATTTCATGGCTCGCAAAATCAGCTATCAGCAGGCAATCAACGAAGCCCTGGCCCAGGAAATGCGCCGCGACCAGAGCGTGTTCATTATCGGCCAGGACGTCTCCGGCGGCACCGGTTCCCCCGGCGAGCAGGACGCCTGGGGCGGTGTGCTCGGCGTGACCAAGGGCCTGTACCCGGAGTTTCCGGACCGCGTACTCGATGCGCCGTTGTCCGAAGTCGGCTACGTCGGCATGGCCGTCGGCGCCGCCACCCGTGGCATGCGCCCGGTGTGCGAATTGATGTTCGTCGACTTTATCGGCTGCTGCCTCGACCAGTTGCTCAACCAGGCCGCCAAGTTTCGCTACATGTTCGGCGGCAAGACCACCACGCCGCTGGTGGTGCGCGCCATGTACGGTGCCGGCCTGCGCGCCGCCGCCCAGCATTCGCAGATGCTCACCTCGATGTGGACGCACATTCCCGGCCTCAAGGTGGTGTGCCCGGCCACGCCGTATGACGCCAAGGGCATGCTGATCCAGGCGATCCGCGACAACGACCCGGTGATCTTCCTCGAACACAAGATGCTCTACAGCCTCCAAGGTGAGGTGCCGGAAGAGCTGTACACCGTGCCGTTCGGCGAAGCCAACTTTGTGCGCGAAGGCCGCGACGTGACCCTGGTGACCTACGGCCGCATGGTGCATATCGCCCTGGAAGCCGCCGCCAACCTGGCACGCCAGGGCATCGACTGCGAAGTGCTGGACCTGCGCACCACCAGCCCGCTGGACGAAGACAGCATCCTCGAGAGCGTGGAGAAAACCGGGCGCCTGGTGGTGATCGACGAGTCCAACCCGCGCTGTTCCATCGCCACCGACATCAGTGCGTTGGTGGCCCAGCAGGGCTTCTCGTTCCTGCGTGCGCCGATCGAGATGGTCACCGCGCCGCACACGCCGGTGCCGTTTTCCGATGCGCTGGAAGACCTGTACATCCCCAACGCCGCGAAGATCGAGGCCGCGGTGCTGAAGATCGCCGACAAGAGGAACGCCGCATGATCCATACCTTGACCATGCCCAAGTGGGGGCTGTCGATGACCGAAGGCCGCATCGACGTCTGGCTCAAGCAGCCCGGCGACCGGGTGGAGAAGGGCGAGGAAGTGCTGGACGTCGAGACCGACAAGATCTCCAGCAGTGTCGAGGCGCCGTTCAGTGGTGTGCTGCGCCGCGTGCTGGCGCTGAGCGACGAGACCTTGCCGGTGGGCGCGCTGCTGGGGATCGTGGTGGAAGGTGAGGCCAGCGAGGCGGAGATCGATGCGGTGATCGAAAGCTTCAACGCCGGGTTCGTCTCAAGCAGCGCCGAAGCCGAAGCCACCGGGCCGAGTGCGCAGAAGGTCGAGGTGGGCGGGCGCTTGCTGCGCTATCTCGACCTGGGCGACGGCGGTACGCCGCTGGTGCTGGTGCATGGCTTTGGCGGCGACTTGAACAACTGGCTGTTCAACCAACCGGCCCTGGCCGCCGAGCGCCGGGTGATCGCCGTGGATTTGCCGGGGCATGGCGAGTCGGGCAAGCATCTGCAAACCGGTGACGCCGAAGAGCTGAGCCAGGCCGTGCTGGCCTTGCTCGATCACCTCAAGCTCGAGCGCGTGCACCTGGCCGGGCACTCCATGGGCGGCTTGGTCAGCCTGACGCTTGCCGGCCAGGCGCCGGCGCGCGTTGCCTCGCTGACCCTGATCGCCAGCGCCGGGCTGGGTGCGGACATCAATGGCGATTACTTGCAAGGTTTCACCGAAGCCAATAACCGTAACGCGCTCAAGCCGCAACTGATGCAACTGTTCAGCGACCCGGCGCTGGTGACGCGGCAGATGCTGGAGGACATGCTCAAGTTCAAGCGGTTGGAAGGGGTGGACCAGGCGCTTCGTCAGCTCAATGCCCAACTGTTCGAGGATGGGCGCCAGCGCCTGGATTTGCGCAACGTAGTGGGGCAGCAACCGAGCCTGGTGATCTGGGGCAGTGACGATGCAATCATCCCGGCCGGCCATGCCCAGGGGCTGGAGGCCCAGGTGGAGATTCTGCCGGGGCCGGGGCATATGGTGCAGTTGGAGGCGGCGGAGCGGGTTAACCAACTAATCTCAACCTTCCTAAAATCCCAACCTTGAAATGCAATTCAATGTGGGAGGGGGCTACACCCCGATTGCGGTAGTTCAGATACAGAGATGTTGACTGACCCATCGCCATCGGGGGCAAGCCCCCTCCCACATTTTCAGATGCATTTCAAAGTGAGTGCTTGAGGGTTTCGCTCGGCAGCTCTTTGAACAACGCTCGATAGCTGTTGGAGAACCGCCCCAAATGCCAGAACGACCAATTCATCGCCACCTCGGCCACGGTCGTTCCGGCACCGCTCAACAATTCCCGCCGTGCCCCGTTCAACCGGCGCAGGCGCAACCACTGCGCCGGGCTCATCCCGGTGTAGGTCTTGAACCCTTGTTGCAACTGGCGCAGCGGTACGCCGGCAATCCGCGCCAGTTCCAACAGGTTGACGGTTTCGTCCGGCGCATCCGCCGCCCACTCGCCTATGCGCGCCATCAACCGGCGTTCTTCACTGCGCTTTTGCAATGAGCTGCGATCCAGGCACACGCAGGCGTTGTCGAGGATGAACAGGCAGTCGTCGAGCAGTTGCTGAGTGAGGGAAACGGGGTCGATGACCGTGGACAAGCGCGTCAGGGTGCCACTCAGCCAGCGGCTGAACAGCGCGTTCTGCTGGCAGGTCAGCGGCGCCATGAACAGGCCTTCCAGCGTCTCCACATCCAGGCCGTGGCGCTGCACGAATTGCGGCCCGAACACCACCGCCACTTCGCGGTAGTTTTCCGGGGTGATCCAGGTGTTGCGGCTTTCGCCATTGAGCAGATACAGCGCGTTGTCGCTGCCATCGAAACAGAACGCCAGCGCGCCCGGCGGTGCGTTGAAGTGCTGCTCCACACGGGTGTTCATGCTCTCTTCGTACACCTGCACACCGTGCAGGTCGAGGTAGCGGACGCGCCCGGCAAAATGCCCCGGGGACATCTGCTGGTACTGCTGCACCCAACCGGGTGTCGCACGGCATTGGGCGGCCACATCAGCGGTGGTGAAGGCCTGTACGCGCAAAGCGGTTGCCTGGGTCATGGGTGATCCGTGCGCACTCTATTGGTGCGTTGTGCTGCGTGCAAAGTGGATAGATGGCCTGTGAAGGCTGGCCCAAGATAGACCTCAATGCGCCGCGAGTACAAGCCGGCGCAGCACCCACCCCATGATGAGGTCCTTATGAACGCCCCCTTCGATCAGCTGTCCGCCTGGCTGAAAGAACACAAGATTACCGAAGTCGAATGCGTGATCAGTGACTTGACTGGCATCGCACGCGGCAAGATTGCGCCCACCAACAAGTTCCTGCATGAGCGAGGCATGCGCCTGCCGGAGAGTGTGTTGCTGCAAACGGTAACCGGGGACTTTGTCGACGACGAGATCTACTACGACCTGCTGGACCCGGCCGACATCGATATGGTCTGCCGCCCGGTGGCCAACGCGACCTACGTGGTGCCGTGGGCCATCGAGCCCACCGCGATTGTGATCCACGACACCTTCGACAAGCATGGCAACCCCATCGAACTGTCGCCGCGCAACGTGCTGAAGAAAGTCCTGCAGCTTTACACCGACCGGGGCTGGCAGCCGATTGTCGCGCCGGAAATGGAGTTCTACCTGACCCAGCGCTGCGAAGACCCGGACCTGCCGCTGAAAACCCCGATTGGCCGCTCCGGGCGTGCCGAAACCGGGCGCCAGTCGTTTTCCATCGATGCCGCCAACGAGTTCGACCCGCTGTTCGAAGACGTCTACGACTGGTGCGAAGCCCAGGGCCTGGACCTCGATACGCTGATCCATGAAGACGGCCCGGCGCAGATGGAAATCAACTTCCGCCACGGCGATGCCCTCGACCTGGCCGACCAGATCACCGTGTTCAAACGCACCCTGCGCGAAGCCGCGCTCAAGCACAATGTGGCCGCCACCTTCATGGCCAAGCCGGTGGCCGACGAGCCCGGCAGCGCCATGCACCTGCACCAGAGCGTGGTGGAGATCGCCACAGGCAAGCCGGTGTTTGTCGACGCCGACGGCAACATGAGCCCGCTGTTCCTGCACCATATCGGCGGCCTGCAGAAGTACATCCCCAAGCTGTTGCCGATGTTCGCGCCCAACGTGAATTCGTTCCGCCGCTTCCTGCCGGACACCTCGGCGCCGGTCAATGTGGAGTGGGGCGAAGAAAACCGTACCGTCGGCCTGCGCGTGCCCACCTCGAGCCCGGATGCGATGCGCGTGGAAAACCGCCTGCCGGGCGCCGATGCCAATCCCTACCTGGCCATTGCCGCCAGCCTGCTGTGTGGCTACCTGGGGATGATCGAACAGATCGAACCCAGCGCCCCGGTAGAAGGCCGCGCCTATGAGCGCCGCAACCTGCGCCTGCCGTTCACCCTCGAAGACGCCCTGGCGCGGATGGAGGACTGCGACACGGTCAAGCAGTACCTGGGCGACAAGTTCGTGCGCGGCTACGTCGCGGTCAAGCGCGCCGAGCACGAGAATTTCAAGCGGGTGATCAGTTCCTGGGAGCGTGAGTTCCTGCTGTTGAGCGTCTAAAAAACACAAAAGGGGTATCGATATGCGTCTTGTGAACAAGCTTCTTCCGCTGGCCCTGGTGGCCGCGTTCAGCGGTGCCGGCCAAGCCGCGCCGACGGTGAGCGTCTACAACTGGACCGACTATATCGGCGAGACCACCCTGGCGGATTTCCAGGCCAAGACCGGGATCAAGGTGATCTACGACGTGTTCGATTCCAACGAAACCCTGGAGGGCAAGTTGCTCGCCGGTCGCACCGGCTATGACGTGGTGGTGCCCTCCAACCACTTCCTGGCGCGCCAGGTAAAGGCCGGCGCGTTCCTCAAGCTCGACCGTTCGCAGTTGCCCAACTTCAAGAACCTCGACCCCAAGCTGCTCAAGCTGCTGGAGAAAAACGACCCGGGCAATGCGCACTCGGTGCCGTACCTGTGGGGTACCAACGGCATCGGCTACAACGTCGACAAGGTCAAGCAGGTGTTGGGTATCGATCATATCGATTCCTGGGCGGTGCTGTTCGAACCGGAGAATCTCAAGAAGCTCAACCAGTGCGGCGTGGCCTTCCTCGACTCGGCGGATGAGCTGTTCCCGGCGATCCTCAACTACATGGGCAAGGACCCGCGCAGTGAGAACCCCGAGGACTACCAGCAGGCCGAGGCCAAGCTGTTGACGCTGCGGCCGTACATCACCTACTTCCATTCCTCCAAGTACATTTCGGACCTGGCCAACGGCGATATCTGCGTGGCGTTCGGTTATTCCGGTGATGTATTCCAGGCCGCCAACCGCGCCAAGGAAGCCAGGAACGGCGTGAATATCGCCTACTCGATTCCCAAGGAAGGCTCCAACCTGTGGTTCGACCTGCTGGCGATCCCGGCCGATGCGAGTCACCCGAAAGAGGCCCATGCCTTCATCAACTACCTGCTCGACCCTGAAGTGATCGCCAAGGTCAGCGCCTCGGTCGGTTACGCCAATGCCAACCCGGCCGCCAAGGCCTTTATGGACCCTGAACTGGTGAATAACCCCGAGGTGTACCCGCCGCAGGAAGTGCTCGATAAACTCTATATTTCCACCACGCCGACTCCGGCGACCATGCGCCTGATGACCCGCGCCTGGAGCAAAGTGAAGACCAACAAATGATCCCATCCAGCGACCACGCCCGTTCCTACTACCTTGCGTCGGCGAATGCCATGCCGGAGCGCCCGGCACTGGGCGCCGACCTGAGCGCCGATGTCTGTGTGATCGGCGCTGGTTTTACCGGGGTCAACACCGCTATCGAACTGGCCCAACGCGGGCTCTCGGTGATCCTGCTGGAGGCCCGGCGTATCGGCTGGGGCGCCAGCGGGCGCAATGGCGGGCAGTTGATTCGCGGGATCGGCCACGATGTGTCGGGGTTCGCCAAGTACGTGGGCGAGGAGGGCGTGCGTTACCTGGAACGGGCCGGGATCGAATCGGTGGCCCTGGTGGGCGAGCGCATTCGCGAGCACGGGATCGACTGCGACTTGCGCTGGGGGTTTGCCGAGCTGGCCAACACCCCGGCGCAGTTCGCTGCGTTCAAGGGCGAGCAGGACAGCCTGGCGCGCCTGGGTTATGTGCATGAAACCCGCCTGGTGGGCCCGCAGGACATCCGCGACGTAGTGGATTCGACGCAGTATGCCGGCGCCTTGGTGGACATGGGCTCCGGGCACCTGCACCCGCTGAACCTGGTGCTCGGCGAGGCGCAGGTGGCCGAGTCCCTTGGGGTGCGGATCTTTGAGCACACCGAAGTGCTGGAACTGATCCACGGCGACACGGTGCAGGTGCGTTGTGCTGGCGGCACGGTACGCGCGGCCAGCCTGGTATTGGCCTGCAATGCGCACCTGGAGGAACTGGAACCGCGCCTGAGCGGCAAGGTGCTGCCGGCGGGCAGCTACATCATCGCCACCGAGCCGCTGTCGGTTGCACAGGCCAATCAGTTGATCCCGCAGAACCTGGCGCTGTGCGACCAGAAAGTCGGCCTGGATTACTACCGGTTGTCCGCCGACCGTCGCCTGTTGTTCGGCGGCGCCTGCCATTACTCGGGGCGCGATCCCAAAGACATCGCGGCCTATATGCAGCCCAAGATGCTCAAGGTGTTCCCGCAATTGGCCGACACCGCCATCGCGTTCCAGTGGGGCGGCAGGATCGGCATCACCGCCAACCGTTTCCCCCAGGTCGGGCGGCTCAAGCAATACCCGAACGTGTTCTACGCCCAGGGCTATTCCGGGCATGGGCTCAACGTGACCCACTGGTGCGCGCGGCTGCTGGCCGAAGGCATACACGCGGGCCACAGCCAGGGCCTGGATATTTTCAGCCAGGTGCCGCACATGACCTTTCCCGGCGGCAAGGCGTTGCGCTCGCCGCTGCTGGCGTTGGGAATGGCGTGGCATCGCTTGCGGGAATTGATGCATTGAAGTCCGGGGCGTGGCAGGCTGTGCACGAGGTTTTCCTACGACTTTTGGAGATTTAGCGTGCCAACAGCATCTGCAGTGATTGAAATCCCGGTATCGGCCGAGACGGTCTGGCACTTGGTGGGTGGCTTCAACAGCCTGCCGGACTGGCTTCCGTTTATCGCCAAGAGCGAGCCCGGTGAAGGTGGCCGCGTGCGCCATCTGACGACCGCCGACGGGGGTGTGATCGTCGAGCGTTTGCAGACCTTCGATAACGTCGGGCGTACTTACAGCTACACCATTGAAGAGTCGCCGTTTCCGGTGAGTGCCTATCTTGCGACCGTGCAGGTTGAGGCGTTGAGTGATTCGTCGGCGAAAGTGACCTGGTCCGGTGTGTTTACCCCGGCGGCGGGTACTACGGAGGCGGCGGTGGAAGAGCTGTTTGCCGGGATGTACAAAGGCGGGGTCGAGGCGTTGCGCGCCAACTTCCCGGCCTGATTCGTTCTACCAGGCAATGCAAGACTAATGTGGGAGGGGCGATAGCTATCTTCACAACTTTCAGAGACTGGCGAGTTGCCCTGTGGTGAGCGGACTTGTCGAATCGTCGCACCGCCCGCGTTGGGCTGCGCAGCAGACCCAAAACCAGGCGCTGCGGTTTACCTGACAGAACACAGGGAGCCTGATTGGGGCTGCTTCGCAGCCCAACGCGGGCGGTGCGACGATTCGACAAGCCCGCTCACCACAGCAAACCCGCTCACCACAGTTAGAGTGTTCCTCCTTAACTGACTGGCATTGGGGCAAGCCCCCGTAGTTTGACCTCACTGGCTTATGGATCAGGCTTCGGGCATCAGCTGCTGGCGACACTCCAGCACCAGGCGCGCGCCGCCTTGCTCGCTGGTGCCGACTTCCAGCTTGAACCCATGCAGGTTGATGATCGCCGCCACGATCGACAAACCCAACCCAAACCCGCCTTGCTGGTCGCCTTCATCCACCCGATAAAAGCGCTGGAACACCGCATCGCGTTCCGCCGCCGGTATGCCGGGCCCAGAGTCGTGCACTTCGATGCGCGTGCTGCCGGCATCGTTGAGTCCCCGCAGGATCACTGCGCCGCCCGCTGGAGAGAACTTGATGGAGTTGCTCAGCAGGTTGGCCAGGGCTTCGAACAACAGGGCGCGGTCGCCGGTGATCCATGGCAGGGACTCGGGGACTTCGAGTCGCAACTGCAATTCGCCTTCCTCGGCCAGGGGCAGGTAGAAGTCATGCAACTCGCGCAGCAGCGGCAGCGGGTCCATGACCAGGAAACCGGAACGGCGCTGGTGGTCTTCCAGCTCGGAGATACGCAGCAGCCCGCGAAAGCGCGCCATCAGGGTGTCGGTCTCGGCGATGGCGTCGTCCAGTTTCACCGCGTAGCCGGAGTCCTGCTCGGCCTCCTGGCGGATGCGGTAGAGCTGCGCGCGCAGGCGGGTCAATGGGGTGCGCAGGTCGTGGGCGATGTTGTCGCACACGCCCTTGACCTCGTTCATCAGCTTCTCGATGCGATCGAGCATGGCGTTGACGATGGCCGCGAGCATGTCCAGTTCGTCACGCCGGTTGGACAGCGGCAAGCGGTGGGTGAGGTCGCCGGCGACGATGGCTTCGGCGCTGGCCTGGATCCCGCGGATCCGGCGCAGCGGGCGGCGACGCAACAGATGCCAGCCGGCGGCGCCGGGGATAATGGTCAGGGACAGCGCCCATAGCAGGGCATGCCAGATGATCCGCGTCACCCCGAACAGCGAGCCATTGGCGCGCACCAGTACCAGCCAGCGGCCGTCGTCGGTATGGCTGGCGACGGCGTCGCAGCTGTCCTTGGGCAGTTTGGGGTCGTCGGAGTCGACGCAATTGGCCAGGGCGTGGATCTTGCCGTCCAGCGGCAGGTCGGGGGGAATCGCGCGGATCGGCCCACTCAAGGGGCGGAACTGCTCATCGAACAGGCCGTAGGCGTCCACGCCCTTCATGTCGAAGGTCATGCTGGTGGTCAACGCTTCCACCAGTTCTTCGCCGTCGAAGCGCTGGAACAGGTGCTGGCGTTGCATCAGCGAATGGCGCGACAGGTCACTCAGGTAACCCGAGACCTCGTAATACAGCACCCCCATGAGGATGCAGCTCCAGGCCACGAACAACGAACTGTACAGCGCCAGCAAGCGGCTGCTGGATGAGCGCCAGCCCTTAGAGGGGTTCAGCAATGACATAACCGGAACCTCGTACCGTGCGGATCAGCGGCGGGAGGCCCGGTGGATCGATTTTCTTGCGCAGGCGGCCGATGTGCACGTCGATCAGGTTGGTGCCCGGGTCGAAGTGATAGCCCCAGACTTCCTCGAAGATCATCATCCGCGACAGGATCTGCCCGGTGTTGCGCATCAGGAATTCCAGCAGTTTGTATTCGGTGGGCAGCAGGCTCAGGGGCTGGTCGGCACGGCTGGCTTCGCGGCTGATCAGGTTCAGTTCCAGGTCGGCCACGCGCAGGGCGGTTTCGAATTCCTTGACCGTGCTTTTGCGGCGCAGCAGCACTTCGACGCGGGCGGCCATTTCGTCGGAGGCGAAAGGCTTGGTCAGGTAGTCATCACCGCCGGCGCGCAGGCCACGCACGCGCTCGTCGACGTCGGAGAGGGCGCTGATCATCAGGATCGGCGTCGATACGCCGATGGTGCGCAGGGTGGTGACGATGGCCAGGCCGTCGAGTTCCGGCAGCATGCGGTCGAGGGTGATCAGATCGTAATCACCACTCACGGCGCGGACCAGGCCTTCGCGGCCGTTGTCCACCCAATCTACGTCCAGTCCATGGCTACTCAGCTCGGCGACGATCTCGCGGGCCGTTACGGCGTCATCCTCGATGGTCAAAATGCGGGTCATAGGATTACCTGGTGAGCGATTCACACTAGAAGTGGGGGCATTTTGCCAAGAAACGGCTGAACGCTTCCTAAATAAAACTTCATGTTGGCAAAACTGACACAACTTTCATGACGGGTACCGGCCGGGGAGCAATCTCCTCCCACAGGGAATGCATTACGCCCGCCTGCAACAATCATTTCTTGCAAGTTGCATGGTTCAGGCAAGTTCAATTTACTTAACCTGTTGAAATACAACGGATTTAATTTTAAGCGCGACTGGCATGCTGCCTGCACTGTCCCTTTTGAGACTTGTAACACTATTTTTCCTGCCGGGAGCACCATAACAATGATCACATCGTCATCCACGCTGCAAGAGTCGAGCGCGCGCTCCGGGGTTTCCTGGGGGGCTATCTTTGCCGGGGCCGCTGCGGCGGCTGCGTTATCCCTGATTCTGGTATTGCTGGGCTTCGGCCTGGGTTTCTCGGCGGTGTCGCCGTGGGCCGACAGCGGCATCAGCGCCAAGGGGCTTGGCATTTCCACGATTGTCTGGCTGGCCTTTACCCAGATCGTCGCCTCGGGCCTGGGGGGTTACATCGCCGGCCGGTTGCGGGTGAAGTGGGCCAATATGCATGGCGATGAAGTGTACTTTCGCGACACCGCCCATGGTTTCCTGGCCTGGGCCGTCGCCACGCTGATCACTGCCGTGCTGGTGGTCGGTTCGGTCAGCAGTGTGGTCACCGGCGGCGTGAAAGCCGGTGCCAGCGTGGCAGCCGGTGCGGCCAGCGGTATCACCCAGGCCGCAGGCAGCGCAGCCAAAGGCGTCAACGGCGGCGATTTTGACTACTACGTCGACAGCCTGTTTCGTGACGATCGCCCGGTTGCCGTCAGTGATGACGCTGCCCATGGCGTGGTTGCGCGCATTTTTACCCGCACCCTGAGCAACGACGGCCAACTCGCCGCTGAAGACCGTGCCTACCTGGCCCAGTTGATCAGCCAGCGCACCAACCTCAGCCAGGCCGATGCCGAAGCGCGTATCGACAAAGTCTACGGCGACGCGCGTAAAGCCGTCGAAGACGCCAAGCTCAAGGCCAAGCAAGCCGCTGAAACGGCCGCCAAAGTCGCCGCTTATACCTCGCTGTGGACCTTTGTCGCCCTGTTGATCGGCGCCTTCTTTGCCAGCTTCGCTGCAACCTTTGGTGGCCGTCGCCGCGATGCCGTGGTGTACGTCGAAACCGAAACCTACGTTCGTTAATTCAAGGAGAACACCATGCGCTCATTACTTCTGTGGTTCCTCGGCGTGCCGATCCCGGTGATCATCCTGATCGCAATTTTCATGCACTGATCCCCGGCCTATCTCGGTCCATTGTGGGAGGGGGCTTGCTCCCGATAGCGGTGTATCAGTTGATGTTGCTGTCGACTGACACTCCGCTATCGGGCAAGCCCCCTCCCACATTTGATTTGCGGTGTTTGATAGTCAGTCATCAAACCCGACCTGCTCGTGAATCTCATCCACCTTCAACTCCAACCGATACGCCACGGCAATAAACAACGCCTGGCACAGGCACAAGGTGGCGCTCAATGAGCGGAAGGCAAACGACGAGCCTTCATTCACCAGCAGCACCGCGTTGGCCCGCTTGGCCAGGGGCGACAGGTTGCTGTCGGTGATGATCAGGGTCTTGGCCTGATGGTGCTGGGCGATCCGCAGGCAGTGCTGGGTCTCTTTGCCGTAGGGCGTGAAGCTGATGGCGATCACCAGGTCATTGGCGCGCACGCTGCGCATCTGCTCGCGATAGCTGCCGCCCAAACCGGAAATCAGGTGGATGCGCTTGTTGGTGTGCTGCAGGTTGTAGACCAGATAATCGGCCACCGCGAACGACCGGCGCACCCCAACCACGTAGATATTGTCGGCGTTGACCACCAGGTCGACTGCCTTGTCGAAGGCCACATCATCCAGTTCCAGCCCCAGGCGCTCGATACCCGAGAGGGTCGCGTTGACGCACTCGCGGGCCAGGTCGCCGCCGCTGGCTTTCTGCGACTTGTTGGCGATCATGCTGCGGATGCGCTGCTGGTAGTTCTGCACCGGTGTGGTCTTGTGGGTGTAGGCCTCGCGAAACAGCGCCTGCATCTCACTGAACCCACTGAAGCCGAAACGCTGGGAAAACCGCACGATCGCCGAGGGGTGCACTTCGCATTCGCGGGCGATGTCGCTGATGCGGTCGACCATGATCCGGTCGCTCTGCTGGCTCATGTAGCTGGCGATGCGCTTGAGCTGGCGCGGCAGGCTTTCGTACTCGTCGGTGATCAGCTGCAACAGGCGTTCGGCATTGATCGGAGGGCTGGCGATGGTGTCTTCCAGGGTGGTCTCGGGATCGGTGCGGGACATGGGCAATCCTTCTGGCGTGTTCTTCTGATGCGCTGGTGGGTGGCGCAAGTCTACAGGGTAGGCGTAAAAAAATACCCCGGCATCACGGCCCGCGTGGCCTGCTGAAACGATGCACGGCAGCTGGCATGCCCCTATGCTGACGTATTGGAAAAAATATTCCACTAAAAATAATTCTGGAATAAATATTGATTGCCGCCGCCGGACGTTCTAGTCTGCTCCCACCAAGAGCGTTTGCCGTCGCCACGACGGCACAACGCAGGCTGATAAAAATAACAGGAGCCAGCATGGGCCAGACTCGTTTTGCCAGTGGGCGTCAATTGGATCTGATTTGCCTCGGGCGCCTGGGCGTCGACCTCTACGCACAGCAAGTAGGTGCGCGGCTTGAGGACGTGTCCAGCTTCGCCAAATACCTCGGCGGTTCCTCCGCCAATATCGCGTTCGGCACTGCCAGGCTGGGGCTCAAGTCGGCAATGTTGAGCCGGGTGGGGGACGACCATATGGGCCGTTTCCTGATGGAATCCCTGGCCCGCGAAGGCTGCGATGTCAGCGGCATCAAGGTCGACCCGGAACGCCTCACCGCCATGGTGCTGCTGGGCCTCAAGGACCGCGAAACCTTCCCGCTGGTGTTCTACCGCGAAAACTGCGCCGACATGGCCCTGCGCGCCGAGGACGTCAACGAAGCCTTTATTGCCTCGAGCAAAGCCTTGTTGATCACCGGCACGCATTTCTCCACCGACGGCGTGTACAAGGCCAGCATCCAGGCCCTGGACTATGCGGCCAAGCACAACGTCAAGCGCGTGCTGGATATCGACTACCGCCCCGTGTTGTGGGGCCTGGCGGGCAAGGCCGACGGCGAAACCCGGTTTGTCGCCGACCAGAACGTCAGCCAGCATGTGCAGAAAATCCTGCCGCGTTTCGACCTGATCGTCGGCACCGAAGAAGAGTTTTTGATTGCCGGCGGCAGCGAAGATCTGCTCACCGCCTTGCGCACCGTGCGTGAACTGACCCCGGCGACCCTGGTGGTCAAGCTCGGCCCGCAAGGCTGCACGGTGATCCACGGTGCAATCCCGGCGCGCCTGGAAGAGGGCGCCATCTACCCTGGCGTGCGGGTTGAAGTGCTTAACGTGCTGGGCGCCGGCGATGCCTTTATGTCGGGCTTCCTCAGCGGCTGGATCAATGACGCCAGCGATGAGCGTTGCAGCCAGTTGGCCAATGCCTGCGGTGGTCTCGTGGTCTCGCGCCACGCCTGTGCGCCGGCCATGCCGACCCCGGCCGAACTGGATTACCTGTTCAACAGCCCGGTGCCGATCACCCGGCCTGACCAGGACGCGACCCTGCAACGCCTGCACCGCGTCACCGTGCCGCGCAAGGCCTGGAAGCAGCTGTTCATCTTTGCCTTCGATCACCGCTGGCAACTGGTGGAACTGGCGCAACGCGGCGGCCAGGACCTGACCCGGATCAGCGAGATCAAGCAGCTGTTTATCCAGGCCATCGAACGCGTGGAGAAAAAGCTCGCCGAGCAGGGCGTCGGGGCCGATGTGGGCCTGTTGGCCGACCAGCGCTTCGGCCAGGACGCGCTCAATGCCGCCAGCGGTCGCGGCTGGTGGATCGCGCGTCCGGTGGAGGTGCAGAACTCGCGGCCCCTGGCGTTCGAACATGGCCGCTCGATCGGCAGCAACCTGATTGCCTGGCCCCAGGAACAGATCATCAAGTGCCTGGTGCAATACCACCCCGACGACGAGCCCATGTTGCGCCTGGAACAGGAAGCGCAGCTCAAGGCGGTGTACGAGGCTTCGGTGACCAGCGGCCATGAGCTGCTGCTGGAAGTCATCCCGCCCAAGGATCATCCGTCCACTTACCCGGACGTGCTCTATCGCAGCCTCAAGCGCCTGTACAACCTGGGTATCTACCCGGCGTGGTGGAAAATCGAGGCACAGTCGGCCGAGGACTGGACAAAGCTCGACGAACTGATCCAGGAACGCGACCCGTACTGCCGTGGCGTGGTGTTGCTGGGCCTGAACGCCTCGGCCGAATGCCTGTCCGCCGGCTTCCAGCAAGCCAGCCAGAGCAGCACCTGCCGTGGGTTTGCCGTGGGCCGCACGATTTTCCAGGAGCCGAGCCGTTTGTGGATGGCGGGGGAGATCGATGATGAGACGTTGATCCAGCAGGTCCAGGCGACCTTTGAGCAGTTGATCAACGCCTGGCGCAGTGCCCGAGGCTGAACCAAGTTCTTAATTTGAAATGCAATCCAATGTGGGAGGGGCTTGCCCCCTCCCACAGAAAGCAGATCTCAGTGATACCAGAAAATAATAAAGGTGCAGCCATGCCCGCAATCCGAATTGGCATCAACCCAATCTCCTGGAGCAACGACGACCTTCCGGCCCTCGGCGGTGAAACCCCGCTGAGCACCGCCCTGAGCGAAGGCAAGGAAATCGGCTACGAAGGTTTCGAGCTCAACGGCAAATTCCCCAAGGACGCCAAGGGCGTCGGCGACGTCCTGCGCCCCTATGACCTGGCGCTGGTCTCCGGCTGGTACTCCAGTCGCCTGGCCCGTCGCTCGGTGGCCGAAGAAATCGAAGCCATCGCCGGCCACGTCGAACTGCTGAAACAAAACGGCGCCAAGGTGCTGGTGTACGGCGAGGTGGCCGATTCGATCCAGGGCTCGCGCATTCGCCTGATCGAGCGTCCTCGGTTTCAGAGTGAACAGGCCTGGCAGGACTACGCCGACAAACTCACGGAGCTGGCGCGTTTCACCCTGTCCCAGGGCGTGCGCCTGGCGTACCACCATCATATGGGCGCGTATGTCGAATCGCCTGAAGACATCGATCAGTTGATGGGCCGTACCGGGCCGGAAGTCGGCCTGCTGTTCGATTCGGGCCACTGCTACATGGGCGGCGGCGAACCCATCGAGGTGTTGCGCAAGCATATCGACCGCGTCTGCCACGTGCATTTCAAGGACGTGCGCAAAGCCGTGGTGCAACTGGCGCGCAACCAGATGTGGAGCTTCCCCGATTGCATCGTCAACGGCACCTTCACCGTGCCCGGGGATGGCGATATCGATTTTGCCGAGTTGCTCGATGTGCTGATGGCCGCGAAATACGCGGGCTGGCTGGTGGTAGAAGCCGAGCAGGATCCGGCCGTGGCGCCCAGCTACGTCTATGCGAAAAAGGGCTATGACACATTGCGTGCGCTTCTCGATGAGAGGACCCAACCATGAGCTTGCTGGTAAAGAGCAGTAAACGCGGACAAACCATGGTCGCCCTGGAAGAGGGCCGCCTGGAATACGTAGGCTTTGCCGCCTACCGCCTGAGCCTTGGCGAAACATTGCCGGTGACTGCCGGCGATCAGGAACTGTGCCTGGTGCTGCTCAGCGGTCGGGTCAATATCGAAGGCGAGGGCTTCAACTGGCAGAACCTCGGTGATCGCCAGTCGGTGTTCGAGGACAAATCGCCGTTCGCCGCCTATCTGCCGCCGGGTACCGATGCCCAGGTCACGGCGTTGAGCGACGTGCAGATTGCCGTGTGCGCCGCACCGGGTGCTCCGGGTTTCGAGCCACGCCTGATCCGTCCTGAACAGTGCAAGCGCAGCGTACGCGGCAAAGGCGCCAATACCCGCTACGTGTGCGACATCCTGCCGGATACCGACCCGGCCCATTCGCTGCTGGTGGTGGAAGTGCGCACGCCGTCCGGGCATTCGTCGAGCTACCCGCCGCACAAGCACGACACCGACGACCTGCCGCACCAGAGCTTTCTTGAAGAGACCTACTACCACCAGATCAACCCGCCCCAGGGCTTCGTGTTCCAACGGGTGTACACCGACGACCGCAGCATCGACCAGGCCATGGCCGTGGAAAACAGTGATCTGGTGGTGGTGCCCAAGGGCTATCACCCGGTCAGCGTGCCGTATGGCTACGAGTCTTACTACCTGAACGTGATGGCGGGCCCCAAGCGCGCCTGGCATTTCCACAACGACCCGCAGCACAGCTGGCTGCTGGACCTCTAAAACGGTTTGGACGGAGAACAATAACAATGAAGTCGCCTCTACGCTTTGCCCTCAACCGTATGGTCGCGCCCAACCTGTCCCTGCCGGATTTCATCCAGCTGGCCGTGGCCTTGAAATGCGATGCCATCGAGATTCGCAACGACCTCAAGGATCGCCAGATCGAATACGGCACCCCGGCCGGCCGCGTGCGCGAATTGTGCGCGGCCCAGGGCATCACGGTGCTGTCGATCAACGCGCTGTACCCCTTTGATGTGTGGAATGACGAGCGCCGCGCCCAGGCGATAGCGCTCGCCACCTATGCCCGCGAATGTGGTGCGCAAGGCTTGGTGATGTGCCCGTTCAATGAACCCGGCGACACCCGCAACGAAGCCCAGCGCGCCGCCGGTTTGCGCACCGCGTTGAGCCAACTGGCGCCGATCCTGCGCGAGTACGGGATTCTCGGGTTTATCGAGCCCCTGGGCTTTGAAGAATGTGCCATGCGCCGCAAGCGCGTGGCGGTGGATGCGATCCAGTCCATCGGCGGCCTGGATGTATTCCGCCTGGTGCACGACACCTTCCACCACCACCTGGCCAGCGAGCATGAGTTCTTCCCGGAACTGACCGGGCTGGTGCATATCTCCGGCGTGGAAGATGCCGAGGCGCCGCTCAATTCGATCCGCGACGGCCACCGCGTGCTGGTGGGCGAGGGCGATATCCTCGGCAATACCGCGCAGATCGACACCTTGCTCAGCAGCGGTTACAGCGGCTACCTGTCGTTCGAACCGTTTGCGACAAGCGTGCACGAGCTGGCGGATATCCAGCAGGCCTTGGGGGCAAGCATCGCCCACCTGCAGAAACGATAAGGGGCGCGACATGACCACCACCCGACTGACCATGGCCCAGGCCCTGGTGAAGTTTTTGGATAACCAGTACATCGAAGTCGATGGCGTGCAGAGCAAGTTCGTCGCCGGCGTGTTCACTATTTTCGGCCACGGCAACGTGCTGGGCCTGGGTCAGGCCCTGGAACAGGACAGCGGCGACCTGGTGGTGCATCAGGGCCGTAACGAGCAGGGCATGGCCCATGCCGCCATCGGTTTTGCCAAGCAGCACTTGCGCCGCAAGATCTACGCCTGCACCGCCTCTGTCGGCCCAGGAGCGGCGAATATGCTCACCGCTGCGGCGACCGCCACTGCCAACCGTATCCCGTTGCTGTTGCTGCCCGGCGATGTCTACGCCAGCCGCCAGCCCGACCCGGTGCTGCAACAGATCGAGCAGTTCCACGACCTCAGCATCAGCACCAACGATGCCTTCCGTTCCGTGAGCAAATACTGGGACCGCATCAACCGCCCCGAGCAACTGATGACGGCGGCGATTCATGCCATGCGCGTGCTCACCGATCCCGCCGAAACCGGCGCGGTGACCCTGGCGCTGCCCCAGGACGTGCAGGCCGAAGCCTGGGATTACCCCGACTACTTCCTGCAAAAACGGGTGCACCGTATCGACCGCCGCCCGGCCACCGCCGCGATGATCGGCGATGGGTTGGCCGCCTTCCGGGGCAAGCGCAAACCGCTGATCATCTGCGGTGGCGGCGTGAAGTACTCCGGAGCGAATGCTGCCTTGCAAGCCTTTGCCGAGCGCTTTGATATTCCTTTCGCCGAAACCCAGGCGGGCAAGAGCGCGGTGGTCTCGAGCCATCCGCTGAATGTGGGCGGTATCGGTGAAACCGGCTGCCTGGCCGCCAACCTGCTGGCGCCCGAGGCCGACCTGATCATCGGCATCGGCACCCGTTACACCGACTTCACCACCTCGTCGAAATCGCTGTTCAAGCATGCCGAGGTGAAGTTTCTCAACCTCAATATCAGCCCCTGCGACGCCTTGAAACTCGACGGCGTGCAGGTGCTGGCCGACGCGAAGGTCGCCCTCGAAGCGCTGGCCGATGCCCTCGGTGATTACCGTTCCGGCTGGGGCGAGCAGATCGCCGACGCCAAGGCGCAACTGGACGCCGAAGTGGACCGTGTGCATCAGGTCGAGTACCACGGCGATGATTTTGTGCCGGAAGTCGACGACCACCTCGACCGCGCCGTGCTGCGTGAATTTATCGAACTGACCGGCTCATGCCTGACCCAGAGCCGGGTGCTCGGCGTCCTCAACCAGACCCTGGCCGACGACGCGATCATCGTCGCCGCGGCCGGCAGCCTGCCCGGCGACCTGCAGCGCGCCTGGCGCAGCAAGGGCGTCAACACCTACCACGTCGAGTACGGTTATTCGTGCATGGGCTATGAGATCAACGCCGCCCTCGGCGTGAAGCTCGCCGAGCCCTCCAAGGAGGTCTATGCGCTGGTCGGCGATGGCTCCTACATGATGCTGCACTCGGAGCTGGCCACCTCGATCCAGGAACGCCGCAAGATCAACGTGGTGCTGCTCGACAACATGGCCTTCGGTTGCATCAACAACCTGCAGATCGGCAACGGCATGGACAGCTTCGGCACCGAGTTCCGCTACCGCAACCCCGAGAGCGGCAAGCTCGACGGCGGCCTGGTGCCGGTGGACTTCGCCATGAGTGCGGCGGCCTATGGCTGCAAGACCTACAAGGTCAGCACGGTGGAGCAGCTGGAGGCGGCCCTGGCCGATGCGCGCACGCAAAGCGTCTCGACCCTGATCGACATTAAGGTCCTGCCCAAGACCATGGTCCACGGCTACCTGTCGTGGTGGCGGGTGGGGGTGGCGCAGGTGTCCACCAGCGAGCGCACCAACGCGGCGGCGAAAAAACTCAATGAACACCTGGCCAAGGCCCGGCAGTACTAATAACTAGAGGAGCGTTTGTATGTCTTTGAAGCTTGGTGTAATCGGTACCGGCGCCATTGGCCGCGATCATATTCGTCGGTGCAGCCAGACCCTGCTCAACAGCCAGGTGGTGGCGGTGACCGACATCAACCTTGAGCAGGCCGCCAAGGTGGTCGCGGAGTTGAAGCTGGACGCCGAGGTGTACGCGGACGGCCATGGGCTGATCAACTCGCCGCAGGTCGAGGCGATCCTGGTCACGTCCTGGGGCCCGAGCCACGAGGAGTTCGTGCTCGCCGCCATCGCCGCCGGCAAACCGGTGTTCTGCGAGAAGCCCCTGGCGGTGACGGCCGAAGGCTGCCGCAAGATCGTCGACGCCGAAGTGGCCTACGGCAAGCGCCTGGTGCAAGTGGGCTTTATGCGCCCCTATGACGAAGGTTATCGCGCCCTCAAGGCGGTGATCGACAGCGGCCAGATCGGCGAGCCGTTGATGCTGCACTGCGCGCACCGTAACCCGACGGTGGGCGAGAACTACAAGACCGACATGGCGATCACCGACACCCTGATCCACGAGCTGGATGTCCTGCGCTGGCTGCTCAACGACGACTACGTGTCGGTGCAGGTGGTGTTCCCGCGCAAGACCAGCAAGGCCCTGGCCCATCTGCGCGACCCGCAGATCGTGCTGCTGGAAACCGCCAAGGGCACTCGTATCGACGTGGAAGTGTTTGTGAACTGCCAGTACGGCTACGACATCCAGTGCGAAGTGGTGGGGGAGACCGGCATCGCCAAATTGCCGGAGCCGTCCCAGGTACAGCTGCGCAGCGATGCCAAGCTGTCGAATGCGATCCTGATGGATTGGAAGGACCGTTTTATCGGGGCCTATGACGTGGAGTTGCAGGCCTTCATCGATAGCGTGCGTGCTGGTCAGGTCGGTGGGCCGTCGGCGTGGGATGGCTTTGCGGCGGCGGTGGCGGCGGATGCGTGTATCGAGGCCCAGGGCAGTGAGCAGATTGTGAAGGTCCGCCTGCCGGATCGCCCACACTTCTACGACTAACACTCGGTCAATGTGGGAGGGACAAGCCCTAATGCCACTCAGTTAAGGCTTTTTGTAGGAGCGAGCTTGCTCGCGAAAAACTCACAGGCGCCGCGTTCATTCAGGAGGCACTCGTTATCGTTGACGTTTTTCGCGAGCAAGCTCGCTCCTACAGGAGGCGATGTACGCTTAACTGACTGGCATTAGGGCAAGCCCCCTCCCACAGTTGATTGGTTTCCAATTCAATTCAGGAGTTGATCATGAGAATCGGACTAGTCGGCTACGGCCACGGAGGGCGCTTTTTTCATGCGCCGCTGATTGCAACTTTGCCGGGGGCGACGTTTGTCGGCGTGGTGACGCGCTCACCCGAGCGCCGCCAGCAATTAAGTACCGATCTTCCAGGTGTGAAGGCCTTTGACAGCATCGGCCAGATCGTCGAAGCCGGCGTCGATGCCCTGGTGATTTCCACCACCCTCAAGGGCCGTCCGGCGCTGGTGCTGGAAGCCATCGAGCACGGCGTGGCGGTGGTCAGCGACAAACCCTTTGCCGCCAACGCTGAACAGGCCCAGGCGCTGATCACGGCCGCCGAGCGCCATGAGGTGTTGCTCAGCGTCTACCAGAACCGGCGCTGGGACTCGGACTACCTGACCCTGCGCAAATTGATCGACGCCGGTGCCCTGGGCGAGATCATCCGCTTTGAATCCCGCGTCGAGCGCTACAGCCCGCAGGCCGTGGGCAATGCCAGCGGCGGCGGCTGGTTGCGCGACCTGGGCAGCCACCTGGTGGACCAGGCGCTGCAACTGTTCGGTCCGGTGGAGCGGGTCTTTGCGCAGTTACAGTTCACCCCTGAATACCCCACTGTCGACCACGGCTTCTTCGTCTCCCTGACCCACGCCAACGGGGTGGTTTCCCATTTGTGGGGCAACGCCCTGCAGAACAGCCAGGCTCCGCGTTTTCGCGTCAGTGGCACCTTGGGTTGCTACACCGTGGACGGACTGGACGGCCAGGAAGAAGCGCTGATGGCCGGCAAGTCACCGAAAACCGAAGGCGAACACTGGGGCGCAGAAGAACATCGCCGCTGGGGCTGGTTCGAACAGGGGCCGGAACGTGAGCGAGTGCCGTCGGAGAAGGGCTGCTGGACCCAGTTCTATCGCCAGTTGCAAGCGGCGGTAAACGGGCAGGGCCCGTTGCCCGTGGACGCTTATGACGCGCTGGAAACCACGCGTATATTGGACGCCGCACGCCTCAGCGCCGAGCGCCAGCAGGTGGTTTCAACAAAAATAGAATAAAATTCTAAAACAGGTTGATATGGAAATTATTTTCCAATAAAGTCTTTTCCAGGTTGCATAAAGTACGTTCGGACTCGATTCGCACGACTCAACAAAAACAAGATCAAAAACAACCAGGTACCGTCAGATGAAAATCTTCAACGCTGTACTGCGAGTTTTACGCCCTGCCCACACGCCCCGCGGCCTGCCCCGCGCCCGGCCGTTCTACTTCTCCTTCCTTAATGTGCTGTGCGTCGAAAACCAGGGCGCGCTGGTCTGCTGCATTCCAGGCGCACCGGTCGTACGCGTGCCTGCCGAGCTCTGATAAACGCAACGTCCAAAAAACCAACAAGAAAGTGGAGACAGACCGTTCATGAAGACCCCGATCCGTTTTACCGCGCTGGCTTTATCCATGCTGCTGGCCAGCGGTGTTGCCAGTGCCGCCGACATCAAGGTCGGCGTGAGCATGTCCGCCTTCGATGACACCTTCCTCACTTACCTGCGCGAAGACATGGACAAGCAGGCCAAGTCCTATCCCAAGGGTGACGGCGTGCAGCTGCAGTTCGAAGATGCCCGCGCCGATGTGGTCAAGCAACTGAGCCAGGTGGAGAACTTCATCAGCCAGAAAGTTGACGCCATTATCGTCAACCCGGTCGACACAGCCTCTACCAAGAACATCATCAATGCCGCGACCAAGGCCGGCATCCCGTTGGTGTTCGTCAACCGCCGTCCCGACCAGAAGGACTTGCCCAAGGACGTGGTGGCCGTGACCTCCGATGACGTCGAGGCCGGCAAGCTGCAAATGCAATACATCGCTGAGAAGCTCGGCGGCAAGGGCAAGATCGTGATCCTGCTGGGCGACCTGGCGAACAACTCCACCACCAACCGCACCAAGGGTGTGAAGGAAGTGTTGGCCAAGTACCCGGACATCAAGATCGAACAGGAACAGACCGGTATCTGGCTGCGGGACAAGGGCATGACCCTGGTCAACGATTGGCTGACCCAGGGCCGCGAGTTCAATGCGGTACTGGCCAACAACGATGAGATGGCCATCGGCGCGTCCATGGCGCTGAAATCGGCCGGCAAGGAAAAGGGCAGTGTGCTGATCGCGGGGGTCGACGGTACGCCGGATGGCTTGAATGCGATCACCAAGGGTGACATGGCCGCCTCCGCGTTCCAGGACGCCAAGGGCCAGGCAGTGGGCTCGGTGGAAGCGGCGCGCAAGATGGCCAAGAAGGAACCGGTCGAGCAGAACGTGATCATCCCGTTCCAGCTGATCACCCCGGAAAACGTCGCCACCTTCAAGTAGCCCTGACATAACAACAATGAACCGGCAGGGCGGTCGTGCCCGCCCTGCTGATGGAGTACCGTCTTATGCTCGCTCAAGCCGCTGTCTCGCAGCCTCCCGGTATCCAGCCGTTGCCGCTGGACGAACCCTACCTGTTGGAAATCGTCAACATCAGCAAAGGCTTTCCCGGCGTCGTGGCCCTGGCCGACGTACAACTGCGTGTACGCCCCGGTACGGTGCTGGCGCTGATGGGCGAGAACGGTGCGGGCAAGTCGACCTTGATGAAAATCATCGCCGGCATCTACCAGCCCGACGCCGGTGAAATCCGCCTGCGCGGCAAGCCCATCGTGTTTGACACGCCGCTGGCGGCGCAGAAGGCCGGGATTGCGATGATCCACCAGGAGCTCAACCTGATGCCGCACATGAGCATCGCCGAGAATATCTGGATCGGCCGCGAGCAGCTCAACAGCCTGCACATGGTCAACCACCGCGAAATGCACCGCTGCACCGCCGAGTTGCTGGCGCGCCTGCGCATCAACCTGGACCCCGAGGAACACGTGGGTAACCTGAGCATCGCCGAGCGGCAGATGGTCGAAATTGCCAAGGCTGTGTCCTACGACTCCGACATCCTGATCATGGATGAACCGACATCGGCCATTACCGAGAAGGAAGTGGCCCACCTGTTTTCGATCATTGCCGACCTCAAGGCCCAGGGCAAAGGCATTGTCTACATCACGCACAAAATGAACGAAGTGTTCGCCATTGCCGATGAAGTGGCGGTGTTCCGCGACGGCCAGTACATCGGCCTGCAACGCGCCGACAGCATGAACAGCGACAGCCTGATCTCGATGATGGTGGGTCGCGAACTGAGCCAGTTGTTCCCGGTGCGCGAGACGCCCATCGGCGAACTGCTGCTGTCGGTGCGCGACCTGCGCCTGGACGGGGTGTTCCAGGGCGTGTCGTTCGACCTGCATGCCGGTGAGATCCTCGGCATCGCCGGGCTGATGGGCTCGGGGCGCACCAATGTGGCGGAAACCATTTTCGGCATCACCCCCAGCAGCGGTGGGCAGATCACCCTGGATGGCGAGGCGGTGCGCATCAGTGACCCGCACATGGCCATCGAAAAAGGCTTTGCGCTGTTGACCGAGGACCGCAAGCTCAGTGGCCTGTTCCCCTGCCTGTCGGTGCTGGAAAACATGGAAATGGCCGTGCTGCCGCACTATTCGGGCAACGGTTTTATCCAGCAGAAAGCCCTGCGCGCCCTGTGCGAGGACATGTGCAAGAAACTGCGGGTGAAGACGCCATCCCTGGAGCAGTGCATCGACACCTTGTCCGGCGGCAACCAGCAGAAAGCCCTGCTGGCGCGCTGGTTGATGACCAACCCACGCTTGCTGATCCTCGATGAACCGACCCGGGGCATCGACGTAGGCGCCAAGGCCGAGATCTATCGCTTGATCTCCTTCCTCGCCAGCGAAGGCATGGCGGTGATCATGATTTCCTCCGAGCTGCCTGAAGTGCTGGGCATGAGCGACCGGGTGATGGTGATGCACGAAGGCGAACTGATGGGCACCCTGGACCGTGCGGATGCGACCCAGGAAAAAGTCATGCAGCTGGCTTCCGGTATGACCGCAGTCCACTGACGAACAGCCGCGCGGGCCTGCGGTTGGCCCGCGCCATAGAATAAGAAGGTGATTGGCTATGAACGCAATAACAGACAACAAGCCTGCCACGGCCCCGGTCAAGCACCGTCGGCGCTTGCCCACCGAGCTGAGCATCTTCCTGGTGCTGATCGGCATCGGCCTGGTGTTTGAGCTGTTTGGCTGGATCGTGCGGGACCAGAGCTTCCTGATGAACTCCCAGCGCCTGGTGCTGATGATCCTGCAAGTGTCCATCATCGGCTTGCTGGCGATCGGGGTGACCCAGGTGATCATCACCACGGGTATCGACCTGTCTTCGGGGTCGGTGCTGGCGCTGTCGGCGATGATTGCCGCCAGTTTGGCGCAAACTTCCGACTTTTCCCGGGCGGTGTTCCCTTCGCTGACGGACTTGCCGGTGTGGATTCCGGTGGCGATGGGGTTGGGTGTGGGGCTGCTGGCGGGGGCGATCAACGGCAGCATCATCGCCGTCACGGGTATTCCGCCGTTTATCGCGACCCTGGGCATGATGGTCTCGGCCCGTGGCCTGGCGCGTTACTACACCGAAGGCCAGCCGGTGAGCATGCTCTCGGACTCCTACACGGCCATCGGTCATGGCGCGATGCCGGTGATCATTTTCCTGGTGGTGGCGGTGATCTTCCATATCGCCCTGCGCTACACCAAGTACGGCAAGTACACCTACGCCATCGGCGGCAATATGCAGGCGGCGCGGACGTCGGGGATCAACGTCAAGCGCCACTTGATCATCGTCTACAGCATTGCCGGGTTGCTCGCCGGTCTGGCCGGCGTGGTGGCTTCGGCACGCGCCGCCACCGGCCAGGCCGGCATGGGCATGTCCTATGAGCTGGATGCGATTGCCGCCGCGGTAATCGGCGGCACCAGCCTGGCTGGCGGGGTAGGGCGTATCACCGGCACCGTGATCGGCGCGCTGATCCTCGGAGTGATGGCCAGCGGGTTTACCTTTGTCGGGGTGGATGCGTATATCCAGGACATCATCAAGGGCCTGATCATCGTGGTGGCGGTGGTGATCGACCAGTACCGCAACAAGCGCAAGCTCAAGCGCTGAGCTTCAAGCTGCAAGCTGCAAGTCCGATGAGCTCTACAGCTTGTCGCTTGCAGCCTGCGGCTTATAGCTGCTCTACGAACTTTCCTGCTATAAACGCACTCCGATGACCATTCGCCAAGCCCGTCCTGGTGCCTTTGGGGGTTATATCGGTAAAAATGCCTGTCATTTCAGTTGCTGTGCCCTCAAGTCGGCCTTAGACTGCCGCCCCTCGTAAATTGAGTGCCGGGTGGCGCTTGGAATGGATGGCGCCTTTCCGAGACCTGCAGAGGTCGACCGGAACGCTCCCTTATTCGCCTTAATGCACGTATTTTTTATAGAGAAATCAATGACAAAGGAAAAGTTGCTGGCCATGCCGGCGGATGACTACATGAATGCCGAACAGCACGCTTTTTTCGAGAAGTTGCTGCAGGACATGAAGGTGGAACACCACGAGCGCATTGAACAGAACCGCATCGCCATTGAAAGCCTGGACACCCCGGCCGACCCTGCCGACGCCGCTTCCGTTGAAGAAGAGCGCACCTGGCTGGTCAATGCCATCGACCGCGACCAGCGCATGCTGCCGCAGCTTGAGCGTGCACTGGAACGCATCAAGGAAGATTCCTTCGGCTGGTGCGATGACAGCGGCGAGCCTATCGGCCTCAAGCGCCTGCTGATCAGCCCGACCACCAAGTACTGCATCGAAGCGCAAGAGCGCCACGAGCAGATCGACAAGCACCAGCGCCAAGCCTGATGCGCTGAAGCTGGGGAATCGCCTGGGCGGTTCCCCGGAGAAAGACCCGTTACGCCCCGTCTATTGATCTGCTGCAGGCTACCCCACTAAAGGCCCATGGATAATGGCTGGATAGTGGCGTTTAATGCAGGGACAAAAATGACAAACAGTGGGGTAACGACGATGGCTGGAGACGGATCTCTGATGGGCGCAGCAGTGCCACCGCAACCGGTGGTGCGCGGGTTGCCCGGCTGGTTGATGCCGCTCCTGCAGAGCGCCGCCCTGGTACTGCTGGGCCTGGCGTTTGCCAGCCTGCCGATATACCTCTGCCTGCCCATTGCCTTGCTGGTGATCTGGCTGCCAGGCCTTATGAACCGCACCTCCCGCACGGCACCGCCCGTCACTGCCGATGCCATTGGCGAGCTGACCCGCGATCTGTCCTATACCACCAGCCACAACGCACTGTCCGCTGCCGGCGTCGCCTATTCAGTCAAGCAACTGGCGGCTCGAGTGCAATCGCAATTGGGCGCGGCCAAGCAGATCGTCAGCAGTGCCGAAGTGATGATCAGCACTGAAAAGGTCACCTCTCAACTCAGTCGCGAGGCCCTTCAGGCGGCCAGCCAGGCCCATCAGCGCAGCACTGAAGGCCGTGAAGTGCTGGCCCAGTCGATCATTCGTATGCACCAGCTCAGCCAGCGCGCCAATGCCAGTCGGGAGTTGATTGAAGCCCTGAGCCAACGCAGTGAAGAAATCCAGCGGGTGACCCTGGTGATTCAGTCCATCGCCAGCCAGACCAACCTGTTGGCGCTCAACGCCGCGATTGAGGCGGCGCGGGCCGGTGAGCACGGTCGCGGGTTCGCCGTGGTGGCGGATGAAGTGCGTGGGCTGGCGGGCCGCACGGCCACGGCCACCGATGAAGTCGGGGTGATGGTGGCGGATATCCAGCAACGCACTGCCCAGGTGGTTGAGCAGATTCGCCAGCTCTCGGCAGACTTGCACACCGGTGTCGAGCAGGTGGAGCACGCCGGCGAGCACCTGGAGAACATTGCCGGCCTGGCGGCGGGTGTGGAAGGCCAGGTCAATGAAATCGCCCAGGGCACCGACACCAACCGCGCCCAACTCGACAGCCTGTTCCATGCCGTGGAGCAAATGCGCAGCGATCTTATCGTGAGCGACCAGCAGACCCGCCAGTTGGCCGATGCCGCTGTGCAGATGGAAGGGCAGGCCGAAACGATCAGTGAGCGCCTGGCGGAAGTCGGGCTGGATGACTATCACCAACGCATCTACGACCTGGCGCGCGAAGGCGCGAGCCGGATTGCCGCGCAATTCGAAGCCGATGTACAGCAGAACCGCATCAGCCTGGATGACTTGTTCGACCGCAGCTACACCTTGATCCCCAACACCAGCCCGAGCAAGTACCACAGCCGGTTCGATGGCTACACCGACCAGGTGCTGCCGGCCATCCAGGAAGCACTGCTGCCACGCCATGAAGGCTTGGTGTTTGCCATTGCCTGCACGCCCCAGGGCTATGTGCCGACGCACAACAAGGCATTTTCCCAGGCGCTGACCGGCGATGCCCAGGTCGACGCGGTGCAGAACCGCACCAAGCGCAAGTTCGAAGACCGCACCGGCATCCGCTGCGGCAGCCACCAGCAAGCGGTGTTATTGCAGACCTACACCCGCGATACCGGTGAGTTGATGCACGACTTGTCGGTGCCGATCATGGTCCGGGGGCGGCATTGGGGTGGCTTGCGCCTGGGGTATAAGCCGGAGGGGGCGAAGGCTGCGCGCTAGGGATTGTTGTTGTCTGTGAGGCGGGGAAATACCAGCTGCCTGGCAAGCGCTATTGCGCTCAGGCAGCCGGCATTGAGTGGGTTACTGCGATTGATGCAGGCGCTGGTTCAGCTCATCCACCGCCATGGCCCAATCGGCGTCTTCACGCAGTTCTTCCTTGAGGAACTGTGCCTGTTGCGGCGTCCAGAACGGCGCGTCGATCAACTTGACGTCGTCACTCAACGGGTGCGCGACAATAAAGGCGTCGATAGCTTCGGGGGTTGAGTCCAGGCCCAGTTGTTCAAATAAGGTTTCGAGTGTCGGTATTGGCGCGTCCATGTCAGTCTCCGTGCGGGTTTCGGGATCGTTATGCATGGGAGGCTTGTGGCGCGGTAGAGTTCGATCGGATTGTCAGGAGGTCAGTGCCCCTGAATCCACTGCAGCCTTGAGTGCCTGGGCGGATTCTTTTCCGGCGCTGGCGGCAGTGTCGAGGGTCTTGAACCAACGGTCTTTTTCGACCTGGTGCGTGGTGACGGTGGTCAACGGCGGCTTGGCGCGCATCACGATCACTGCTTGAAACTCACCGTCTACTTCCCTTGCGTCGCCATGGATGAAAAATTCGCCAATATCAAATTCCGTCACGTATCGCCTTCCCTTCGAGGTAACCAACAGCACTGATGAAACCTGGCCCGTGAGGGAGCAAATTCCAATGGACAGGCCAGTATGGCAGTTGTTGAAGGGCGGCGGCGCAGTAAAGTCATCCGGGTGACGAAACGATTCCGCCGTGCAGTGAGGCCTCCAGCCGCTTGGCCAGTTCACAGGCCTCGATGTGGTCGCTGCGAAAGCCTTTGATCCTGCCACTGGTGACTTCGCGGATATGGAAGAAGTTTCTTCCGGCGGGTACAACTTGGTAAAGAACGGAATCGGGGTACCCGTTGGGACTGCGTAAGCAGTAGTATTGCTGTTCGTCCTGACATGATGAACGAGTGCGGGAAGACATAGCGTCGTATTGACGTCGTTGCATGGTCAGCTCCTGTCGATCGATCTTGTTGACCCACCAGCGGCGTTACAGGTGGTTTTGACCCGTGTTGCTGTTTTAGTATTGTCGTCGGCAGTCGGCGTCTGGTTCCACGCCGAGGTGTTTTTGTTTGTATGAGCTGTCGGAAACTGCGTTTTTAATAGTGTTATTCTCTGAAGCGGGTCGACCGGTATTCTCTGGTTATTGAACCTGTGATCTCCTGCGATGCCTGATGTCCCTGCGCAAGGCCCATCGTGCATGCCTGTCCGGGGCTTTGGGCGCAGCAACGGGGTCTTCTTCAGTTTTCCATGAATGTGTTGTGTGATCGTGCCGAGATGGCCGTTTCTTTGTGCTGCCCGCTCCGGCGGACAGTGCTCTTTTCGATGTGGGGGCGTTTCCTTGGCAGTCAGTAATCTGGATATGCACGCGTTGTTCGTGCTGGGCGATTTGCGCGCAAAGTTGGTCAAGCAGTTTCAATCCCGTTTTGTTTACATCACTGAGCAGACGCCGGAAGGCATCTACATCGCCGAAATCGATACCGAAGCGGCAATGGTTGTGGATGACAAACCCCGTCTGGAGCTCAAGGTGGGCGACCATTTCCGTGCTGCGGTATTGCCCAGTCGCGAAGGTGGAAAGTTCGAACTCAAGTTCCGCGACATCAAGTTGACGGTGTATGGCTTGGGCGACTATGCCTTTGTGTCCTCGCCCGAGGGCCAGGGCATCGTCTTCAAGGAAGGCCACAGTGTGATGCTGGTGTTTGCGGCCCATGAACAACTGCAGGAAGGCCTGACCAAGACCCTCAAGGCCGTGACCGGCAAGGCCGCCAAATGGCGCAAGGGTGAGCTGGTGACGTTCAAGGCCAGTGAATAATCGGTAAATACTGCGAACATCTCCTATCTCCCGGAACCTCTACTACAGTTGAGTTGACTTAACTATTCAGAGGCTTCGCGCATAGACAGCAAAGCCGTTCGTTGTTTGCTGCGACATCGCGAGGTGCATGGGCATGAAAGGATTGAGAACGCTGTTGGCTGCATCGCTGACGACCCTGGGTCTATCGGTGGCTTCACTGCCAGTTTCGGCCGCGCCAGCGCCGGTGCACTTTGCCGACCTGAACTGGGAAAGCGGCAGCCTGATCACCGAAATACTGCGGGTCATCGTCGAGAAGGGCTACGACTTGCCCACCGACACCTTGCCCGGTACCACCATCACCCTGGAAACCGCCCTGGCCAAGAACGACATCCAGGTCATCGGTGAAGAGTGGGCCGGCCGCAGCCCGGTGTGGGTCAAGGCCGAGGCCGAAGGCAAGGTGGTGGGCCTGGGCGATACGGTCAAGGGGGCCACCGAGGGGTGGTGGGTGCCGGAGTATGTGGTCAAGGGCGACCCGGCCAAAGGTATCAAGCCCCTGGCGCCGGACCTCAAGAGCGTGAAGGACCTTGCGCGCTACAAGGACGTGTTCAAGGACCCGGAGTCTCCCGGCAAGGGGCGCTTCCTCAACAGCCCCATCGGCTGGACCTCGGAAGTGGTCAATAAACAGAAGCTCAAGGCCTATGGCCTGGATGACAGCTACGTGAACTTCCGCAGCGGTTCGGGAGCTGCACTGGATGCCGAAATTGCCTCGTCCATCCGTCGCGGCAAACCGGTGTTGTTCTACTACTGGTCACCGACGCCGTTGATGGGGCGCTACAAGCTGATCCAGCTGGAGGAGCCACCGTTCGATGCCGAGGCCTGGAAGACCCTGACGGATGCGGATAACCCCGATCCGAAGCCTACGCGGTCGCTGGCGTCCAAGCTGAGTATTGGCGTGTCCACGCCGTTCCAGAAGGAACATCCGCAGATTGCCGGGTTTTTCCAGAAGGTCGAGTTTCCGATCGAGCCGCTGAATAAAGCCCTGGCGACCATGAGCGAGAACCACACCGCGCCCCGGGAGGTGGCCCAGGCGTTCCTCAAGGAGCATCCTGAGGTGTGGAAGGCGTGGTTGACCGAGGATGTGGCGCAGAAGGTCGAAGCCAGCTTGAAGTAAACACGGCGCTTATTGCCGAGCGGAGATCAAAAATAATGTGGGAGGGGGCTACACCCCTCCCACATGTTGTTTGCACTGTCGCTTCAGAATTTGGTTTGCACCGCCAGCTCGAATGTCCGTGGCGCTCCCAGGTAATACGCTGGCGACACATGGGCAAACTCGGCATACACCTCATTGGTCAGGTTGCGCACCCGGCCGGTCACCGAGGTGTGTGAATCCACCTGGTAGCGCAGGAACGTCCCGAACAGCGTGTAGGCCGGCACCGTCTGGGTGTTGGCATTGTCCGCATACACCTCGGCGACATAGCGTGCATCCACACCGCCTTGCCAGTCCTCGGTAAAGTCATAGGTCAACCACAGGTTGCCGATGCGCCTGGGCACGTTGGTCGGTGTATTGCCCTTGCGCGAGACCACCGCGCCACTGGCGATTTTCTCGTTGAACTCATCGTATTCGGCATCCACCCAGGCGATGTTGCCTTCCGCCAGCAGCCTGGGCGTGATGCGCAATGAACTGGCCAGCTCGATGCCCTTCGATGACTGCGCGCCGACCGGGATGCTCGTGGTCGGGTCCTGCGGGTCGGTTACGGCAAAGTCCTTGCGTTCGATCTTATAGACAGCAACGGTGGCCGAGCCACGGCCGTCCAGGTAGTCGAACTTGCTGCCCACCTCCCATTGTTTGCCGGTCGACACATCGAACACCTGGGTGGTCGTACTCGGTTGCTCGGCGGCGGTGCTGTATTGCACGTAGACATTGGCCGATGGGATGAACTGGTAAGTCAGGCCGACGCGACCGGTCACCGGTTCCCAACGGCGCTTGAAGTGCCGTGGGTTGGTGGCCGTGACCTCGCGGTGGTTGGTCACATCCAGGTCGATGGCGTCGTAACGCAGGCCGCTCAGCAGCGAGAGTTTATCGGTAAGGCCCAGGCGGTTCTCCACGAACAACGCCTTGGTGGTGACCTCATTGGTCTTGTCCTTGCCAAAGTTCTCCCGGGTACGCGGGATGTCGTAGAAGTACCCGGGGGCGAAGCCGTTCGGGTCCACCGTGCTGTTACCCGGCACATTCAGCGGCGTGTTGGTTGTGCTGTTGACCTTGTACTCAAAACCACCGGACCAGGTGGTCGACAGGCCGAAGAGGCGGTCGTCATGGCGCAGCTCGAACTGGTTGCCGTGCTGTTCGCCCTGGTGACGCACCTGGTAGGCGGTCGAGCGGTTTACCGCACTGTTGTCGGCGTTGTATTGGTAGGTTTCGAGGTTGCGGTAATCACGCTGGCTATCGAGGTGGTAGAGCGTATTTTTCAGCGTCGTGCTGTCGTTGACCCGGTAGTCGATGATCGAGCGCGCCCAGATCGTGCGCTGCTCGTAACGGCCGTCGGCGACGTTGTAGTTATTGAAACGGTTGTGTTTGTCGATCTTCAGCTCGCCGGCCTTGGGGTTGAGCACCGGCGTGCCCCAGTAAGGGCTGTCTTCCTGTTCATCCTGGTATTCCAGGGCCAGGGTATGGGACAGGTCGGGAGTGAGGTCGCTGAGCAGGGAAAACGCCAGGCTCCAGGCCTCACGCTGGTCGCGGTCGATGTAGCTGTGGTTGGTGTTGCGGCTCACATCCAGGCGCGCGTAATGCTGCACCTCGGCGCCGGGCTCGGTCAGCGCGTGATTGACGCCGAATGCCATGCCGGTGGTGTCGTAGCTGCCATAGGTGAGCTGACCTTCGGCGGCCTGCTCCTCACGGGTGGCCAGCTTCGTCACATAGTTGAGCGAGCCGCCTACGGAGCCGGCGCCGTTGATCAGGGAGGAGGGGCCGCCCACCAGTTCCACGCGGTCATAGATCCAGGCATCCACGGGGCGGGCCAGGCCGGTGGCGACATTGATACCGTTGAACATCTGGGTGATCTGGCTGCTGGTAAACCCACGGTAAGAGACAAACCCGCCAAAACCCGGCGGCGCACTGGCGTTGACGCCGGGCAGGGTGTTGGCGGCATCGCGGAACGTCTTGGCACCATGGCGCTCGATGTCACTGCGGTTGGCAATGGCAACCGACGCTGGGGTTTCCCGCACGCTCAGTCCCAGACGCGACGCCACGCCGCTGGATTGATCCAGGGTGAGGCCGGGTTCGGCAGTTGATTCGCCATCAATGGTGGTCGGAGCCAGTTCGATGGCCCAGGCGCAGGCAGGCAGGCAGCCGAACAGGCCCGCCAACAGGGGTAGATGTTTCATGGTTGAATCCTGAAAAACTTGGCTTGAAAACAACGCACGACCGTCCGTCATTCCGTGTGGAACCGGTGGTCAGTGCAGATTGGAAAGCAAAGGGATCAGGCGAAGGCGGGGGGCGCGCGCGGGTTAGCCGTGGGCCAGGTGAAGCGGGCAGGGATATCAGCGGCCAGCACGACGGCCGGCGGCGGTGCATGGGGTTGTGGCACCACCGCCACATTCAGGTTGGAACTGAGCGCCGGGCCCATGCCGCCGGTGGAGCACAGCGGGCAACCAAACGCCTTGGACAGCGTCGGCAGGTTCTCATCGGTGGAGTTGGACGGCTTGGGCGCCTGGGTACGCGGGTCGACGGTACAGAACTGCCCGCCGATGCCATTGAGCTGCATCCCCACCATCTGCCCGTGACCGATACTGCAGGCGAATACATTGAACAGGACGCAGCAATAGAGCATCCAGGCAATGAGCGAGCGGTCGGCACGGGCGATTTTCATGGGGCGGCACTTTACCATCAGCCGCCGACGAAATGCCTGCAAAAAATCCCAGGGCGACTATCCTGTTTCGCACCTTTCAGGGAGAACCCGCCATGAGCTTTGTCATCGCACGATGGATCGTCGGCGTTTTTACCTGCATCAGCATGGTGCACTTGTACTGGGCTGCCGGCGGCAAACTCGGCAGCCTCGCCGCCATCCCCCAACTGCCCGGCGAATTCGCCAGCGGGCCTCGCCCTGCATTCAAGCCCTCGGCGCTGGGTACCTTTCTGGTGGCGATGGGCTTGGTCGGCATTGCGCTGCTGGTGTGCCTGCGGGCCGGGCTGTACTTTTCGGCGGTCTCCCATGCGGCGCTGCAATGGGGAATCAGCGCGATCGCCCTGCTGATGTTTGCCAGGGCGATTGGGGATTCGGAGTTGGTGGGTTTTTTCAAGAAGGTCGGCGGGTCACGGTTTGCGCGGTGGGATACGTGGTTCTATTCGCCGTTGTGCCTGGCGTTGGGGGTGGGATTGTTGGTGGTGGCGTGGGGTTAATGAGGGAGACACAACACACCGATCTACGCCGCCCAAATAAAAACTGCTCTCATTCTTGCCCGATTTGCCGACCTGGCCGTCATGGTTAATAGAACCTCTATTACCCAGGATTTCCCATGTCGCGCCTTGCTCGCCCCTTGCACCCACTGGCCTTGTCAGTGGCGTTGGCTTTCGCCGCCGTGCCGTTGCTGAACGTCCAATCCGCCTTCGCCGAAGAAAGCCGCAGCGCTGTACGCGGCTTCCAGATTCCGGCCGGTGACTTGAGCCAGGCGCTCAATATCCTGGCCGAGCAGGCGGGCCTGGTATTGGCGTTTGATGCGAGCCTGACACGCGGCAAACGCAGCAATGGCTTGAGCGGGCAGTATGCCACCGACGAGGCGCTGACCCAGTTGCTCGCCGGCAGCGGCCTGCAGGCGCTGAAGCTCTCGGCCGACCGCTACCGCCTGGAAGCCATCCCGGATAACGGCGGCGCCATGCAGCTGCAGGCCACCACCATCAGCGGCGCCTACCAGGCCGAAAGCCCTACCGGGCCGGTGTCCGGTTATGTGGCTACGCGCAGTTTGTCGGGCACCAAGACCGATACCGCGCTGATCGAGACCCCGCAGTCGATCTCCATCGTCACCAAAGACCAGATGCGCGCACAGAACGCCGAGAGCCTCAACCAGATCCTGCGCTACAGCGCCGCGGTCATCCCGGAAACCCGCGGCGCCACGGCGTCGCGTCTCGACCAATTGACCATCCGTGGGTTTGCCCCGGCCACTTACCTGGACGGCCTGCGCATGCCGTCGAGCCGTGATGCCTTGCCGCAAAAGGATGCCTTCGACCTGGAGCGCGTCGAAGTGCTGCGCGGCCCGGCGTCGGTGCTGTACGGGCAGGGCACGCCGAGCGGGGTGATCAATATGGTCAGCAAGCGCCCGCTGGATACGCCGTTCCATGAAGTGGGCGTCGAATACGGCACCTTTAACAAAAAGCGCACCACCTTCGATTTGAGCGGGCCGATTGACGATCAAGGCGTGTATTCCTACCGCGTCGCGGGGCTGTTCGACGATGCCGATGGCCAGGTCGATCACACCGAAACCCGTCGTCAGTCGTTGTCCAGCGCGTTCACCTGGCGGCCGGACGAAGACACCTCGCTGACCTTGCTCGGGCATTTCCAGAAGGACCCCAAGGGCGCGTCCTACGGTTCGGTGCCGGCCTGGGGCTCGGTATTGCACAGCCCGACCGGGCGCAGCATCGACGTGGACTTCTACGACGGCGAAAAGAACTTCGAGAAAAGCGATCGCGAGTACTACTCCATCGGCTGGGCCTTCGAGCATCACGTCAACGATGTGTGGACGGTGCGCCAGAACGCGCGTTACCTGCGCAGCGAAGGACGCTATCGCAGCCTCTACAGCAACTACCTGCTGGCGGATTACCGCACCATCCGACGTTCCACCATTGCCAGTGACGTCGACATGGATGCCTACACCCTCGATAACCAGGTGCAGGCCAAATTCGACACGGGCCCACTGCAACACACCCTGCTGATGGGGCTCGACTACCAGAACACCAGCACCGACACCCTGTTGGGCTCAGGGACGTATACCGCCGGGCCGACCCTGGATATTTTCAACCCGGTCTATGGCGCGGCCGTGCCGGTACCGGCGTACACCACCGACGGTACGTCGCGCAGCGAACAGACCGGGGTCTACCTGCAAGAGCAGATGAAGTGGGACAAATGGGTGCTGTTGCTGGGCGGTCGTTATGACTGGGCCAGCACCGACAGCACCACCAAGACCCTGCGCACCGGGGCCAAGAGCCAGTCCTCCCTGGACAGCAAGGCCTTTACCGGGCGTATTGGCCTGGTCTATCTCTTCGATAACGGCCTGGCGCCGTATGCCAGCTATGCGGAGTCGTTCAACCCGCAGTCGGGCACCGGTTACGGCGGTTCGGTGTTCAAGCCGACCGAAGGCAAGCAGTATGAAATCGGCATCAAGTACCAGCCGCCGGGCAGCAACAGCTTTATCACCGCTGCGATCTTCGACCTGCGCCAGACCAACGTCCTCACCACCGACCCGGACCCCACCCACTTGTGCGGCAGCGGTCGCTGCCAGAGCCAGGACGGCGAAGTGCAATCCCGTGGTTTTGAGCTCGAAGGCAAGGCCAGCCTCAACGACAACCTGGACATCACGGCGGCCTATGCCTACCTGGATAACCGCATCAGCAAGTCCAACAACACCGTGCGCTATGCGCCCATCAGCGACATCGGCGTAGGCCCAGCCATCAATGCCGAAGGCACCACCACTTATGCGGTGCCGCGTCACACCGCGTCGGCGTGGGCGGACTACACCTTCCACGATGGCAACCTCAAGGGCTTCGGGGCCGGTGCCGGTGCGCGTTATGTCGGCTCATCTTGGGGCGACACGGCTAACACGCTGAAAGTACCGGGCTACACCTTGTTCGATGCGGCGGTGCACTACGACATCCAGAACATCGTCAACCTCAAGGACAACCTGCGGCTGGCGCTGAACGCTACCAACCTGGCGAACAAAGAGTACGTCGCGTCGTGCTACTCGTACTCATGGTGCTGGTATGGCTCGCAGCGTACGGTGCAGGCGAGTGCCACCTACCAGTGGTAAGTACCTGGGCCTGTGTAGTGAGCGAGCTTGCTCGCGCTGGGCTGCGAAGCAGCCCCAAAACCAGGCACCGCGTTCTACCTGATACCCATAGGTGTATTGGTGGGGGGCCGCTTCGCGCCCCAGCGCGAGCAAGCTCGCTCGCCACAACAAGCGGGCTCATCACAGGGCCATCAGTTGTCATTCGGTTTCACCGATAAGGCAATTTAGTGGCCCCTTTGTAACAAAATCCTCGCCAGAATCGCTTTTATTTTCAGGTGGTTAGGTGAGGAAGCAAATGCGCACTGTTGGAATCATGCTGATCGCCTGCTCCCTGGCCGGCGGCGCGGCTGCCGTGCAGGCACGGGAGCTACGCGAGGGTGACAAGTACATGTGCAGTTGGGGCGCCGGCACGGCTGCCAGGGCCCAGGAACTCAAGCTGTCGGGGGTGTCGTTGTACGCCGCGCGGCAGAAGATCCAGACCATCAAGTTCAATAAGTCCTGGATGCGCATGATGGCCATGGGCATCACCGAACAGACGTATGACAGTCGTTCACGGCTCAAGCCCGAAGCGATTCGCCAGAGTTTCTATCAGGATTGTGTGCGCTACAAAGTGGCACGCAAATGAGTGGCCAGCCCGCTTAGCGTGTCAGCGGCGAGCTGGCATCCTCCTGGAAATACACCTTTGCCGTTTCAATAAACCGCCGATTGGCCTGGGACAAATACTCACTGGCGCGCCAGCACAGGTTGAAGTGCATGAATTGTGCAGGCTCGAAAGACACACCCGTGAGCCCGACCTCCTGCTCTTGAACTGACCGCAGCAGGGTGGAAACCCCCATGCCGCTGCGGGTGGCGGCAATCACCAGCGGAACGAAATTACTTTCCAGGGCAATATTGAAACGCACGCGGGCATCGCTGCAAAAGGCATCCAGCAGGTGGCGTTGCAGGAAGGTGTTGTCGAAGACCAGCATGGGCTCGTCCTGCAATTGCGCCGCCGTGATCGAAGGTGCCCCTGCCAACGGATGCCTTTCGTGCATGCACAACACCATCTCATCACTGCCGAGCAGCACCGACTCCCAGTCCGGGTCAACCCGTCGCGACTCCAGCAGCGCCACATCAATCTGCCGTGTGGCCAGGCGTTCGCTGATGTCATCGGCACTGCCTTCCACCACATGCATGGCAATGCCGGGATAACGCGCGCGAAATTGCATCAACAGTTCGGGAATATGGCGGATGCCATACATAGGCGGCACACCGATGCGGATCTCGCCGCTGTGCAGTTGAGTCAGGTCCTGCAGCTCGCGGCGGGCACCAGCCAAACCTTCCAGGCAGGCTTCGGCGCGCGCCAGGAACAATTGGCCTTCGGCAGTCACGCTGATTTGCCGCGTAGCACGGTTGAACAGGGCGACACCCAGTTCCTCTTCCAACCGACTGACTGCCATGCTCAATGCCGGTTGCGCCACATGCAGCGCCTGCGCGGCCTTGGTGAAGCTGCCTTGGCGGGCGATTTCGACGCAGTACTCCAGGGCTTTCAGGTTCATAAGGGCTCGCATAACAAAAGTTGATGATTTGCTTAACAAATGGATATTTTCTGTGATGATGTCAAGTCTATAACCTGTCGGCATTCTTCTCCATGCCGGGTTCATCACAATGCGCAACCTTCGCCAGTATTGGCTCCTGACCCTCATCATCGGCGCCTTGGGCGGCAGCGTTGCCAGTTGGGCGGGGTGGCCGTTGCCCTGGGTGATTGGCTCGCTGGTCGCCGTGATGCTGAGCCGATGCTCCGGCGCGCGGGTGCCGGAAGTGCCCCACGGGCGCAAGATCGGGCAACTGATCGTGGCGGTGGCCATCGGCTGTCATTTCACCCTGCCGGTGATGCAGCAAGTGGTGACCCATCTTGGCCTGATCGTAACGGCAGTGATGCTGACGCTGGTGCTGGCCGTGTGTTCGGTACTGATCCTGCACCGCTGGGGCGTTTCATTCGGTACGGCGTTCTTCGCGTTGATGCCGGCCAATTCCACTGAGATGGTGCACCTGGGGCGCCAACGTCAGGCGGACACATCGTTTATCGCGGCGGCCCATAGCATTCGGTTACTGCTGATCCTGCTGGCGGTGCCCGCCGTCGCCACCTTTGGAATGCCGCACGTGGCTGTTCGTGTGCCGTTGCCGGTGATCTGGCCCTGGCTGGTGTTCATCCTGGCGATGAGCGGGCTGGCAGCCCTGGGCTTCCAGCGCTGCAAACTGCCCAACCCATGGACGTTCGGGCCGTTCCTGATCTGCGCGGTGGGAGTGGGCTGCAACAACCTGTCGATGAGCATGCCAGGCTGGCTCAGTGGCACCGGCCAGCTGTTGATCGGCTGCGCGCTCGGCGTTGCGGTTGACCGTGGTTTTTTCCTGCGGGCGCCGGGTTTTCTGTCGAAGGTGTTGCTGTTGTTGGCGGGTTCGGTAATTGCCACGGCCCTCGCCGCGTGGGGACTTGGCGCCTGGCTGGGCATGCCGTGGCTGTCGCTGGCCTTGGGCATGATGCCCGGCAGCGCGCCGGAAATGAGCCTGACCGCCGAGGCCCTGGGCCTGGCGGTGACGCTGGTGACCGCGATGCAGGTGATCCGGATGTTGCTGATCCAGGCGGCGTGCCTGCCGCTATTGAGGCTGCTGGACCGTACCCCGCAGGTGCGTACGCCGGCGAGTGCAGGCTCAGGGTTCTGGTAGGCCGTCGCTTACAAATCCACGACATTCACTGTGTTTCAATTTGCATACAATTGCGTCCTTCACTAAGGGGGGGCCGGTATGCAAACGCTAATTCGCGCGGCGACGCAGGACGATGTCGATACGCTGTTCGAGATCCGCACGTCGGTGGTCCAAAACCATTTGAGTATTGAGCAGATGGCTGAACTGGGCATCACGCCGCAGCTGCTGGCCGATAGCATGCGTGAAGCGCCCTGCGTATGGATTGCCGAAGTGGATGGCCAGCCAGTCGCTTTCGCCATGGTCGACCTGGCTGAAGGTGAGGTATTTGCGATGTTCGTGTTGCCGAGTCACGAGAACCTCGGGTTGGGCCGTCAACTGATGGCGGTCGCCGAAGCGGCGCTGTTTGAACACCATGACAGGCTGTTCCTGATCACCGACGGCCGCGACGAAATCCGCGCCAACGGTTTCTACCGGCACTTGGGCTGGTCGGTGGTGGAGCGGGTGGAGGGTGACGACGTTCGCTACCAGAAGAGCAGGGCAGGGTAAGCCGATGAGCCCGGCAGCCCGCCCATCGTCCACCAGCTTGCGCTCCCTCGCGGTCGGCGTGCTGTGCGTTGCGGTAGTGCTGGGGGGCTATTTCGTGCAACTCAACGCCAAGGCGGATCGCCAGCGCGAAGAAGCGGCCGAGCGTTTGGCACTTTGCCGACAGGTTGAGCGGGTCGCCAGTGTGGCCACATCCGGTGGCCTCGAACTTCGCGATACCTGCAAGCAATTGAGCGAGGGCGGATCGAAGAGTGTCACGCCGCCGTAACTTATAACCATTTTTTATAAGTGGGAATAACGGCGGTAGTTGCACCAAAAAGTGGCACTTATATACTTCGTTACCTTAAAAAATATGTGGTTATTGAAGGACTTACACCGCTTCTAATCCGACGAAAGGATATAAAATTTTCTTGTTACAGCTTTTTACACTCGTTACTATAGCCGGGCGTTCACCTCCCACGGTTTATGCATTTTTAAATCCCAAGTTTCCATCAGCTACTTGGGATTTTTTTTGCCTGCGATTTGACCCGGCATCAAACTTCCCCGTCTGCAAACTCTGCGCGCATTCGCCCGTTGCGTTTGGCCTGGTAGAGCAACTTGTCGACATCTTCGACAAAACCCAGCATCGGGCTGTCGGGTTTGACGATGCGCGTACCCACGCCGAGGCTCAGGGTCAACAGGTTGGATACCGCTGAAAAGCCATGTTCGATCTGTTGCTGGCAGATCAGGTGCAGGCAGCGCTGTGCCACCTGTTTGGCCGAGGCTGCATCGGTTTCCGGCAGCAACCACACAAACTCTTCACCGCCGATACGTGCAATGAAGTCCCGGGGCCGGTTGGCGGCGAGTGACAGGGTACGCGCGACCTCGCGCAGGCATTCGTCACCCTTGATATGGCCGTAGTGGTCGTTGTACTGCTTGAAGAAATCGATATCCAGGATGATCAACGACAGTGGCAACTGGCTGCGCAGGGCGCTGGCCCATTCGCGCTCCAGCACGGTGTCGAACATGCGCCGGTTGGCGATGCCGGTGAGGCCGTCCTGATAGGAATATTCCTCGAGTTGCTTTTGCAGGCGCACCAGATGTTCTTCGGTCTTCTTGCGTTCACTGATGTCGAACATAAAACCAATCAGCGCCTCGACTTCGCCGTCCTTGCGCACCACATGCACCACGTCGCGAATCCACACGTAGTCGCCGTTCACCGTCAGCGCCCGGTAATCCGCCTCATGGTCCACCCCTGCACGGGATTGCGACACGCAGAAATTCACCACGTATTCGCGGTCGTCCGGGTGCATGCGCGAGACCCAGTCATCGACGCTGACCCAGCTTTGCGGGGTCCAGCCCAGCAGCGCTTCGATCTGCGGGCCGATATAGCTGAAGGTCATGGTCTGCCAGTCGATACGCCAGGGGATGGCCTTGGTCGACTCCAGCAGCGTGCGGTATACGTCGCTGTCGGGCTGGCTCGGAGGGGCAATGCTCATGGTGGACGGCTCGAATGATGGCTAAGTGCCCAGAGCGTCGTGTGATCGACGGTGGGAGTCAAGCGCTTGCCGAGGCAGCAGACGAGAGGTCGTGTGACGGGCATGGCGGCGGCCAGCTAGCCGATGACAGCATGGCTGGGCGCGTCCACTGCGCCGTAGTAACGCCAGCAGCAATGACGGTGTTCCGGCACGATCACGCAGCCGCTGAGACTGACGATCAGCGCAGCGGCAACCAGCAGGGTAAGTCGACGGTACATGGTGTTTCCTCTTGGTTTGGCCGGGGTTAATCCTTCAACGCGGCGACCGGCGAAAATCCGTCGCAATCCTTTCAGACATTTCATCAAGCCCCGCCAACCCCTGAGCAATACTGGTCTCGCACCCTGCTGAAAAAATCTGCGCAGCCCGCGACGGATTTTTGTGCACGCGCCGTTCAACCCATCAGCAACCTGCACTTTCGCGGGTTGCATGGAGGAGTTGCCATGAGAGCCCTGGCCACATTGCGTTTAACCGTGCTTGTTCCGCTGGCCCTCGCCGCGTTTGTCAGCACCCCGACGTTTGCCCAGACCGAGATCATTATCCAGCAGGCACCGCCGCCGCAACGTGTGGAAATGATCCCGGCCGAGCGCCCCGGCTATGCCTGGGACCGTGGCCACTGGCGTTGGGAAGGGCGCGGTTATGGCTGGGTACCGGGCCACTGGCAGCCAGTGATGCGTCATGCGCGCTGGGAGCCTGGTCATTGGGAAGCCCATGGCCCCAACTGGTACTGGCGCGAAGGGCATTGGATCCGCTGAACCCTGACCCTTGGCCCTGAGAACTGCCCGATTGAAAGACACTGATCCGGACGTTGAGCTGCTGGCGCGTATCGGCAATAACGAACCTGCCGCCGTCAATGAAATGGTGACGCGCAAGCTCCCGCGTTTGCTGGCGCTCGCCAGTCGGATCCTGGGGGACGCCGACGAGGCCAAGGACGTGGCCCAGGAAAGCTTCCTGCGCATCTGGCGCCAGGCCGCCCACTGGCGCAGTGGCGAGGCGCGTTTCGACACCTGGCTGCACCGGGTCGCGCTGAACCTGTGCCACGACCGCTTGCGGCGGCGCAAGGAGCGCCCGCTGAGCGATGAGGCGGCGGTGGAGGTGGCAGACAGCTCGCCATCGCCTGAAGAGCAACTGGAGACCCAGGACCGCAGTACACGCATGGCCGCCGCGTTGGCGGCCTTGCCCGAACGCCAGCGCGAAGCCATCGTGTTGCAGTACTACCAGGAGCTGTCGAACATCGACGCCGCGGCCCTGATGAATATCAGCGTCGAGGCACTGGAGAGCCTGCTGTCGCGGGCCCGACGCCAGTTGCGCAGCCAACTTGCCGATACACCCGGGCTTGCCCGCCCAGGAAGGGGAAAATCATGACACCCGAACGCTTTGTGTACCTGGCCGACGTCTATGGGGCGGACCTGCGTCGCTGGCCCGCGGCAGAACGGGCAACGGCCCAGGCGCTGCTCGACAACGGCAACGTCCTTGCCCGTGTAGCCTTGCAGCAGGCGCGTTGGCTTGACAGCCAGTTGGACAGCCATCACCTGGCGTTCCCCGACCCGGCGTTGGTCCGGCAGATACGCCAATCCGCCCCACGCTCATTCTGGTCACGCTATGCCAACTGGTTATCGCCCGCCGGCCTTGTCGGTGCGGGCATTGCCGGCATCGTCACCGGGATGCTGGTGGCGTCCATGAGCGTGCCGCTGCCGATGTTGTCCTCCGACGTGCTGCCCAGTGTCTTTGATCAGGGCGACGCGGAAGTCGTCTTCAGCGTCAATGCCGAGGAAACCGAACAATGACCACCAGATCCCTGAAGCCGTGGTTGTTTGCCTCGATCCTGCTCAACGTATTTTTGATCGGTGGGGTGGGCGGCGGTCTCTACCATTGGATGGCCAACGCCCGGCCCGCCGAAGCGGTGGTCAACCAGCATGGCCTGCGCCAGGCGATGGTCAAGTTGCCGCCGGAGCGGCGCAGGGAACTGCGCCAACTGCTGCGCCGCAATCGCGACGACAGCCAGCCGCTGATCATGGCAGGGCGTGAGGCGCGGCTGGGGGTGATCAAGCAATTGGAAGCGCCGAGCCTGGATCGTGAGGCGTTGGTAGCGGAACTGGCCAAGGCACGGGAGGCCGATATGGCGCTGCGGGCGTTGGTGGACGGTACCCTGGCGCAGTTCGCCAATACCTTGCCCCAGGATGAACGGCAGCAGCTGGTGGAGGCCTTGTACAGGCGCGGGCAGGCAAAGGCCCAAGCAAAGTTGGCAGGCAAAGAACCTCGGTCGTGAGCAGGCTGATGGAACTGGAAATCTCAAAGTGCCACGAAGGTAGAGCTCAGAGAAACCTGACATTCCGTTGGGTAGAGCAACAAGGTAAAGAACGATGATCGAAAGCTCTAACGTACGTCCCGCGCAGGCTGCTGCTCAACCTAACTCTTTGGATGCAATCACCGATTTCGGCGGCGCACAGCCGGAGGACATGGCAGAGCAAACGCGGGTGAAACGCCCGGGAGAAGAATCGGCAGCAGGAAATGGCCCGTCCCAGATCAGTTTTTGAGTCTTGCCCCCAGCGGTGAGGGGAAGCGCCCTCGCCACTGATACCTCCGCCTGCCGCCCTTCACCAGGCCATGTGGGTGCCTTTGACACACACAGCGGCTGCCGCGGTCGACAGATCCTTTGTCGAACGGCAGAGAGCAAATGGCCTGGTCTAACGAAGGGGGCTGGATAACAGGTTGGGCGCTGTATTACAGACGCCGGAGAAAGGCTTTGACGATGTGCCGCGTGGCGTCGGTGGTGTCCAGTTGGTCCACGGCGCCATAGGCGTGCCACTGGCAGTCGACGATCTCGTTCAGCGGCCGCGCATCCGCGATATTCACCACCGAGGCTTCAAATACATGGTGCACGGTGTCGTGGGCCTTCAGCTCCTGCAAGTACAGCAGCCCGTCCACGTTCAATCCGGTTTCTTCTTCCAGCTCCCGTTCGGCCGCACCGACCGGGCGCTCGTCCCGTTCCACCTTGCCGCCCGGCAAGGCCCATTTTGACCTGGCCTTGCGCACGAAGAGGATATGCCCCTCGTGTTCGCAAATGACCGTTGCGCGTATTTTCATCGTCTGTGCCCCCGCAGCGGGATGAATGTCATAAAAGTGTAATGCAATTGTCATGCTAAGTGGTTATGGCGTGTCGGCGTGGGGATGTGGATACTGCCTGATTGATGAAAACGGACGAGGAAAACAGATGAGCAGCGTACGTTGGGGCATGATCGGGTGTGGCAGTGTCACTGAATTGAAGAGTGGACCCGCTTTCTACAAAGCGCCAGGTTCGGCGCTGGTGGCCGTGATGGGGCGGCGCGAGGAGGCCGTGCGCGATTATGCATCGCGACATGGGATTGCCCGTTACTACACCGACGCCCAGGCACTGATCAACGATCCCGAAGTGGACGCCGTGTACATCGCCACGCCGCCCGACAGCCACCTGGAATACAGCCTGATGGTGGCGGCGGCCGGCAAGCATTGCTGTGTCGAGAAGCCGATGGCGCTGAACGCCGAACAGAGCGCGCTGATGCAGCGCACCTTCGAGCGCGCCGGGCTGCACCTGTTTGTTTCCTACTACCGGCGCTCGCTGCCACGCTTCCAGCAAGTGCGCGCGTGGCTGCAGGACGGGCGCATCGGCACGTTACGCCAGCTGACCTGGACCCTGTGCAAGCCGCCGGCCGCCGAGGACGCCAGCGCCGCCAACTGGCGCACCGACCCGGCCATTGCCGGTGGCGGCTACTTTGCCGACCTGGCCAGCCACGGTTTCGACCTGTTCCAGTACCTGGCCGGGGATATTGTCGAAGTGGCGGGCTTTACTGCACGACAGGCCGGAAGCTATGCCGCCGAGGACGCCGTGACGGCCTGCTGGACCTTCAGCTCGGGCGCGCTGGGCATGGGCTGCTGGAACTTCGTCGCCGACCGCCGTGAGGACCGGGTCGAATTGATCGGTAGCCGTGGGCGCATCCAGTTCTCGGTCTTCGAAGACCAGCCGCTGCACCTGGAGGGCGAGACCAGCGAGGTGCTGGAAGTGCCATGCCACACGCATATCCAATGGCACCACGTATTGGCCATGAACGCGCATATTCGCGGCGAAGCCGAGCATCCGTCGCTGGCCATCGAGGCGTTGAAGACCGATCGGATCCTGGACAAGGTCCTGCAACGTAATCCCAATCTGCCGGGATGATTTTCCAAGGAATAGCTGAATGAAATACTGGATGGTCCTGTGGCTGGCACTTGCCACAACGGCGATGGCGGCCCCGCGTAGCCAAGGGACGCCTGGGGAATTTGATTTTTATGTGTTGTCGCTGTCATGGTCGCCGACCTTCTGCCTGACGCATCCGGACAACGAGCAGTGTTCGGGCAAGGGCTACGGTTTTGTGCTGCACGGCTTGTGGCCGCAATACGCGCGGGGAGGGTGGCCGGCGACCTGTGCGACGCAATCGCGCTTGAGCCGCGAAGAGATGGACAAAGGCGCGGCGCTGTTCCCGACGCGCTCGCTGCTCACCCACGAATGGGCCAAGCACGGCACCTGCAGCGGGCTGGAACCCTTGGCATACCTGGAGAAAACCGATGCGGCGCTGGGCGTGGTTGCCATCCCTGCGCAACTGCAACCGTTCAACACACCGCCGTCATTGCCTGCCCGCGAAATCGAGGCGCTGTTTCGCGAAAGTAACCCGCGCATGGGCACCCATGGGCTGGCGGTGATCTGCAAAGGCAAGGTGCTGTCGGAGGTGCGTGTGTGCCTGACCAAGGACCTGGCCTTCGCCGGTTGCCCACGCAGTGTGAAAACCCAATGCCGTGATGGCGAAATCCGCATTCCCACGCAGCGTTGAACGCCGGCATCCACACACCTGCCCAAGCCACTGCACTAGGTCGAGATCCTGGCTGAGGATGGGCGGGTGTGTGGCGTCGAAGACTGTGTGATCCACGCCCCAGGGTGATTTTGTTCAATACCGATTTGACCCGGCCTTATACCGTGGAACCCTGTTTACGCCTCATCATAAAAAGGGAACCGCAATGAGCTTGATCATTTCCATGGCCGCCTTTGCCCTGGCCACGTCCATCACGCCGGGACCGGTCAACGTGGTCGCCCTGAGTTCAGGCGCGCGCTTCGGTTTTGTCGCCAGCCAGAAGCATGTGTTCGGCGCTGCCGTTGGCTTTACCTTGCTGTTGGTGCTGATCGGCCTGGGTTTGCACGAGGTGCTGGTGCGCTGGCCCATCCTGACCCAGTTGATCCAGTGGGGTGGGGTGGCGTTCCTGCTGTACATGGCCTGGAAACTGGCGGTGGACGACGGCCAGCTCGACGCGGATGGCAGCGCGACAGCGCCATCCATGCTCTACGGCGCGATCATGCAATGGCTCAACCCCAAGGCCTGGCTGGCCTGTGTGGCGGGCATGGGCCTGTTTGTGGCCGACGGGGATGGGCGGCAAGTCTGGCTGTTTGCCAGTCTCTACCTGGTGATCTGCTACCTGTCGGTGGCGTGCTGGGCCTATGCCGGGACCTTTCTACGCCGTTACCTGGACAATCCCCACGGCGTGCGCCTGTTCAACCGCTCGATGGCCGCGTTGCTGGTGGCCAGTGTGGGTTATTTGCTGATGGCTTGAGCACCTCGCGGTATTGCCCGGGGGTGGCGGCGAAATGCTGCTTGAAGGTGCGCTGGAAGTGCGCCTGGTCTGCAAAACCGGCGGCGAGCGCTACGTCGGCGATCAACTCGCCCTTGCGCAGCTGGGTGCGGGCAAACTGGATGCGCTGGTTGACCAGGAACGCGTGGGGCGTCAGCCCGTAGTACTGCTTGAAGGCGCGGATCAGGTACGACGGCGACAGTTCGGCCGCCAGGCAGATGTCTTCGAGTTTCAACGCCTCGGTGCAGTGCGCACGGATGTACTCGGCGGCCCGCTCCAGCTTGTGGTTGACCTCGCGCATCGGTGTGGGTGAAGGGTTCAGGCGCTGCTGGACTTCGCTGAAGTAACTCACCAGTGCGCTCTGCTTTTGCAGCAATTCGGCCTGCTCGTTCACCAGCATCCGGTACAACGCCAGCAAGCCGCCGTACAGCAGCGGGTCACGGGTATGCGGCGTATTGAACGGGCGATAACCCTGGTCGGTGCTGAAGCCCAATTGGTACTGCAGCTCGGTCAGCCAGGGCGTGTCGAGGTACAGCATATGATAGGACCAGGGCTGGTCGTGGATAGGGTTGCAGGCATGCACATCGCCGGGGTTCATCAATACGACGGTGCCGGCGCTGATCTGGAATGTATCGGCGCCGTAATGGTAATAGCTGCGCCCGGTGGTGATCGCGCCGATGGAGAAGTGCTCATGGGCGTGACGGGTGTAAGTGACCTTGCGCCCGTCGGCGATGGTGCGCGCTTCGATGAACGGCAGGCGCTCGTCGCGCCAGAAGCGCGGTGCGGCGGGGAAAGGGGCGGGCGGTGTCATGGGCGCGACTCCAGGGCAGTCAAGATCAGAAACGGATCGTTGCACAGACCCTGGCGTTTGGGTAGCCGATGGCTTAATAGGGTTTCAGATTGTGCAAACGCTCGTTTCGGCGGTTGTTGATCAGCAGGACCTTTTCCACATTGTTGAGGTTCTGCGTGGACTCACTCAGATCCCGGTGGTTACTGAGCAGGCACTGGTCAACGACCATCCTGGCAATCGCTTCGAGTCGTGCCGATTGCCAGGACTTCGGTATGGGGGCGGGGTCACCCTGGGTATCCGTTATGAGGGTGGCGTCCAGGGGATGGAGCAGGACCTGCGAACTGGCGCCCGCCACGGGTTCGGAACCGGTGAGATAAGCGCTCCAATCGATCTGCAACTGAACAGGGTCTGGGGCGACCGGGTCATTCAGCAAACCGGATGGCGGGCTGGCCAGCTGCGTGACCAGCATCTGCCTGGGAAGCAGTTGCAGCAGGTAGCGATCCCGCTGGTAGCGAACACGCAACAGGCATCCAAAATGTGCGGTGATCATCGTGTCCCGGGCAGCGGGGGACGGTTTGCGCAGCAGGTACAGTTCGATGTTTCCCTGCTCCAGGCTGACGCGCTTGGGCAGCGGCAGGCAGGCCAGCAGGTAGGCAATGCACACGATATAGCTCTCACGGATGGATTCGAGCGCGGCGTGGAAGTTTTCATCAGCGTTGTGGTCCTTGAGCGTTCTCAAGGATGGCGAAAACCTGTTGACACGTACCTGTGGCTGAATCGCCCTCCAGCGTTCAATGTGCTTTAACTCACCGGCCAGATACAGTTCGGCCAGGGAAAAGGAAATATCCTGGGTACTGACTTGCGGATAGCGAATACCGGGCGGAAGGAAGGGCGCCGGCATGAACACGGTTTTGTCCAGGTGAGCGTTATCCGGATAGACCTCACGCAGGTACCTCAATGCCGCCTCCTTCTGATCCGGATAGGGGGTGTGCAGCGATCCGAAGGCATCGTTGAGTGTGCGCTTCTGTTTCTCATAGGTGCGCACGGCGAGCTCGCCTTTAAAGGGCAGGTCCGTGTCCGTCGCATCCACCACGCCATTGGCACGCGCCCAGTCGAGGACGGGATCGACCGTAGGAGGCAGCGCCCAGAATTCCCGGTTGAGCGTCGTGGCAGGGTTATGGACCAGGGTCATGATGTTCTCAAGTGTCATGTACCGGCTGGCGCCAGGGGTTTTCAGCTCGATGAAATCGACGAACTGCTTGAACACGACCCAGTTCTGGTTACACAGGTAAGGCAAGGTTTCGGGGATGTTGCGCACGAGCAATTGTGGCGCGCTGCCACTGAGCAGCAAATGCGCAGCCAATGGGGCACCCTCCAGCAGCGTCTGGCGCAGGAGGGCTTCAAGATTGCTGCGCACCAGTGCACAGTTGTCACCCCAGTAGTAATCGGTATCGATGGCCAGCCCGCCGACCAGGTTGCGTTGTGTGCCGGCCTGTTCGTCCAGGCTCAGAATCAGCGCGCTGAGCAGCAGTGTTTGTCGACGCTGTTGTGGCGTTGTACCGTGCAGTGCCGCATCGGACCAGATGACGAGGGTGCCCAGGCGCTCGACCAATAGCTGGCTGCGCTGGCTCTGCACCATCTGGTTCAGCAGCATGTCCGCTTCGGCGCGGATCCTGGGGGCGCTCTTGCCCGCCCAACAAGGTTCGCCGAGCCACTTGAACAGGGGCGCTCCATGCGCCTGTGCAAACGCCTGTTGCGCTTCGTATACCTGTCGGCGTTGTGTGCTGGATAAGGTCAGCAATGACGGCTGCGGCTGGCCCAGGCCCTGCCAGTAGTTGCCCAGCCGTGGTGTCGCAGCCCTGACGGCCCTCAGGTAGTGCGCCGCCTGCCGGGCCTGCTCCGCTGTCTTCACTTCGGGCATGCGCAGGAACTTCATCAACTGCTTGAGGGTGGCCTTCATATCACTGCGCAGCTCGCCACCCAATTGTTTGGCCAGCTCCTGCAAGGGCGTGAGACAGCGCTTGAGCGCTCGACTGGAGACGATATCGTCCGTGAGGTTTCTGCGCCTGCCGTCCCTGTCGTCCGCGCCCACGTACCCCTCTTCAGTCAGCAGTACCAGCGCCTTTTCGTCGTCGATACCGCGTTTCACGCAAATGGCGACAAATGATCTGTGCTTGATCATCATCAGCAGTTTTTCGGCGCTCTCCTCCAGCAACTGGTAGAACATCGAGTCAGTGTCCAGCTCGACCGTATCGTCGAGCTCAACCTTTTCATCGGGTTGTTTGCCAGCGCTGACTCGCTCCAGCTCTGTCTGCAGCCGATTGAAGTTATTCAGGGCGCTCAGGCTGTTTTGTTTGCGCTTGAGCCATTGCGCATCCTGGGCAGCTTCACTGCAGTACGGCTGCCCAGGCACGGATGACTGGCGCAGGCGCGCGATCAGGGCGTGCACCTCGCTGGCCTGGAGGGGGACCTCGATGGCGTAGAAGTGCATGAGCTGCGCCAGGCTCAGGCTGTTATTGGAGGCCACCTGTTCTCCCAGCAACGACGCATATTGCGCCAGGCGAATCAGCCGACCCGCCACTGGCGCACCGCCCAGGTGTGTACGCAGGCTGATACTGGTCCCCTGGATCTGCGCGGGTGAGGCCCGCAGGGAGTGATCCTCGCCGGAATAAATAAAGTATTCATCGGGACCCAGCGCAGTTGGGAACGTCTGCGTGAACTCGATCGAATTGATCACGCTCTGCAGTAATTGCGCGGCTTCTTTCAAGGTGTGCGCTACGAAGGAGTCAGACCTCAGCGTGAGGCGCTGGCGGTAAGCGAGGTAGCTGTCATGGGGTTCATCCGTGGCTGCCGCGCTGGCCATGCATTGCTCGAGGTTATCGGCCAGTTGCAGCAAATCCAGGTGCTGTGCGTGCATTTCATGGCGTGTCGCCGACTGCGCGCGGCCATTGTCACCCATCGTTGGAAAGGCATGGTAGGCCTGCAGCTCATCGACAATCATCCGCGCCTGGATCTGGTTTTTGGGCAACGTGTAGCCGTAGAACGCCAGCGTCAACTCGAGTGGCAATTCAAACGTACTGTGGCCGTTTGGCAAGTCGATATAGGGCACGCCCAGCTGGTTGGGATCAAGGATCTCGGAGATGCCCAGGATCGGCACGGACACTTCCAGCCAGCCTGGGTCGTCATGAAGATGAAAGGCCCTGGGTGTCATTTGGTCCTCGTGAATGACATTGGCGTGCAGGGAGCTTCCCATGACCTTGATGCTTCGATACTCCAGGTGCCGCGCGTCGGCCCATGCCAGGAACACGCTCTGGTTGATAGCCTTGCCGAACAGCACCATCCATTGGCCAAGCCTGGAGTTGCGGTCGACCGCGATCAACGCGGGAGGCCCCAGCAGAGTCCAATTGTGCGGTAAGGCGGGCGACAGCAGCGCAACCAGGCTGTTGATCAGCTTCAGATCATCCTGGGTGGCAAACAAGACGGGGCTGGCAGGCAGTGGCTCGGTCGCCGCAGCGGCAATCAGCGGGGCAAATTCGTACATGAATGAAGTTCCGTTTCAAGGTTGCCCAAGAAAACGTTTCTTGGGCGGAACTTCATGGTCGAGGGTTTTTACCTGGGCTTGATAGCCTGCGCCATCCGGAGTTGCTGTAGGTCGAGTAGGCAGCCACGGTGATCCGATGGCGAGGCACGCCAACGCAGGAGGTGGGCGTGCTCATCGCTCAGAAGCGCTCCGGGCAGGGCACCAGAAAGGCCGCTTCCAGCAGTTGACGCGTATACCCATGCTGCGGATCAGCGAAAATCGCTCGCGCATCGCCTTGCTCCACCACCTGCCCCTGCTTGACCACCATCAGTTGGTGACTCAGCGCCTTCACCACCGCCAGGTCATGGCTGATAAACAGGTAGGTCAGGTTGTACTTGGCCTGCAGGCTGCGCAGCAATTCCACCACTTGCCGTTGCACGGTGCGATCCAGCGCCGAGGTCGGTTCGTCCAGCAGGATCAGGCGCGGCTTGAGCACCAGTGCGCGGGCGATGGCGATGCGTTGGCGTTGGCCGCCGGAGAACTCATGGGGGTAGCGATGACGGGATTCAGGGTCCAGGCCCACCTCCTTGAGCGCCGCGATAATCGCCGCTTCCTGCTCGGCAGCTGTGCCCATCCTGTGGATGCGCAGGCCTTCGCCGACGATCTCGCTGACGCACATGCGTGGGCTCAGGCTGCCGAACGGGTCCTGGAACACCACCTGCATTTCCCGGCGCAACGGGCGCACCTGTTGCTGGGTCAGCGTGTCCAGCTGCTGGCCTTCGAAACGAATCCCGCCCTTGCTGGCAATCAAGCGCAGGATCGCCAGGCCCAGGGTGGATTTGCCCGAGCCGCTTTCGCCGACGATGCCCAGGGTCTGGCCCTGGGGCAGGCTGAAGTTGATCCCGTCTACCGCCTTGACGTAATCGACGGTGTTGCGCAAGAAGCCCTTCTTGATCGGGAACCAGACTTTCAGGTCATCGACTTCCAGCAACGGCAGGCCGACTTCGTTGCTGGCCGGGCCACCGCTGGGTTCCGCCGCCAGCAATTCCTGGGTGTAAGGGTGTCGGGGCGACTGGAACAGCGTCTCGCACTCGGCCTGCTCGACGATGCAGCCTTGCTGCATCACGCAGACGCGGTGAGCAATACGCCGCACCAGGTTCAAGTCGTGGCTGATCAACAGCAAGGCCATGCCCAGGCGTGCCTGCAATTCCTTGAGCAACTCCAGGATCTTCAACTGCACGGTGACGTCGAGGGCCGTGGTCGGCTCATCCGCGATCAACAACTCCGGCTCATTGGCCAGGGCCATGGCGATCATCACCCGCTGGCGCTGGCCGCCGGACAATTCGTGGGGCAGGGCCTTGAGCCGTTTGTGCGGCTCGGGGATACCCACCAGTTCCAGCAGCTCCAGGGTGCGCCGGGTCGCGACCTTGCCGGTCAGGCCCTTGTGCAGGCCGAGCACTTCGTTGATCTGCTTCTCGATGCAGTGCAGCGGATTCAACGACGTCATCGGCTCCTGGAAGATCATCGCGATGCGGTTGCCGCGAATATGCCGCAGGGTCTTTTCCTTCAGGGTCAGCAGGTCCTGGCCGGAATAGGTGATGGTGCCGGACGGATGCCGGGCCAGCGGGTAGGGCAGCAGGCGCAGGATCGAGTGGGCGGTCACCGATTTGCCTGAGCCGCTTTCGCCGACCAGGGCCAGGGTTTCGCCGCGCTTGATATCGAAGCTGACGTTGTTCACCACACGGTGGTGATGCTCGCCCGTGACGAACTCGACGGAGAGGTCGCGGATTTCGATCAGATTGTCCTGATTCATCTCATTTCCTCGGGTCGAAGGCATCGCGAGCGGACTCGCCGATAAACACCAGCAAACTCAACATGATCGCCAGCACGGCAAACGCGCTCATGCCCAGCCACGGTGCCTGCAGGTTGGATTTGCCCTGGGCCACCAGTTCGCCCAGGGACGGCGAACCGGCCGGCAGGCCAAAGCCGAGGAAGTCCAGGGCGGTCAGGGTGCCGATGGCGCCAGTGAGGATAAATGGCATGAAGGTCATGGTCGAGACCATGGCATTGGGCAGGATATGGCGGAACATGATCGCGCCGTTCTGCATCCCCAGTGCCCGCGCCGCGCGCACGTATTCGAGGTTACGCCCGCGCAGGAACTCGGCGCGCACCACGTCCACCAGGCTCATCCAGGAAAACAGCAGCATGATCCCCAGCAGCCACCAGAAGTTCGGCTGCACGAAGCTGGCGAGGATGATCAGCAGGTACAGCACCGGCAAGCCCGACCAGATTTCCAGGAAACGCTGCCCGGCCAGGTCGACCCAGCCGCCATAGAAACCCTGCAAGGCGCCGGCGATCACGCCGATGATCGAACTGAGCACCGTCAACGTCAGGGCAAACAGCACCGACACACGGAAGCCGTAGATCACCCGCGCGAGCACATCGCGGCCCTGGTCATCGGTACCCAGCAGGTTGACGCGCGAAGGCGGCGCGGGGGCCGGTACCTTCAGGTCGTAGTTGATGCTCTGGTAGCTGAACGGGATCGGCGCCCACAGGGTCCAGGCGTCCTTGGCCTTGAGCAGTTCCTGGATATACGGGCTCTTGTAGTTGGCTTCCAGGGGGAATTCGCCGCCGAAGGTGGTTTCCGGGTAGCGCTTGAGCGCCGGGAAATACCAGCCGCCGTCGTAGTGCACCGCCAGTGGCTTGTCGTTGGCGATCAGCTCCGCGCCCAGGCTCAGCCCGAACAGGATCAGGAACAGCCACAGCGACCACCAGCCACGCTTGTTGGCCTTGAACCGCTCGAACCGGCGGCGATTGAGGGGGGATAGATTCATCTCAATGCTCCCGGCTGGCGAAGTCGATACGTGGATCGACCAGGGTGTAGGTGAGGTCGCCGATCAGTTTCACCACCAGCCCCAACAGGGTGAAGATAAACAGCGTGCCGAACACCACCGGGTAGTCGCGGTTGATCGCCGCTTCAAAGCTCATCAGGCCCAGGCCGTCGAGGGAGAAGATCACTTCCACCAGCAACGAGCCGGTGAAGAAAATCCCGATGAACGCCGACGGGAAGCCGGCGATCACCAGCAGCATCGCGTTACGGAACACATGGCCGTAGAGCACGCGGTGGTTGGTCAGGCCCTTGGCCTTGGCGGTGATCACGTATTGCTTGTTGATCTCATCGAGAAAGCTGTTCTTGGTCAGCAGGGTCATGGTCGCGAAGTTGCCGATCACCAGCGCGGTGATGGGCAGCGCCAAGTGCCAGAAGTAGTCGAGTACCTTGCCGCCCCAGCTCAACTCATCGAAGTTGTTGGACGTGAGCCCGCGCAAGGGGAACCAGTCGAAATAACTGCCGCCGGCAAACACCACGATCAGCAGGATCGCAAACAGGAACGCCGGGATCGCATAGCCGACGATGATTGCCGAGCTGGTCCACACATCGAAGTGGCTGCCATGTCGCGTGGCCTTGGCGATCCCCAGGGGGATCGACACCAGGTACATGATCAGCGTGCTCCATAACCCCAGGGAGATGGATACCGGCATCTTTTCCTTGATCAGGTCGATGACCTTGGCGTCACGGAAGAAGCTGTCGCCGAAATCCAGTCGGGCGTAGTTCTTGACCATGATCCACAAGCGTTCCGGCGCCGACTTGTCGAAGCCGTACATTTTTTCGATTTCCTTGATCAGCGCCGGGTCCAGGCCCTGGGCGCCACGGTAGCTGCTGGAGCCGGCCACCGAGACTTCGGCACCGCCGCCGGCAATGCGACTGGTGGCACCTTCAAAGCCTTCGAGCTTGGCGATCATCTGTTCCACCGGGCCACCGGGGGCGGCCTGGATGATGATGAAGTTGATCAGCAGGATCCCGAACAGCGTCGGGATGATCAGCAACAGGCGGCGAACAATATAGGCCAGCATTTAATCGCCTCCGCTCGCCGCATCGGCGTTGGTGTCGGTAGTCGTTTCCAGGGTGACGGCAGGTTTTACGTTGGGTTTTGCCCACCAGGTGGCGGTGCCCACGTCATAGCGTGGCGGGGTTTTCGGATGGCCTAGGTGGTCCCAGTACGCCACACGGAAGGTCTTGATGTGCCAATTGGGGATCACGTAGTAACCGAACTGCAGCACTCGGTCCAGGGCCTTGGCATGGGCGATCAGGCTTTTGCGCGAGTCGGCGTCGATCAGTTCTTCCACCAACTGGTCGACCGCCGGATCCTTGAGGCCCATGTAATTGCGGCTGCCGGGTTTGTCGGCACTGGAAGACTTCCAGAATTCCCGCTGTTCGTTACCCGGCGAAGTGGATTGCGGGAAGCTGCCCACCACCATGTCGAAGTCCCGCGAGCGGATACGGTTGACGAACTGCGAGACATCCACCCGGCGGATCACCAGGTCGATGCCCAGGTCCGCCAGGTTGCGCTTGAAGGGCAGCAGGATGCGCTCGAACTCGGTCTGGGCCAGCAGGAACTCGATGGTCACCGGTTTGCCCGTGGTGTCGACCATCTTGTCGTCGACGATGCGCCAGCCGGCTTCCTGCAGCAATTGGTAGGCCTCGCGTTGCTGGGTACGGATCATGCCGCTGCCGTCGGTTTTGGCCGGCTCGAAGGCCTGGGTGAAGACTTCGGCGGGGATCTTGTCGCGCAGGGGTTCGAGGATCTTCAGCTCATCCGGGCCGGGCAGGCCGGTGGCGGCCATTTCGGAGTTTTCGAAGTAGCTGCGGGTGCGGGTGTAGGCGCCGTTGAACAGCTGTTTGTTGCTCCACTCGAAGTCCAGCAACAGGCTGATGGCCTTGCGCACGCGCACATCCTGGAACATCGGCTTGCGCGTATTGAACACAAAACCTTGCATGCCGGTAGGATTGCCGTTGGGGATTTCTTCCTTGATCAGCCGGCCCTCGGTCACGGCCGGAATGTTGTAGGCGTTGGCCCAGTTCTTGGCGCTGAACTCCAGCCAGTAGTCGAACTGCCCGGCCTTCAACGCCTCCAGGGACACGGTGCTGTCGCGGTAGTAGTCGGTGATGCGGTTGTCGAAGTTGTAGAAACCCTTGGTGATCGGCAGGTCCTTGGCCCAGTAGTCCTTGACCCGCTCGTAGCGGATCATGCGCCCGGCCTTGACCTCGGCCACCTTGTACGGCCCGCTGCCCAGGGGCACCTCCAGGTTGCCCTTGGCGAAGTCCCGCGTGGCCCACCAATGCTTGGGCAGTACCGGCAGTTGCCCGAGGATCAGCGGCAGTTCGCGGTTGTTGGTGCGCTTGAACTTGAACAGCACCCGCAGCGGGTCTTCGGCGACCACTTCATCCACATCGGCGTAGTAGGTGCGGTAGATCGGCGAGCCTTCCTTGATCAATTCCTGGAAGGTGAACACCACGTCTTCGGCACGGATCGGGTGGCCGTCGTGGAAGCGCGCTTCGGGCCGCAGGTAGAAACGCACCCAGCTGTTGTCCGGGGCTTTTTCGATCTTGCCGGCGACCAGGCCGTATTCGGTGATGGGTTCGTCCAGGCTCTGCATGGCCAGGGTGTCGTAGATCAGGCTGACGTTGTCGGCCGGCACGCCCTTGCTGATAAACGGGTTGAGGCTGTCGAAGCCGCCCATGCTCGACTCGCGGAAGGTGCCGCCCTTGGGCGCGTCCGGGTTGACGTAGTCGAAGTGCTTGAAGTCGGCGGGGTATTTCGGCGGCTCGTTGTACAGCGTCAGTGCGTGTTGCGGGGCGGCGTGGGCCGTGGTGCACAGCAACAGGCTGCCGAGCAGTACGTTGCGCAAATACATCATTGGGCTTTCTCCGAAGCTTTCAGCCACCATGCGCTCAGGCCCAGGCTGTAGGGCGGCGTGGTGACAAAGGCGAACCGGTTGCGGTACGCCAGGCGATGATAGTTGAGGTACCAGTTGGGAATGCTGTAGTGCTGCCACAGCAGCACCCGGTCCAGGGCGCGGCCGGCGGCCAGTTGTTCTTCGCGGGTCTGCGCCGCCAGCAGTTGTTCCAGCAGGTGATCGACAACGGGGTTGGCGATGCCCGCATAGTTCTTGCTGCCCTTGATCGCCGCCTGGCTGGAGTGGAAGTACTGCCACTGCTCAAGGCCGGGGCTCAAGGTCTGGTTGAGGGTGATCAGGATCATGTCGAAATCGAATTGATCCAGGCGTTGCTTGTACTGGGCGCGGTCGACGGTGCGCAGGCGTGCGTCGATGCCGATGCTGATCAGGTTCTCGACATAGGGCTGCAGGATGCGCTCCAGGTTCGGGTTGACCAGCAGGATCTCGAAGCGCAGCGGTTGCCCGTCCTTGTTGAGCAGGCGTTGGCCCGACAGCTTCCACCCGGCTTCGCCCAGCAGCGCCAGGGCGCGGCGCAGGGTTTCGCGGGGGATGCCGCGCCCATCGGTCTGGGGCAGGCTGAAGGCTTGGGTAAACAGGTTGGGCGGCAGCTGGTCGCGGTAGGGGGAGAGCATCAGCCATTCATGGCCGGTTGGAACCCCGGCAGCGGCGAATTCGCTGTTGGGGTAATAGCTGAGCGTGCGTTTGTAGGCGCTGCTGAACAGGGTGCGGTTGGTCCACTCGAAGTCGAACATCAGCCCCAGGGCCTCACGCACCTTGGTCTGGCTGAAGGTCGGGCGCCGGGTGTTCATGAACAGGCCCTGGCTTTGGGTCGGGATCTGGTGGGCGATCTGCGCCTTGATCACTTCGCCACGGTTCACCGCCGGGAAGTTGTAGCCATTGGCCCAGTTCTTGGCCTGGTGCTCGATATAAATGTCGAACTCGCCGGCCTTGAACGCTTCGAAGGCCACGTCGCTGTCGCGGTAGAACTCCACCTCGACCTTGTCGTAGTTATAGAAGCCCTGGTTGACCGGCAAGTCCTTGCCCCAGTAATCCTTGACCCGTTCGAACACCAACTGGCGTCCAGGGGTGACCTTGCTGATGCGGTACGGCCCGCTGCCCAGGGGCGGTTCGAAGGTGGTCGCCTTGAAGTCGCGGTTTTTCCAATAGTGCTGGGGCAATACCGGCAACTCACCCAGGCGCAGGATCAACAACGGGTTGCCGGCGCGCTTGAACACAAAGCGGATGCGGTGACGGTTGAGGATGTCCACCCGTGCCACTTCCTGCAGGTTGGTGCGGTATTGGGGGTGGCCTTCGGTCAGCAGGGTGCGATAGGAAAACGCCACATCATAGGCCGTGATCGGCTTGCCATCGTGGAAGCGCGCCTGCGGACGCAGGTTGAACACGACCCAGCTGCGGTCCTCGCTGTATTCCACCGACTGGGCAATCAGCCCGTAGCTGGAGGTGGGCTCGTCGCCGGACGGCGCGTACTGGCCGGTGCCGACCATCAACGGCTCATTCAGCTCATTGACGCCGTATTGCAGGAAGTTGGGGGTGGAAACCGGGCTTGAACCCTTGAACGTGTAGGGATTGAGGGTATCGAAGGTGCCAAATGCCATGACCCGCAAGGTCCCGCCTTTCGGCGCTGCAGGGTTTACCCAATCGAAGTGGGTGAATTTGGCCGGGTACTTGAGCGTGCCGAACTGCGTGTAACCGTGGCTCTCGGTTATTGTCGCGTTCGCACCAAAGCTCAAGGCCAGACTTATTAGTAGAAGGAGGGGACGCTTCAAGTCAGGGATCCGATCCAGGCGGCTTGGGCTTTATGATCGGTACAGTAACAGCTTGTTCCGGATGGAAAAAGCCAGTCGGGATGATGTAGAACCAATGTGGGAGCAAGCTCCCTCCCACATTGGTTCTCCGGGGTTCTTGAAACCTTAGCGCGGCCCGGAAACCACCAGCATCTGCCCAGGCTTCAGCGCCTGGCCAGTACGCGGGTTCCAACGCTTGAGATGTTGCATCTCGACGTTGAAGCGCTTGGCGACGATGTACAGCGAGTCGCCTTTCTTGACCTTGTACTGCACCGGCTTCTTGCTGTCGGCCTTGGCCACCAGCTTGCGGGTGTCCTGCATCACCAGGGTCTGGCCGACCTTGAGGGCCTGGCCGTTGAGTTTGTTCCAGCGCTGCAGGTCATGCACATCGACCTTGTTCGCCTTGGCGATCAGCGTGAGGTTGTCGCCACTGCGCACCTTGTAGCTGCGGGTGCGGCCGGCCACCCGAGCAGTCTCGACTTCGTCGAACACCTGCTTTTTCGGGCGCATCGCCAGCAATTCTTCCGGCTTCATCGTCGAAAGGGTGCTGGTGAGCAATTGTGCCTTGGAGCTCGGCACCAGCAGGTGCTGCGGGCCATCCAGGGTGGTGCGTTGCTTGAGCGCCGGGTTGAGCTGGAACAGTTCGTCTTCGTCGATCTCGGCCAGCGCGGCAACCCGCGACAGGTCCATGCTTTGCTTGACCTCGACCACTTCGAAGTACGGCGTGTTGGCAATCGGGTTCAGGTTGACGCCATAGGCCTCGGGGGCCAGCACCACCTGGGACAGCGCCAGGAACTTGGGCACATAGTCCTTGGTTTCCTGGGGCAGGGGCAGGTTCCAGTAGTCGGTGGGCAGGCCGAGCTTCTCGTTGCGCTCGATGGCCCGGCTCACCGTGCCTTCGCCGGCGTTATAGGCGGCCAGGGCCAGCAGCCAGTCGCCGTTGAACATGTCGTGCAGACGGGTCAGGTAGTCCAGAGCGGCGGTGGTGGAGGCGGTGATGTCGCGGCGGCCGTCGTAGGCGCGGGTCTGGCGCAGGTTGAAGTAGCGCCCGGTGGAGGGGATGAACTGCCACAGGCCGACGGCATCGCTGCGCGAATACGCCATCGGGTTGTAGGCACTTTCGATCACCGGCAGCAGCGCCAGCTCCAGGGGCATGTTGCGTTCTTCAAGGCGTTCGACGATGTAATGAATGTAGAGGCTGCCGCGTTCACCGGCGTTCTCCAGGAAGGACGGGTTGCTGGCGAACCACAGGCGCTGTTGCTCGATACGCGGGTTGACGCCCACGTTGTCCTGCAATTGAAAGCCGCGGCGCATGCGTTCCCACACGTCCTGGGGTACTTCTGGAGCAGGCTTCTCTGAAAGCCAGATGACGGGTTTCTGCTTGATCTTGGCGGTAAGGTTGGGCTTGGGTTGCACGGTGGATTGTGCGGCGAAATTTGTCGATTGGCAGCCCGCCAGCGTGGCGGACACAGCCACCGCCACAGCTTGAGCCAGGCGGGTCAATGCGTCTGAATGGTTGGATTTACGAATAGATGACGACATTGGCTGGAAGTAAGTTCCGGGCAAAAATGTCGGGCGATTCTAGAAAGCACTTTGGTTCCGGTCAACCATTCAGAAATTACGTATCAGATTGCGTCCCTTTAGAACTTATCTTTCCACGCCCTCAAGCTAGCAAATACCTCGGCCCCAGAGCGGTTGTCGCGGCCATTCCGTTCGTCCGCTTTTTGTTTAACGGATGTTTCAGAGGTGCGCAGGAAGGGGTTGGTACGCTTTTCCAGGGCCAGGTTGGACGGCAGCGTCATCTCGCCCCGGGCCCGCAGCTGACGGACGTTTTCCACCCGTTCGGAGATGTCGGCATTCTGCGGTTCCACCGCCTGGGCAAACTTGAGGTTACTTTGTGTGTATTCGTGGGTGCAGTACACCAGGGTGTCGGCGGGCAGGGCGGCCAGGCGCTCGAGGGAGGTGTGCATCTGTTCCGGCGTGCCTTCGAACAGGCGGCCACAACCGGCGGCGAACAGGGTGTCGCCACAGAACAGCACGCCCTGGTGGTAGAAGGCGATATGGCCCAGGGTGTGGCCGGGCACGGCATAGACGTCGAAGTCCCAGCCCAGCACGCTGATGCGGTCGTTATCCCGCAGGGCGATGTCCCGCGCCGGGATCGTCTCGTTGGCCGGACCATACACCTTGGCGTCGCTCACACCCTTGAGTTGCTCGACACCGCCGACATGATCGTGGTGATGGTGGGTAATCAGGATGTCGCTGAGGGTCCACGTCGGGTTTTGCTCGAGCCAGGCCAGTACCGGCGCGGCATCGCCGGGATCGACCACGGCACACCGTTGGGTCTGCGGGTCCTGCAGCAACCAGATGTAGTTATCGGTGAAGGCGGGCAGGGCACTGATCTGTATCATTCTTCGATTCGCCAAGCTGAACACATTGGTGCATCTTAGAACGTCTAGGCGAGTTGGAGAATGCAATGACTGATAAAGCGTTCGCCCAGGCCGATCCTGAGTGGCTGGCCCTGATCGGCGCAGCCCGTGAATGGCTGTCCGGGCCCATCGGGCAATTTCTGCTGGATGAAGAACGGCGCATGCTCGAAGACGAGTTGGGTCGTTTCTTTGGCGGCTACCTGGTGCATTACGGTCCGTCGGCCCAGACCCCGCCCGCCGCGCCCCAGGTGCAACGCAACGTGCGCCTGGGCGCGCCGTTGCCGGGGGTGGAGATTGTCTGCGAAGAACAGGCCTGGCCATTGAGCGAGCACGCCGCCGATGTGGTGGTGTTGCAGCATGGCCTGGATTTCTGCCTGTCGCCCCACGGTCTGCTGCGTGAAGCGGCGAGCAGCGTGCGCCCTGGTGGCCATTTGCTGATTATCGGCATCAACCCTTGGAGCAGCTGGGGCCTGCGCCATGTGTTCGCCCATGATGGCCTGCGCCAGGCGCGCTGCATCTCGCCATCACGGGTCGGGGACTGGCTGAACCTGCTGGGCTTCGCGCTGGAGAAACGCCGCTTCGGGTGCTATCGTCCGCCGCTTGCCTCGGCCAAGTGGCAAGGCCGCCTGGCCGGTTGGGAACGCCGCGCGGGCGCCTGGCAACTGTCGGGTGGCGGCTTCTATTTATTGGTGGCGCGCAAGATCGTGGTCGGGTTGCGGCCGGTGCGCCAGGTGCTGCGCCAGCCCATGGGCAAACTGGTGCCGATGCCGATGGCCAAGGTCAACCGCAAGCAAAGCGAACCGTAGAACTTTTTTGATTTCAGACCTGCCCGTCTTGATGGATGTAACCGATGACCGATAGCGTAGAACTCTTCACCGATGGGGCCTGCAAGGGCAACCCCGGCCCCGGCGGCTGGGGCGCCTTGCTGGTGTGCAAGGGCGTAGAGAAGGAGTTGTGGGGCGGCGAAGCCAACACCACCAACAACCGCATGGAACTGATGGGCGCCATTCGCGGCCTGGAAGAACTCAAGCGCCGCTGCAACGTGCTGCTGGTCACCGACTCGCAATACGTGATGAAAGGCATCAACGAGTGGATGGTCAATTGGAAGAAGCGCGGCTGGAAGACCGCGGCCAAGGAGCCGGTCAAGAATGCCGACCTGTGGCAATTGCTCGATGAGCAATGCAACCGCCATGACATCACCTGGAAATGGGTGCGCGGGCACATCGGCCATCCGGGTAACGAGCGCGCCGACCAGCTTGCCAATAGAGGTGTGGACGAAGTGCGGGGCTACAAGCAGAGCTGATGCTGGTTGACGTGTTAACATCGCGCTCCTTGACTCACACCACACTGCACACCACACCGTTGAGAGCTGAACCCTGATGGCCATCCGATCTGTTGTACTCGATACCGAAACCACCGGCATGCCGGTGACCGACGGCCACCGGATCATTGAAATCGGCTGTGTCGAACTCATGGGTCGGCGCCTCACCGGTCGTCACTTCCACGTCTACCTGCAACCGGACCGCGACAGTGACGAAGGCGCCATCGGCGTCCACGGCATCACCGACGAGTTCCTCAAGGGCAAGCCGCGTTTCGCCGAAGTGGCCGATGAGTTCTTCGAATTCATCAACGGCGCCCAGTTGATCATCCATAACGCGGCGTTCGACGTCGGCTTCATCAATAACGAGTTTGCCCTGATGGGGCAGACGGATCGTGCGGATATTTCCAAGCACTGCTCGATCCTCGACACCTTGATGATGGCCCGTGAGCGTCACCCGGGCCAGCGCAACAGCCTCGATGCCTTGTGCAAACGTTATGGCGTCGACAACTCCGGCCGTGAACTCCACGGCGCCTTGCTCGACTCCGAGATTCTCGCCGACGTTTACCTGACCATGACCGGCGGGCAGACCAGCCTGTCCCTGGCCGGCAATGCCTCCGACGGCACTGGCTCGGCGGAAGGCTCGGGCAACCGCCCTTCGGAAATCCGCCGCCTGCCGGCCGATCGCAAGCCCACCACCATCATTCGCGCCAGCGAGCAGGATCTGGCCGAGCATGCGGCGCGGTTGGAGGCTATTGCGAAGTCGGCGGGTGCGCCGGCGTTGTGGACCCAGCTAACACAACAATAGCCCTGCGTAGGTATGATCAAAATGTGGGAGGGGGCTTGCCCCGATAGCGGTGTATCAGCCAATCAAATATGAGCTGGCATACCGTCATCGGGAGCAAGCCCCCTCCCAGGGTTGACCTCCATTGCTTTCAGAATCTTCATTCGCGTCATCGTCCCCGAGCTTCTACCCTTGAGTGCATAGCCCTCAGGACTACACGCCCTCATGTACAAAGACCTGAAGTTCCCCGTGCTTATCGTGCACCGCGACATCAAGGCCGACACCGTTGCCGGCGACCGGGTTCGGGGCATCGCCCGGGAGTTGGAACAAGAGGGCTTCAGTATCTTTTCCGCCGTGGACTACGCCGAAGGCCGGCTGGTGGCGTCGACCCATCACGGCCTGGCGTGCATGCTGATCGCCGCCGAAGGCGCCGGTGAGAATACCCACCTGCTGCAAAACATGGTCGAGCTGATCCGCCTGGCCCGCCTGCGGGCGCCGAACCTGCCGATTTTTGCCCTGGGCGAGCAGGTCACCCTGGAAAACGCCCCGGCCGATGCCATGAGCGAACTCAACCAGCTGCGCGGCATTCTCTACCTGTTCGAAGACACCGTACCGTTTCTCGCCCGCCAGGTGGCCCGTGCTGCCCGCACATATTTGGATGGCCTGCTGCCGCCATTCTTCAAGGCGCTGGTGCAACACACCGCCGACTCCAACTATTCCTGGCACACCCCCGGCCATGGCGGTGGCGTGGCCTATCGCAAAAGTCCGGTGGGGCAGGCGTTTCATCAGTTCTTCGGGGAAAACACCCTGCGCTCGGACTTGTCGGTCTCGGTGCCCGAACTGGGCTCGCTGCTGGATCACACCGGGCCCCTGGCCGAAGCCGAAGCCCGCGCCGCGCGCAACTTCGGCGCCGACCATACCTTTTTCGTGATCAACGGCACGTCCACCGCCAACAAGATCGTCTGGCACTCCATGGTCGGGCGCGATGACCTGGTGCTGGTGGACCGCAACTGCCACAAGTCGGTGTTGCATTCGATCATCATGACCGGTGCCATCCCGCTGTACCTGTGCCCGGAGCGCAACGAATTGGGCATCATCGGTCCGATTCCCCTGAGCGAGTTCAGCCCGGAATCGATCCGCGCCAAGATCGACGCCAGCCCCTTGACCCGCGGCCGGCCCCCCAAGGTGAAGCTGGCCGTGGTCACCAACTCCACCTACGACGGCCTGTGCTACAACGCCGAGCTGATCAAGCAGCAATTGGGCAACAGTGTCGAGGTGCTGCACTTCGATGAAGCCTGGTACGCCTATGCGGCGTTCCACGAGTTCTTTGCCGGGCGCTACGGCATGGGCACCTCGCGTACCCCGGACAGCCCGCTGGTGTTCACCACCCACTCCACCCACAAGCTGCTGGCGGCGTTCAGCCAGGCCTCGATGATCCATGTGCAGGACGGCGGCGCGCGTCAACTGGACCGCGACCGTTTCAATGAAGCCTTCATGATGCACATCTCCACGTCGCCGCAGTACAGCATCATTGCTTCGCTGGACGTCGCCTCGGCGATGATGGAAGGCCCGGCCGGGCGCTCGCTGCTGCAGGAAATGTTCGACGAGGCCCTGAGTTTTCGCCGCGCCCTGGCCAACCTGCGCCAGCATATCGCCGCCGAAGATTGGTGGTTCTCCATCTGGCAGCCGCCGTCGGTGGCGGGCATCGACCGCGTTGCCACGGAGGATTGGCTGTTGCAGCCGCAGGATGACTGGCACGGCTTTGGTGACGTGGCCGAAGACTACGTGCTGCTGGACCCGATCAAAGTGACCCTGGTGATGCCCGGCCTCACGGCCGGCGGTGCCTTGAGCGAGCATGGGATTCCCGCCGCAGTGGTCAGCAAATTCCTCTGGGAGCGTGGGCTGGTGGTGGAAAAGACCGGGCTGTATTCGTTCCTCGTGTTGTTTTCCATGGGCATCACCAAGGGCAAATGGAGTACCTTGCTCACCGAGTTGCTGGAGTTCAAGCGCAGTTACGACGCGAATGTCAGCCTCGTCAGTTGTTTGCCATCGGTGTTTGCCCAGGGCCCGGCGCGCTATCAGGGCCTGGGTTTGCGCGACCTGTGCGATCAATTGCACGGCTGTTACCGCAGCAACGCCACCGCCAGGCACCTCAAGCGCATGTACACGGTGTTGCCGGAAATCGCGATGAAACCCGCCGACGCCTATGACCAATTGGTAAGGGGCGAAGTGGAGGCCGTGTCCATTGATGCCTTGCCAGGACGCATTGCAGCCGTGATGCTGGTGCCTTATCCGCCGGGCATTCCGTTGATCATGCCGGGCGAGCGCTTTACCGAGTCGACCCGCTCGATCATCGACTACCTGGCGTTTGCCCGGACGTTCGATAGCAGTTTCCCCGGTTTTGTTGCCGATGTTCACGGGTTACAACACGAAGATGACGGCAGTGGTCGTTGTTACACCGTCGATTGCATCAAGGGTTAAGGATGTTTATGCAAGCTGTAATGAACCCGAAGTATCCAGGGCTCAGTGTGCGGGTCGCCGACGAGGGCTTCGACGCCTACGTGTGGGGCAATGATTTCAGCTTTGAGGTCAGTGCCTATGGCGTGCCGGAGATGGGCAGGCGGGTCGATCAATGGCCCGTGGAGCGCATCGTGCCGTACCGCAAGTGCTATGGCATCGACCCGGAAGAATTCGCCAGTTTTCGCGATGCGCCGGACAGTGCGATCTTCATGGCCTACCTGGATGATCGTGCGGTCGGGCATATCGTGGTCAGCACCAATTGGAACGGCTTTGCCCACGTTGACGAGCTGGCGGTGGCCTTGCCTGCCCGTCGGCACGGGGTGGCCAAGGCGCTGCTGGATGTGGCGCAGTTCTGGAGCCGCAAGAAAAACCTGCCGGGCATGATGCTGGAAACCCAGAACAACAACTTGGGTGCCTGCCGTCTGTATGAGCGTTGCGGCTACGTGATGGGCGGGATCGATCACCTGCGCTATCGCGGCATCGACCCGCAAACCCGTGAAGTGGCGATTTTCTGGTATCGATTGTTCAAGACCGACGCCGAGCGGCGTTAACTTTCCAGCAGGCCCTGGGCCTTTTGCGTGACGATCTCCAGCAACGCATTCAGCGCAGGCGAGGTCACGCCATCCTTGAGTGTCAGCGCATATAGGCTGACCAGGATCGGCGGCGATACCGGGCATGTATCCAAACCCGCCTCACGCGCGCCAAACGCGGTGAATGGGTCGACTATCGCCAGGCCTTCGCCGGCTTCCACCATGCTGCGCATCATCTGGTAGGTCTGCACCCGTGTCTGCACCACCGGCAGCGGGCGCAGGGCTTGCAGCTTGGCGTCCAGCAGGCGGCTGAGCGGGTCGTGTCCTTCGAGCCCGATCATCGCTTGCCCGGCCAGGTCCTGCAGCGCAATGTACTTCTGCTTGGGCTTGAGCCAGCCGTGGGGCGCCAGCAATTGCAATTTGCCTTGGGCCAGCACCGTGCTGTGGATTTGCGGATGTTCCGGGTCATGCAGGCTCAGGCCCACCTCGGCCTCGTGCAGCAGCAGGCTGCGCACGATTTCCCGGGTTGGCTGGCTCGACAGGTTGCACGGCGTGTCCTGGAAGCGTCGGCGCAGCAGCGCGATGCTCTGGGGCAGCAGTTGATTGGCCAGGGGCGGCGTGCACAAGGCGCGCAGGGTGGGGGCGTGATGGTGTTTCAAGCGGCTGGCCAGGCGTTGCACCGGTTCCAGGGCTTCGTACACATGGGCTATTTCTGCCTGCAACTCCAGGGTTTCCCGTGTCGCCTGCAAACGCCCGCGCACACTGGCAAACAGCATGAAGCCCAATTGCCGCTCGGCCTCCTTGAGTGCCGCGTCTACATCGCCCACGGGAAGTTGCAACCATTCGGCGGCGGTGCCGAGGTGTCCGGTCTGCAGGATGGCCTGAATCACTTCGATATGACGTAAACGCATGGCCGGAGTCTATGTGCAGCGCTGTGGGGATTCAATGGTGCATGCCGTCGTGCGCAAAAAAGACGGTGTGGGTCGCGTATGTCGCTGGCGTTCAGCCAGGACCTCACTAGAATGGCGAGTCTGATCATCAACGACCAATGCCGATTACCGGCACATACAACAAAAACAGGTCTGGTCTCCTATGCCTCTGCCCTCGACAGTTCTCGGGGTAACGGTCAAGCAACTGCTGGTCCTGGTGACCGTAGGGTGCGTGGCTGCTTATCTCTTCAGCAATCACGATGAATCAGCTCCGGAAAACCTCACGCTTGAGGCATTTATCCGTGCCCAGGAGCCAGTCGCCGCGCAGGTCGGCACGGTGCTGGGCATGACGCAGGTCAAGCAGGTGGTGGCGTATCCGGGGTACAACTCGCCGGGCTACAGGCGGGTGATGTACGCGGTGGAAGGCGAGCGGGGCCGGTTGATGGTGACGCTCAAGCAAGTGGACGGTGAGTCGGGGCTTGAAGTGACGGAAATTCGCAGCCCGTGACCGCCCGGCCCAGTCGATGCCGTCAATGGCCGGGACTGAGCAGGTACGCCTGGGCGATCAAGCTTATGAGGCGAGGACGGTCTGCGATTCGCGGACGATAATGGTCCCCGACTGAATCAGCTTGAACTCATCGCCTTCGAGTTTTTCTACCCGGTCGCCAATGGCCAGCTTGTAGGTGGTGGTGGGTGCCGAGCCAGCCAGGTCGCCTTGCGCCGGGTTGGATTCCTGGAACTCATGCACCGAATACACGCGTCCTTCTGCGTCTCTGGCATGAAACTGTCCGACTAGTACTGCTGCCATCTGTTTAGAACCTCTGGAGATAAACACTCAATTCGCGGTGCTGTAGACCGTCATAAAGAGGGGGAGTTTACCTATTGAAAAAAAATACTATTCGCTGACATTTTCAGACGGTTCCTACGCATCAAATCGCGGGCCAAACGTCTGGAGGATTATCAAAACCTTCTGGTGAACGCACTGCGAAGCCTTTATAACTACAAGCTCCCTTAGTCAGACGTCGAGAAACCCAATGAGCAAGGTCTACACGATTGCCGTCCTGGTTGGCAGCCTGAGAAAAGACTCGATCAACCGCAAGGTCGCCCTGGCACTGGCCGAAATGGCCCCCGCCAACCTGAAGTTGAACATTGTGGAAATTGGCGATTTGCCGCTCTACAACGAGGACATCGACGGGGCATCGCCGCCCGCAGCCTACAGTACTTTCCGTCAGCAGGTACGTTCATCCGACGCGGTGTTGTTTGTGACACCGGAGTACAACCGCTCCGTACCCGCGCCGTTGAAGAATGCGATTGACGTCGGCTCCCGTCCTTATGGCCAAAGCGCCTGGAGCGGCAAGCCGGGGGCGATCATCAGCGTATCCCCGGGCGCCGTTGGCGGTTTTGGCGCCAACCACCATCTGCGCCAGTCCCTGGTGTTCCTCGATGTGCCATGCATGCAGCAGCCGGAAGCCTACCTGGGCGGAGCGGGCAGCGTGTTCGATGACGCCGGCAAGGTGTCGGAAAAGACCAGGCCGTTCCTGCAGGCATTTATTGATGCCTACGGCAAATGGGTAGAAAAACAGACAGCTTGAATCTGCGCCATTGTCCACTGTGGGAGGGGCAAGCCCTGACGCCAGTCAGTTAAGGATGAACACTGTAACTGTGGTGAGCGGGCTTGCCCCGCGCTGGGCTGCGCAGCAGCCCCAATAAGAGCGCTGCAGTGTGCCAGGCAGGTCCGGGGCTGTGTTTTGGGGCTGCTGCGCAGCCCAGCGCGGGGCAAGCCCGCTCACTACAGGTTTAACTGACTGGAGTTAGGGCTTGCCCCCTCCCTCAGTGTTGGATCAGCGCAACCAGTTAGTCCGCGCCAACTCGATCACTTCATCTCCACGCCCACTCATCACCGCCTTGAGCATGTACAGGCTGAAGCCCTTGGCCTGTTCCAGCTTGATGCTCGGCGGCATCACCAGTTCCTGGGTGGCCGTCACCACATCCACCAGCACCGGGCCATCATGGGCCAGGGCGCGGCGCAGGGCCGGTTCCAGGTCTTCGGATTGCTCCACGCGAATGCCGAGGATGCCCATGGCGTTGGACATGGCGGCGAAGTCCGGGTTTTTCAGCTCGGTGCCGGCATCCAGGTAGCCCGCGGCCTTCATTTCCATGGCGACAAAGCCCAGGGACGAGTTATCGAACACGATGACTTTGACGGGCAGGTTCAACTGCGCCAGTGAAATGAAATCCCCCATCAGCATGGCAAACCCGCCGTCGCCGGACATCGAGATCACCTGGCGCCCAGGAAAGGCTGCCTGCGCACCGATCGCCTGGGGCATGGCATTGGCCATGGAGCCGTGGTTGAACGAGCCGATCAGGCGACGCTTGCCGTTCATCTTCAGGTAGCGCGCCGCCCACACCGTCGGCGAGCCCACGTCGGCTGTGAAGATTGCATCGTCGTCCGCCAGTTCGCTGAGCAAACGCGCCACGTACTGCGGGTGGATCGGCCGGTTGGCCTTTGACGGTTGCGCCAGGTCGTCCAGGCCTTGGCGGGCTTTTTCGTAGTGCTTCAGCGAGGTCTCGAGGAAGCTGCGGTCGGTGTTGCGGGTCAGGCGCGGCAGCAGCGCGTCGAGGGTCTCGCTCACATCGGCAGCGATGCCCAGGTCCAGCGTGGCGCGACGGCCCAGGGCCTGCGGGTTGCGGTCGACCTGGATGATTTTGGCATCGGCGGGGTAGAACTGGCGGTACGGAAAGTCAGTGCCGAGCATGATCAGCGTGTCGCAGTCGAGCATGGCGTGGTAGCCGGAGCTGAAGCCGATCAGGCCGGTCATGCCCACATCGAATGGGTTGTCCCATTCCACATGCTCCTTGCCGCGCAGGGCGTGCACCACCGGTGCCCCCAGCGTGTCGGCCAGGGCCACCACTTGATCGTGGGCACCGGCGCAGCCACTGCCGCACAGCAGGGTGACTTTCTCGCTGCTTTCAAGGATCTCGGTCAGGCGCTGCAGGTCCTGTTCCGCCGGCAGGGTGCGCGGTGCGTGCAGGGCCGGCCAGGGCTTGAGCTTGTCTTCGACTTCCAGCAACGATACGTCCCCCGGAATCACCACCACCGCCACGCCGCGGTTGAGGACCGCCGAACGCATGGCACGGTGCAGCACGTGCGGCATCTGTTCGGGGTTGGTGACCAGCTCGATAAAGTGGCTGCACTCCTTGAACAGTTCCTGGGGATGGGTCTCCTGGAAGTAGTTCAGGCCGATCTCGGAGGAGGGGATTTGTGCGGCAATCGCCAGCACCGGCACATGGTTGCGATGGCAATCGAACAGGCCATTGATCAAGTGCAGGTTGCCCGGCCCGCAGCTGCCGGCGCACACCGTCAGTTCACCCGTGGCCGCCGCTTCGGCACCGGCGGCGAAGGCGGCGACTTCTTCGTGGCGCACGTGCATCCACTCGATGCTGTCCATGGTGCGCAGGGCGTCGGTGAGGCCGTTGAGGCTGTCGCCGGTCAGGCCCCAGATGCGCTTGATCCCCGCCTGTTCAAGGGTGGTCGCCAATTGCTGGGCCAGGTTGATTTTCGCCATGAAGAACTCCAATCGTCAGTGAGGTTAAAAACTGCTGATCAATAGGGGACAGTTCGATCACGGCGAATGCTCCGCCTTTAATGTGAAGATTGCGTCATGGTTGCGCGGTATTGCCGGGTGCGCCGGGCGATAAACCACTGGTCGCGCACCAGCGCCAGCCACGGTGCTACCTTGGCATCGGGCAAGCGGCCGCGGCTCAGGCGGCGCATCTGGTCACGCACCACGGCCAGGGTCGCGAGAGCGGCCAAGGGTTTGCGCTGCCAACTGATCGGTTTGAGTTGCGGGTTGAGGTCGCGCCCCTCGTGCCAGTGTTTGATCAGTTGCGGTTCCAGGGTGAGGGCGGTGGCAATGCAGGCGCAGTTGGCTCATAGCAAGGCGCAGTTGCTGGGCGTGATCGAGGCGGTCCGGGCGCAGCCGGAAGGCGTGCCGTGCTCCATGGGGCAGAAGCAGGTGCTGGCATCGATTAAGATCGGTGCCTGAAAAAGCTTCGATGAGCATAGGTATCTACACAACGTAGCAGCCAACGCTAACCACGATGCGAAGCGAGCCGCCCTTGATCTTGCTTTAGATCTTGATCTTGATCTCAGGCGCCCCGTTAAACCACGCTGGCCGGAATTCGATAGTGATTTGGGGGGTAAACCGGCAGGGATGCCGGTTTAGCCGCCCCGCGCCATGGATGGCGCGTGGCGGCGGCCCCCCAAATCGCTGTCGGATTACGGGCACACCGAGCCTGGGCGAGGTGCCGAGTGGTGGGGCGAAGCGTTTTTGGTTACTTTTGGCGCTCTTCCAAAAGTGACCCGCTGTAAGAGCGGAACCCTAAGTAGCCGTTACCGCAGTAACGGATATGTACTCATTCCAACCCAAGCACATGGTCGGCCCAGAGGCCGCCATCGGGAGCAAGCCCCCTCCCACATGTGATGCTCAGCGACGACGGAACAGCGGCAGCGGTTCATCCGTTGCTGCCTGGTACGTCACCGAGAAGTCCTTGAGGCTTTCCAGCGCCTCGTACGGGTCTTTGTCGGCGCGCAAGGCGAAGGCATCGAACCCGCAACGGCGCAGGTAGAACAGCTGGTCGCGCAGCACGTCGCCAATGGCCCGCAGCTCGCCTTTGTAACCGTAGCGGTCACGCAGCAGGCGTGCGTTGGAATAGTTGCGACCGTCGGTGAAGGCCGGGAAGTTCAGGGCGATGACCTGGAAGTGTTCCACGTCAGCGCCGATCTCTTCGGCTTCTTCATCGGCGTCCAGCCACACACCCAGGCCGCCGTCGCGAGCCTTGAGGGCGTGGCCATGTTCGCGCCACAGCGCCAGCGGCACGATCAGGTCGTCGCAGTTGGAAATGCCGTCGAAGCTCGCGTCCTTGGGCAAAAGGTGCCAGGTTTCGTCGAGGACTTCGTTGTTCTTAATGATTCGCTGCATAGACGCGCTCCTTGAACAGGTCAATGCCGATGCGCTGGTAGGTGTCGATGAAACGCTCATCTTCGGTGCGCTGTTCGATGTACACGTCGATCAACTTGCCGATCACCTCGGGCATGGCTTCCTGGGCGAAGGACGGGCCGAGGATCTTGCCCAGGCTCGCATCGCGGCTGGCGCTGCCACCCAGGGACACTTGGTAGAATTCTTCGCCTTTCTTGTCCACGCCCAGGATGCCGATATGGCCGACGTGGTGGTGACCACAGGCGTTCATGCAACCGGAGATGTTCAGGTCCAGCTCGCCGATGTCGAACAGGTAGTCCAGGTCGTCGAAACGGCGCTGGATCGATTCGGCAATCGGGATCGACTTGGCGTTGGCCAGGGAGCAGAAATCGCCGCCCGGGCAGCAGATGATGTCGGTCAACAGGCCGATGTTCGGCGTGGCGAAACCGCCTTCGCGCAGTTCGCCCCACAGGGTGAACAGTTGGCTCTGCTCAACGTCCGCGAGGATGATGTTCTGCTCGTGGGAGGTGCGCAGTTGGCCAAAGCTGTAGCGCTCGGCCAGGTCGGCGACGGCGTCCAGCTGCTTGTCGGTGATGTCGCCCGGTGCCACACCGGTCGGTTTCAGCGACAGGGTCACCGCCACATAGCCCGGCTTTTTGTGCGCCAGGGTGTTGCGGGTGCGCCAGCGGGCAAAGCCCGGGTGCTGCTGGTCGAGCGCTGCGAGCTCGGCGTCCTGATTGCTCAGCGCCTTGTACTCGGGATCGACGAAGTGCTTGGCCACACGGTGCACTTCGGCTTCGGTCAGGGTGGTCTGGCCGCCGCGCAGGTGCTCCATCTCGGCATCGACTTTCTGGGCGAACACCTCAGGGGTCAATGCCTTGACGAGGATCTTGATCCGCGCCTTGTATTTGTTGTCGCGACGGCCGTAGCGGTTGTAGACCCGCAGGATGGCGTCGAGGTAGCTCAACAGGTCCTGCCACGGCAGGAACTCGTTGATGAACGCACCGACCACCGGGGTACGGCCCAGGCCGCCACCCACCAGGACACGGAAACCCAACTCGCCCGCCGCGTTGTACACCGGCTCCAGGCCGATATCGTGTACTTCGATGGCGGCACGGTCCGAGGTCGAGCCATTGATGGCGATCTTGAACTTGCGTGGCAGGTAGGCGAATTCGGGGTGGAAGGTGGTCCACTGGCGGACGATTTCACACCACGGGCGTGGGTCGATCAGCTCGTCGGCGGCAACCCCGGCGAATTGGTCGGTGGTCACGTTGCGCAGGCAGTTACCACTGGTCTGAATGGCGTGCATCTGCACGGTGGCCAGTTCAGCCAGGATGTCCGGCACATCTTCCAGGGCCGGCCAGTTGAACTGTACGTTCTGGCGGGTACTGATGTGGGCATAGCCTTTGTCGAAGTCGCGGGCAATCCTGGCCATCATGCGGGTCTGGCGCGAAGTCAGTTGGCCATAAGGCACGGCCACCCGCAGCATCGGCGCAAAGCGCTGGACATAAAGGCCATTTTGCAGGCGCAGAGGGCGGAACTCTTCTTCGCTCAGTTCACCTGCTAGGTAGCGTCGGGTCTGATCACGGAACTGCTTGACGCGGTCCTCGATGATGCGCTGATCGTATTCGTCGTATACGTACATATAGGTCCTGTTCTCGGCAAATCTGCGCGCACGGCCGCGCACTCCCAACGGAGCCGGCGCACGATACCAGTTTGCGTTTATGCGCAAAAGTGATGTTTGAGTATATGCACATAACCAAAATGACTAATGAGAAAGGTTATCGCGATACCCACATTTGTCATGCGGGCAATCGTGAACTTTACTGTGATCGTGTTTGAGTGCAATCACCTATAAAACCGACAAGAGGCGATGCAATGAGCAATCCGACCAAAGCCCGTAAACCTGACAGTACCGTTGATGCCTGGGCCATTCTGTTCCTGATCATTCTGGTGGTGGGAACGGCCGTTTTCTGGGTCAGCCACCAATAAAGGACGTTGATTGAGCCTCGATTGGTTCAGGCATTGCCACTATCATGGCGGCCTATTTTCGAGGCTCAAGCATCCATGTTGAAGGTGTTGATTACGTGTGTCTGGTTGCTGGGATCGACGTATGGGGTGATGGCTCATGCAACGTCGGTGGTGTTTCTCAACCCGGGCATGTCGACGGAAACCTTCTGGGTCAGCTACGCGCAATTCATGCAGGCCGCCGCCAAGGACCTCGGCCTGGACTTGCGCGTGCGTTATGGCGAGCGTGATGCCGGCAACACGCTGGCGCAGGCGCGTGAGGTGCTGCAAGGCAGCCAGCGGCCCGATTACCTGGTGCTGGTGAATGAGCAGTACGTTGCACCGCAGATCCTGCGCATGGCCGAGGGCAGTGGCGTCAAGCTGCTGCTGGTGAACAGCGCGCTGACATCCGATCAGGCGCAATTGCTGGGAACCCGCCGTGGCATCCGTTTGATCGGCAGCCTGGTGGCTGACGATGAACAGGCTGGCTACCTGATGCTCCGTGATCTGTTGCGCCAGCACGGTCCGGTTGCGCCGGGCGAGCCCCTCGACCTGTTGGCGTTTTCCGGGACCAAGTCCACCCCGGGGGCGCAATTGCGTGAGCGCGGCATGCGTCGGGCGCTGGCCGAGCATCCCGAGGTGCGCCTGCGTCAGTTGGTCTACGGCGAATGGAACCGCGAACGCGCCTTCGAACAAGCGACGCAACTGTTCAAGCGCTACCCGCAGACGGCGCTGGTGTGGTCGGCCAACGATCAGATGGCGCTGGGCGCCATGCAGGCGCTGCAGGGCAGTGGGCGGTTACCGGGCAGGGACGTGCTGTTCAGCGCGGTCAACAGCTCGCCGGAGATCCTGCAGGCACGCCTGGATGGACGCTTGTCGTCCCTGGTCGCCGGGCATTTCACCGTGGGCGGCTGGGCCATGGTGTTGGTCCATGACGATGCCAAGGGCCTGGACATTGGCGCCTATGGCGGACGCGACCGGCAGTTGGCGCTATTCCAATTGATCGATGCCGGCCAGGCGCGGCGCTTGTTGGGGCCGACACCGTCGGTGAATTTCCGCGCGTTGTCCGCCCAGGACAAGCCCGTGTCCTATCGTTACCCGTTCAGCCTGCACCTGCTGCTGCGCTAGACGCCGGCGAGGTGCAGCACCAGTTTGACGATGCCGAACAGCGTCAAGGCGAATACTGCTGTGAACAGAATGCCCAGGATCACGAAGTGGCTGGGCTTGCCGTGGGTGAAGTCGCGGGCGCGATTCTTGCCGCTCTGCACGCCAAACGCAGCGGCCATGACGCTGTGGAGCATCTGCCAGAAGGTCGGCGGCTTGTTGTTGACTGGATCGTCCATACGTCCCTCGACACAAGGTGTGTGAGGGACAGCATAGACAATCCAGGCCGGCTTAGTTGTCGTAGCCCAGGTTCGGCGCCAGCCAGCGCTCGGTCACGGCCAGGTCCTGGCCCTTGCGCGCGGAGTAGCTGGTCACCTGGTCCTTGTCGACCTTACCGACGGCAAAGTACTGCGCCTGCGGGTGGGCGAAGTACCAGCCGCTGACCGCCGCCGCCGGGAACATCGCATAGTGCTCGGTGAGGAACACGCCGCTGCGCCCAGCCTGCATTTCGCGGGCCTCGGGGTCGAGCAGTTGGAACAACTGGGCTTTCTCGGTGTGGTCCGGGCACGCCGGGTAACCGGGGGCAGGGCGGATGCCGCTGTACTGCTCCTTGATCAGCGCCTCGTTGTCCAGTTGCTCGTCCTTGGCGTAGCCCCAGTGTTCCTTGCGCACCTGCTGGTGCAGCCACTCGGCACAGGCCTCAGCCAGGCGGTCGGCCAGGGCCTTGACCATGATCGAGTTGTAGTCGTCACCCGCGTCCTGGTAGGCCTTGGCCACTTCCTCGGCGCCGATGCCGGCGGTGGTGATGAAGCCACCGATGTAGTCGGTCACGCCGCTGTCTTTTGGAGCGACGAAGTCGGCCAGGGAGAAGTTCGGCTTGCCGTCGGTCTTGATGATCTGCTGGCGCAGGTGGTGCAGCCTGGCAATCGGCTGGCCGTCTTCGCCGTAGACTTCCAGGTCATCGTCCTGCACCTGGTTGGTCGGCCAGAAACCGAACACCGCACGGGCGCTGATGAGTTTTTCGTCGATCAGTTTCCTGAGCATTTCCTGGGCGTCGGCGTACAGCGCGGTGGCGGCTTCACCCACCACTTCATCGGTCAGGATGCGCGGGAACTTGCCGGCCAGGTCCCAGGAGATAAAGAACGGGGTCCAGTCGATGTACTCGGCCAGGACGTTGAGGTCGATATTGTCCAGCACCCTGGAACCGGTGAAGGTTGGCTTGACCGGCGCGTAGGTGCTCCAGTCGAACTGCGGCTTCTTGGCGATGGCCGCCGGGTAGCTCAGGCGTTCGGTGCGCGCACTGCGGTTGGAGGTGCGCTCACGCACGTCGATGTATTCCAGGCGGGTCTTCTCGACGAAGCCGGCCTTCAATTCCTTGGACAGCAGCTGCGTGGCCACGCCCACCGCACGGGAGGCGTCGGTGACGTAGATCACCGCGTCGTTGCTGTACTTGGGCTCGATCTTCACCGCCGTGTGCGCCTTGGAGGTGGTCGCACCGCCGATCATCAGCGGCAGGTGGAAATCCTGGCGCTGCATCTCGCGGGCCACATGCACCATCTCGTCCAGGGACGGCGTGATCAGGCCGGACAGCCCGATAATGTCGCACTTCTGCTCCTTGGCCACCTGCAGGATCTTCTCGGCCGGCACCATTACGCCGAGGTCGACGATGTCATAGCCGTTGCAGCCGAGTACCACGCCGACGATGTTCTTGCCGATGTCGTGCACGTCGCCCTTCACCGTGGCCATCAGGATCTTGCCCTTCGCTTCCGGCTTGTCGCCTTTTTCCAGCTCGATGAACGGGATCAAGTGGGCCACGGCCTGCTTCATCACGCGGGCGGATTTCACCACCTGGGGCAGGAACATCTTGCCGGCGCCGAACAGGTCGCCAACGATGTTCATGCCGGACATCAGCGGGCCTTCGATCACCTCGATAGGGCGCGCGAACGACAGCCGCGATTCTTCGGTGTCTTCGACGATATGGGTGGTGATGCCCTTGACCAGCGCGTGTTCCAGGCGCTTGTTGACCGGCCAGCCGCGCCACTCTTCGGTCTCGGCTTCTTTTACGCTGCCGTCGCCCTTGTACTTGTCGGCAATGGCGAGGAGGGCGTCGGTGCCTTCCGGGGTGCGGTTGAGGACTACATCTTCCACGGCATCGCGCAGCTCGGCCGGGATCTGGTCATAGATCTCCAACTGGCCGGCGTTGACGATGCCCATGGTCAGGCCGTTGCGGATCGCATACAGCAGGAACACCGAGTGGATCGCCTCACGCACCGGGTTGTTGCCACGGAACGAGAACGACACGTTGGACACGCCACCGGAGGTCAGCGCATACGGCAGCTCGTCGCGAATATAGGCGCAGGCGTTGATGAAATCGACGGCGTAGTTGTTGTGCTCTTCGATGCCGGTGGCGACCGCGAAGATGTTCGGGTCGAAGATGATGTCTTCCGGCGGGAAGCCGACTTCATTGACCAGGATGTCGTAGGAGCGCTTGCAGATTTCCTTCTTGCGCGCTTCGGTGTCGGCCTGGCCGGCTTCGTCGAACGCCATCACCACCACGGCGGCGCCGTAGCGCTTGCACAGCTTGGCGTGGTGAATGAACTGCTCGACCCCTTCCTTCATGCTGATGGAGTTGACGATGCCCTTGCCCTGGATGCACTTGAGGCCGGCTTCGATCACTTCCCACTTGGAGGAGTCGATCATGATCGGTACGCGGGAGATGTCCGGCTCGCCGGCAATCAGATTGAGGAAGGTCACCATGGCCTTCTTCGAATCGAGCATGCCCTCGTCCATGTTGATGTCGATCACCTGGGCGCCGGCTTCCACCTGTTGCAGGGCGACTTCCAGGGCTTCGGTGTAGTTGTCCTCGCGGATCAGGCGGGCGAAACGCGCAGAACCGGTGATGTTGGTGCGCTCGCCGACGTTGACGAACAACGAACTGCGATCAATCGTGAACGGCTCCAGGCCCGACAGACGGCAGGCCTTGGGGATGTCTGGGATGGTGCGCGGCGCGTAGCCGGCCACGGCCTTGGCGATGGCTTCGATATGGCCCGGGGTGGTGCCGCAGCAGCCGCCGACGATATTGAGGAAGCCGCTCTGGGCGAACTCTTCGATGACCTTGGCGGTTTCCGACGGCAATTCGTCGTACTCGCCGAATTCATTGGGCAGGCCGGCGTTGGGGTGCGCGGACACATGGGTATTGGCTTTGTTGGACAGCTCTTCCAGGTACGGGCGCAGCTCGCTGGCGCCGAGGGCGCAGTTCAGGCCCACGGAAATCGGCTTGGCGTGGGCGACCGAGTTCCAGAAGGCTTCAGTGGTCTGGCCCGAGAGGGTACGGCCGGAGGCGTCGGTGATGGTGCCGGAGATCATGATCGGCAATTCGATACCGAGCGCTTCGAACACACCCTGCACGGCGAAGATCGCGGCCTTGGCGTTGAGGGTGTCGAAGATGGTCTCGATCAGGATCAGGTCGGCACCGCCCTCGATCAGGCCTTGGGTGGCCTCGGTGTAGTTCTCCACCAGTTCATCGAAGGTAACGTTGCGGTAGCCGGGGTTGTTCACATCGGGCGACAGCGAGCAGGTGCGGCTGGTCGGGCCGAGGACGCCGGCGACGAAACGCGGCTTGGCCGGGTTCTCGGCGGTCTTGGCATCGGCGATCCTGCGCGCCAGGCGTGCGCCTTCGACGTTCAGTTCATAGGCCAGTTCTTCCATGCCGTAGTCGGCCATGGAGATACGGGTGGCGTTGAAGGTGTTGGTTTCGAGGATGTCGGCTCCGGCATCCAGGTAGGCCTTCTCGATCCCGCCGATCACGTCCGGGCGGGTGAGCACCAGCAGGTCGTTGTTGCCCTTGACGTCGCTCGGCCAGTCGGCGAAGCGTTTGCCGCGGTAGTCGTGTTCTTCCAGTTTATAGCTCTGGATCATCGTGCCCATGCCGCCGTCGAGGATCAGGATGCGTTCCTTGAGGGCGTGGTGAAGGGCTTGCAGACGAGCGCTACGATCGGACATGGGACTACTCTGGTCAGGCATTACGGAGGGCGTGGATCATAACAAACCTGTGCGGATTTGCGGTATGTCCGGGTTTTGCATGAATATCGCTCATGTTGAGAGGGAGCATGGCCCGGTAGAATCACCGCGACTTATAAATCGCACGTATTGAATCGGGACCGGATACATGTCACTTCGTCTTATTGTCAGTGCCGTCCTGGCATTGATAGCCAGTAGCGCTCTGGCAGAAGGTCTCCCCCAGGCGATCTCGTATACCCGCGACATCCAGCCGATCTTCACCGAGAAGTGCGTGGCCTGCCATGCGTGCTATGACTCCGCGTGCCAGCTCAACCTGGGCAGTGCCGAGGGCGCGGCGCGCGGTGCGACCAAAGTGCCGGTCTACGACGGCGAGCGCAGCCAGGCCACACCCACCACGCGCTTGTTCTATGACGCCTTCGGCAAGCAGGCGTGGCAGCAGAAGGGTTTTTATTCGGTACTCGACGCCCAGGGCAGCCAGGCGGCGCTGATGGCGCGCATGCTGGAGCTGGGGCATACCGCAGCGCTGAAGCCCAATGCCAGGCTGCCCGAAGAGATCGTATTGGGCCTGAACCGCGAAAACATGTGCGCCACACCCGGCGAGTTCAACGCCTATGCCGGTGCCCATCCCAAGGAGGGCATGCCGTTGGCGGTCACCGGCCTGAGTGACCAGCAGTACCAGACCCTGCAACGCTGGCTGGCCTCTGGTGCACCGATTGACCAGCAAGGCGTGGCCCCCAGCGCCCGGGAAGCCGCGCAGGTGCTGCAATGGGAAAGCCTGTTCAACGCCCCCGGCGCGCGGGAAAGCCTGGTGGCCCGCTGGTTGTTCGAGCATCTGTTCATTGCGCATCTGTATTTCGAAGACGGTGAGCCTGGGCATTTCTTCCAGTGGGTGCGCTCGCGTACCCCCAGCGGCCAGCCGATTGACCTGATCAATACCCGCCGCCCCAATGACGATCCCGGCACCCGTGTGTACTACCGCCTGTGGCCCGTGGAAGGGGTGATCGTCCACAAGACCCACATCACCTACCCCCTCAGCGCGGAGAAAATGGCGCGGATCAAAGCCCTGTTCTACAGCGGCGACTGGCAGGTCAGCGCCTTGCCCGGCTACGGCCCCGGCCGGCGGGCCAACCCTTTCGAGACTTTCGAGGCGATTCCGGCCCAGGCGCGTTACCAGTTCATGCTGGATAACGCCGAATACTTTGTGCGCACGTTTATTCGCGGGCCGGTGTGCCGCGGGCAAATTGCCACGGACGTGATCCGCGACAATTTCTGGGCGTTGTTCCAGGCGCCCGACCACGACCTGTACGTCACCGATGCGCGCTATCGCGGCCAGGTCACGCCGTTGCTGGCGATGCCAGGGCAGAATGACGATGTGGGCAGTGTGCTCAGCCTGTGGCTCGAATACCGCGATAAGCGCAACCAGTACGAAGCCCTGCGGCGAGACAGCTATGCCGAGTTGCCGGCACCCAGTTGGTCGACCCTGTGGGCCGGCAATGACAATGCCCTGTTAAGCATCTTCCGCCACTTCGACAGCGCCTCGGTCAATAAGGGCCTGATTGGTGAAGTCCCGCAGACACTGTGGTTGTTCGACTATCCGTTGCTCGAGCGCACCTATTACCAACTGGTGGTCAATTTCGATGTGTTCGGCAACGTATCGCACCAGGCCCAGACCCGGCTGTACTTCGACCTGATCCGCAACGGTGCCGAGCAGAACTTCCTGCGCCTGATGCCGGCCGATAGCCGCGATGCGTTTATGGATGATTGGTACCAGAACAGCGGCAAGATCAAGCTGTGGCTGGATTACGAAGCCATCGACGACGACACGCCTACTGCCTTGCACCTGGATAAAAAGGACCCCAAGCGCGACTTCGCCAACCAGTTGCTTGCCCGCTACGGTGACCTGAATGCCAGCCCGGATCCGATCAACCGTTGCGGGGGCGCGTTTTGTTCGCGCGACGGTATCGACCCGGCGCTGCAGGACGCCGAACAGGCGCTCAGCCGCCTGACTTCACGCCCTGCGGCGGGGCTCAAGGTGATTGACCAGTTACCCGAAGCGACGATGCTGCGCGTCGAAACCGCCAGCGGCAAGCGCGTGGTCTACAGCCTGCTGCGCAATCGCGCTCACAGTAACGTGGCATTTCTGCTGGGCGAGGCTTATCGCTATCAGCCGGGCCTGGACACACTGACCCTTTACCCTGGAGTGCTCAGCAGTTACCCGAACTTCATGTTCAACATCCCTGCCCAGGAAGTGCCCGAATTCGTCGCCGAAATGGAGCGGGCCAAGGACGCCAATCGCTTTGAGAAAATTGTCGACCGCTGGGGCGTGCGCCGCAGCCACCCGTTGTTCTGGCAGTATTTCCACGATTTGTCCCAGTACATCCGCGAGACGACGCCGGTGGAAGAGGGGGTGCTGGATATGAACCGTTATGAAAACCTCTGACAGAGGTCAGCGTCTTTTCCGACAAAATTACTCGGACTTTGTACCTGCGTAATATTTTGGCGTAAACTGCCGGCAAGCCTGTGAGGAGTTTCCATGACTGCCATAACCATTACCGACGCCGCCCACGATTACCTGGCTGACCTGCTGTCCAAGCAGAACACCCCGGGTATCGGCATCCGCGTCTTTATCACCCAGCCTGGCACCCAGTACGCCGAGACGTGCATCGCCTACTGCAAGCCCGGTGAAGAGAAACCTGAAGACACCGCCCTGGGGCTGAAAAGCTTCACCGCGTATATCGACAACTTCAGCGAAGCCTTCCTGGACGATGCCGTGGTCGACTACGCCACCGACCGCATGGGCGGCCAATTGACCATCAAGGCGCCCAACGCCAAGGTGCCGAACGTCAACGCCGACAGCCCGGTCAACGAGCGCATCAACTACTATCTGCAAACCGAGATCAACCCTGGGCTCGCGAGCCACGGTGGTCAGGTCAGCCTGATCGACGTCGTCGAAGACGGCATTGCCGTATTGAAGTTCGGCGGCGGCTGCCAGGGCTGCGGCCAGGCAGACGTGACCCTGCGCGAGGGCATCGAGCGGACCTTGCTCGAGCGTATTCCGGAGCTCAAGGGCGTCCGTGACGTGACAGACCACACGCAGAAAGAAAACGCCTACTACTGAGTAAGGTGTTCACTGCGAACAAAAAACGGCGCCCGTGAGCGTCGTTTTTTATTATTAAAATTCAAACAGTTATGCCATCTATCTAACAAGTAGGATTAAGTGTGGGAGGGGGCTTGCTCCCGATAGCGGTGCCTCAGTCGACTCATGAGCAGACTGACACACCGCCATCGGGAGCAAGCCCCCTCCCACATTTTGTTCTGTGTTTAGTCATTTAAATCAATGGATTGCTTTGATTTTTTGAAGTAAATCATCAAGGTCGATAAAGGTGCGCATGCCCTGCCCGATACAACGACGACTCACTGAAACTATCACTCGCCAGTACCCGACCTACCACAATCAACGCCGTACGCCGAAAGCCCTTGGCGGCGACTTTGTCGGCAATATCGCTGAGTGTGCCGACGGCCCAATCCTGATCCGGCCATGTCGCCCGGTGTACCACGGCAATCGGGCAGTCTGCTCCGTAGTGCGGCAGCAGTTCGGCGACGATCTTCTCCAAATGGTTGACCCCCAGATGAATCGCCATGGTGGTGCCATGCCGGGCCAGGCTGTCGAAGTCTTCCCCGGCCGGCATGCGGGTTTTATCGGCGTAGCGCGTCAGGATCACGCTTTGGGCGATGTCCGGCAAGGTCAGTTCGGTCTCCAGCAACGCTGCGCAGGCGGCCACTGCGGTGACGCCGGGAATGATCTGGAAGGGGATGCCCAACTCGCGCAGGTAACGGATCTGCTCGCCAATCGCGCCATACAGGCTCGGGTCGCCGGAGTGCACGCGGGCCACATCCTGGTCGTTGGCGTGGGCGGTCTTGATCAGTTCGATGATCTGTTCCAGGTGCAGTTCGGCGCTGTTGACCACCTGTTGCGCCTGATGACCCTCCAGCACCGCCGCCGGCACCAGCGAGCCGGCATAGATGATCACCGGGCAACTGCGGATCAGGCGTTGGCCTTTGACGGTGATCAATTCCGGATCGCCGGGGCCGGCGCCGATGAAGTAGACGGTCATGGAGGATTCCTGTGGAAAAACGGGCGAGCATGAAGATTGCTCATGATCGGGATGGGCGATTATCGGGATTTTAGCCGGCGCCGGCCAATGCAAAGGTGGCCTGGGCGTTTTTCTGGCGGGTGATCAGCAAACGGGCAGGGCCGCCGCAGAGCTGTTCGGCCAGGGCCAGGGCGGCACTTTCGGCGATGCCGTAACAGCCGGTATGGGCGAAGGCGACCGTGGACCGGTGACTCAGCCTAGCTTCATAAGCCGCCAGTTGCCCGGCGCTGAAACGCTGCAACGGCAGGTTGAGCAACCGGGCCAGGGCGAGTAATCCGGGCTCATCCTGCCTGCGGTCAATACTGGCCAGCGCGCTGACACGCTGACGCTCGATCCCGCCTGCGGCGAGGGCGCTGTCGAACAGCGCCAGCAGGGTGTCGACATCACAACCCCGCTGGCAACCCAGGCCGACCACCAGGGTCATGCCGAGTATTGATCGTCGCGGTTGCGGCGGAACAACCAGGCACTGATCAGGCCAAGGGCCAGCCAGAACGCCACGTTGGTCAACTGCGAAGCGATCTTGAACTGCGCTTCGAGGGCTTCCGGCGCCAGCATCGAATGGGTTTCCGGCTGCGGTGCACCGATCACATGCGGCACCACCAGGATCGCCACGCCCAGGACTTTCAGCAGCCAGTTGCGACCAAACACGATCAGCGCAATCCCGGCCGCCGTGGAGGCAGCGGTGCCGATCCACCAGATCTGCCGTTGTGCCAGGTCAGCGGCGGCAGTGCCCGGCAGCTCCGGTGGCAGGCCCAGGGTGGGCGCCAGCACAAAGGTCGCGTAACCGGCCAGGCCCCACAGCAAGCCTTGGGTCGTGCGGGTCGGTGCGCGCAGGGTGTAGAGGCCGGCCAGCATCAGGGCGAAGCCGACGGCCACCACCAGGTTGCCGCCGGTGGTCGACAGCACGCGCTGCCAGCCGTCTTCCGGCTCCCAGGCTTCGGCGTCGTGGGTGTGTGCGGCGGCGCCAGCGGCGTGCTCATGGGCCACTTCAGTCGCGGCCGGGGCCTTTTCAAAGGTTTCCGCCTGCAGAATCAGCGGCGCGACCCAGAAGCTTTGCAGCAGGGTCAGCAGCAGGGCGGCCAGCAGGCCGGTGAACCCTGCGGTTTGCGCAATACGCTTGATCATGTCGGCAGGCCTCAGTGGCACGGGAACGCGGCGCTGTGGCGGGTATCGTGGGCGGCGTTGTGCACCGCCTCGATGTGCGAGAAACCGGCGAAGTACACCAGGCACGCGCCGAGGATCGACGCACCGATGGCAGCGGTCAGGCGTTGGCTGAGGGTGGCGGAGCTGCTGGCGGTGTGCGAGGTGCTGCTGATGATCGACATGGCGCGTCCCTTTCAGGTGTCAAGGTGACACGAGCGCATGCAAACTCCGCGAGCCAGGCACGCAGGGTTTTAACAGCGCCCGCCCACCGCGGGTTTGTTATTCGATGTTATTCGGGCCGGTCTCCGGGCTTGCGAGGGACACTGGGTCTATAAAGCGTCGCCTTCCCATGCCGTACAGGCACAGTGGATCTGACGCTTCACTCGCTTACCGTTGCGGGGGCAGCACCGGACTCGTCATGACGCCATGACTCACCGGTTTCCCGTTTCACCCTGTGAAGGGCACCCGAAACAAGATGTGTAGGAGAGCATGGGCCGGGGACGGTAGTCAAATGCGGCGAGCCCCTGTAGCCTTGCACCCTCGAGGTTCTTCGGCCCAGGCCGAAGCTAAGAAGGGAACGCGGTCCAAGCCGCGGCTGCCCCCGCAACTGTGAAGGGTTTATCTGACTGCCACGCCACTGCCACTGCGGCGGGAAGGCGCAGTCGGCGCCGGTCGCAAGACCCGCAAGCCCCAAGCCAGGAGACCTGCCTCGCCACCGATTTTCCAATTCAACCGGGCGGGGTGATCCGGTGACGAAATCCGCTTCTGCGCGCCGCCGCAGTGCCTATCGTCCCGTATGCCCGCCCCAAAGGGCATCCGATGAAAACACTGGCCAAACTCCCCGTCACCATCGTTACCGGCTTCCTTGGCTCGGGCAAGACCACCTTGCTGCGCCATATGCTCGACAACGCCCAGGGGCGTCGCATTGCGGTAATCGTCAACGAGTTCGGCGAGTTGGGCATCGACGGTGAGATCCTCAAGCAGTGCTCCATCGGCTGCACCGAAGAAGAGGCCAACGGCCGTGTGTACGAGCTGGCCAACGGCTGCCTGTGCTGCACCGTGCAGGAGGAGTTCTTCCCGGTGATGCGCGAACTGGTCGCCCGTCGTGGCGACCTCGACCATATCCTTATCGAAACCTCGGGCCTGGCCCTGCCAAAACCCTTGGTGCAGGCCTTCCAGTGGCCGGAAATCCGCAGCGCCTGCACGGTTGATGCGGTCATCACCGTGGTCGACAGCCCGGCCGTGGCCGCCGGCACGTTCGCCGCGTTCCCGGATCAGGTCGATGCCCAGCGCAAACTCGACCCGAACCTGGACCACGAATCGCCGCTGCACGAGCTGTTTGCCGACCAACTGGCCAGCGCCGACCTGGTGATCCTCAACAAATCCGACCTGATCAGCGCCGAAGACCTGGCCCGTGTGCGCCTGGAAGTCGCCGAAGAGCTGCCGCCGGCGGTGAAGATCATCGAAGCCAGCAGCGGTCGCCTGCCGTTGGACGTATTGATCGGCCTGGGCGCGGGTTCCGAAGAACATATCGACGCTCGCCATAGCCACCACGATCATCACCACGAAGGTGAAGACGAGCATGATCACGACGCCTTCGATTCCATCTCCATCGACCTGCCCCAAGCCGACGAAGCGCTGCTGCTCGACGCCCTGAACCAGTTGGTGGTTCAGCACGGTATCCTGCGGGTCAAAGGCTTCGCCGCCATCCCGAACAAGCCGATGCGCCTGCTGATCCAGGGTGTGGGTACGCGTTTCGACAAGCACTTCGACCGTGCCTGGGGCGCCGACGAAGCGCGCATCACACGGCTGGTGCTGATCGGCCAGGCGCTGGACGCGGCGGGCCTCGAAGTGCAACTGCGCGCTGCCCTCAGCGTTTAACCCATGCACCTGCTCAGGACTCAGCCCGGTGGTTTCGTCGCGGACGACAATATTGCCGACCTTGGCCAAACCCCCGCCGAACTGGTGATCCTGTGCAGCGGCGATTCCAGCCTGGCGCTGCTGGCCGAAGCGGCCCAGCAGTTGCCCGAGGATTACCCCAGCCTGCGCCTGGCCAACCCGATGCAGGTGCAGAACCACGCTTCGGTCGATTTGTATGTCGACGAGGTGCTGCGCCACGCCAAGGTCATCCTGATTTCCCTGCACGGCGGCATCGGTTATTGGCGCTACGGCATCGAGCGCCTGGTTGAGCTGGCCGAGCGCGGCGTTACGCTGATCCTGGTGCCGGGGGATGACCGCCCGGACCCGGAACTCAGCGGCCTGAGCACGGTGAGTGCCGAACAGCGCGACCGCCTGTGGCACTTCCTGCGCCAGGGCGGGCTCGCTAACGCGCTGGATTTTTTCCGCTGCCTGGCCAGCGGCTACTTGGACCGCGATTACCCGTGGGCCGAGCCGCAGACCTTGCCGCGCACCGCGATCTATCACCCGCACAAAGCCAACCCTCGCCTCAATGACTGGCAGACCGATTGGCACGCGGATTGGCCCGTGGCGGCGGTGCTGTTCTACCGCTCGCACCTGCAGGCGGCCAATACCGGTTTTATCGATGTGTTCTGCCAGCGCTTGCAGGCGGCGGGCCTTAACCCGTTGCCGATGGCGGTGGCCAGTTTGAAAGAACCCGGCTGCCTGGCGGTGGTCGAGGACCTGCTGGATGAGGTCGGCGCGGCGGTGATCCTGAACACCACCGGTTTTGCCCAATCCAGCCCCGAAGCCCCGCATCTGCGTCCGTTTCGTCGCAATATCCCGGTGATCCAGGCGATCTGCGCCCAGGATAACCAGCCGGGCTGGCAGGCCAGCGAGCAAGGTCTTGGCCCGCGCGACTTGGCGATGCACATTGCCTTGCCGGAGCTGGACGGGCGCATTATCAGCCGTCCGATCAGCTTCAAGGATCTGGCCTGGCGCAGCGAGCGCAGCCAGTCGGACGTGGTGTGCTACCGCGCAGCGCCCGAACGCATGGATTTCGTCGCCGAGCTGGCGCGCCGTTGGGTCGAGCTGGCACGGGTACCGAATGAGGATAAACGCATCGCCCTGATCCTTGCCAACTACCCGACCCGCGACGGCCGTATCGGCAATGGTGTGGGCCTGGACACCCCGGCCGCCGCGCTGAATATCCTGCGTGCCCTGCAGGCCGAAGGCTATCCGGTGCCGGATCAACTGCCTGAGAGCGGCACTGCACTGATCCATGACCTGCTCGGCGGCGTCACCAACGACCTCGACAGCCTCGACCTGCGCCCCTGTCATCAAAGCCTCGGCCTGGACGCCTACGAGGCGATGTTCAAGCGTTTGCCTGAATCCAACCGCCAGGCGGTGCTGGAGCGATGGGGCGCGCCGCACAACGATCCAATGTTCCGTGACGGCCGCCTGATGATTGCCGGCCTGCGCCTGGGCCAGACCTTCGTCGGTATCCAGCCGGCCCGGGGTTACCAGGTGGATGCCAGCGCGGTGTACCACGACCCGGACCTGGTGCCGCCCCATGGCTACCTGGCGTTCTACTTCTGGTTGCGCCACACCTACGGCGCCCATGGCGTGATCCATGTGGGCAAGCACGGCAACCTCGAATGGCTGCCGGGCAAGGGCGTGGGGCTCTCGGAAAACTGCTGGCCGGATGCGCTGCTGGGACCGCTGCCGAACATCTACCCGTTTATCGTCAACGACCCGGGCGAGGGCGCCCAGGCCAAGCGGCGCACCCAGGCGGTGATCATCGACCACCTGATGCCGCCGCTGACCCGCGCCGAAACCTACGGGCCGCTGCGGGACCTTGAGCTGTTGGCGGACGAATACTACGAAGCCCAACTGCTCGACCCACGCCGGGCCCGCGAGCTGCAAAAAGACATCCTCAAGCTGGTGCGCGAAACCCGCATCGACCAGGAGCTTGAGCTGGATGGCGACGCCGATGCCGCTATCTGGCTGCCGCGCCTCGACACCTACCTGTGCGACTTGAAGGAGTCGCAGATCCGCGACGGCCTTCACATCTTTGGCGAATCCCCCGTGGGCCGCTTGCGCATCGACACCTTACTGGCCTTGCTGCGCATCCCGCGTGGAGACGGCCGTGGCCCGCAATCGAGCCTGCTGCGCGTGTTGGCCAAGGCGTTCGCGCTGGGTTTTGACCCGCTGGACTGTGCCCTGGCCGAGCCCTGGACCGGGCGACGCCCGGCAGTGTTGCAGAAGATCGATGGGCAGCAGTGGCGCACCGCCGGGGATACCCGCGAGCGCTTGGAGTTGTATGCGGCGCGAATGATCGAGCAGGCGTTGGAAGGGCCGCTGGAACAGCTGGAAGAGCCCGGCTGGGAAGAGGTGAAGGCGGTGATCGAAAGCCTGCGCATCGTCGTGGCGCCACGCCTGGATGCCTGCGGCCCGGCGGAAATGCACGGCTTGCTTGAGGCCCTCGGCGGGCGCTTTGTTCCGGCCGGCCCAAGCGGTGCGCCGAGCCGGGGGCGCCTGGATGTGCTGCCGACCGGGCGCAATTTCTTCACCGTCGATGTGCGTAACCTGCCGACGACCACCGCGTGGCGCATCGGCTTCCAGTCCGCCAACCTGATACTTGAGCGGCACCTGCAGGACCACGGCGATCACCTGCGCCAGCTCGGCCTGTCGGTGTGGGGCACGGCCACCATGCGCACCGGTGGCGACGACATCGCCCAGGCCATGGCGCTGATGGGCGTACGGCCGGTGTGGGCCACCGGCAGTCAACGGGTGGATGATTTTGAAATCCTGCCCATCAGCCTGTTGGACCGCCCGCGCGTGGACGTCACCTTGCGCGTGTCCGGGTTTTTCCGCGACGCCTTCGCCAACCTGATCCGCCTGTTCGACGCGGCGGTACAGGCGGTGGCGGCCCTGGATGAGCCGGACGACATGAACCCGCTGGCCGCCAAGGTGCGCAGTGAGCGCGCGGCGTTGCTGGCCTCCGGCCTGGATGCAGAGGCCGCAGCGAAACAGGCCGGCTGGCGTATCTTCGGGGCTAAGCCCGGTGCCTACGGCGCGGGCGTGCAGGGCGCCATTGACGGGCGCCTGTGGCAAAGCCGCGAGGACCTGGCTGAGGTCTACCTGAATTGGGGCGGCTACGCCTATGGCGGCTCCGACGAAGGCACCGCTGCTCGTGCACAGTTTGCCCAGCGCCTGAGCCAGGTGCAGGCAGTGTTGCAGAACCAGGATAACCGCGAGCACGACCTGCTCGACTCCAACGACTACTACCAATTCCAGGGCGGCATGCTCGCCGCCGTGGAAACCCTGAGCGGCGACAAGGCCGCCAGCTATCACGGCGACCATAGCCAGCCGGACCTGCCGAGGATTCGCACCTTGAAGGAAGAGCTGAACCGGGTGATCCGTTCCCGCGCCGCCAACCCCAAGTGGATCGACGGCGTGAAGCGCCATGGCTATAAAGGTGCGTTTGAAATGGCCGCGACCGTGGACAATCTGTTCGCCTTCGACGCCACCACGGCGCTGATCGACGATCATCAATATGCATTGCTCGCCGACGCCTACCTGCTGGACCCTGACACCCGGGCCTTTGTGCAGCAGCACAACCCCGCAGCGCTGCGTGATATGACCGAGCGCATGCTCGAAGCCCAGCAGCGCGGTTTGTGGCAGGAACCGGGGGCGTATCGCGAGGCGTTGGAAAACCTGTTGCTGGATATAGAAGAAGACAGCTAGAACGCGAGATGCGGCTTGTTGTGGCTGGCGGGCTTGTTGTGGTGAGCGGGGCAAGCCCGCTCACCACAAGTAGCTTGTTCATGACCGGGTGATTACTTGTACAGCAGAATTTAAAGAGAGAACGGATGACCGATATTCCCCATTTCCCGCTGTCCGCCGTGGTCGCTGCCGACGACCTGAAACTGGCGCTGTGCCTGACCGCCATCGACCCGAAGATCGGCGGCGTGCTGATCGAAGGCCCGCGTGGCATGGCCAAATCCACCCTGGCCCGTGGTCTGGCGGATCTGCTGGCCAGCGGCCAATTCGTCACCTTGCCGTTGGGCGCCACTGAAGAGCGCCTGGTGGGGACCCTGGACCTGGATGCCGCGCTGGGCGAAGGCCGCGCGCAGTTTTCCCCTGGGGTGCTGGCCAAGGCCGACGGCGGCGTGTTGTATGTGGATGAAGTCAACCTGCTGCCCGATCACCTGGTGGACCTGTTGCTCGACGTCGCCGCCAGCGGCACCAACCTGATCGAACGCGACGGCATTTCCCACCGCCATTCGGCGCGCTTTGTGCTGATCGGCACCATGAACCCGGAGGAGGGCGAGTTGCGCCCGCAGTTGCTGGATCGCTTCGGTTTTAACGTGGCGCTGAGCGGGCAGACGCTGCCGGCCGAGCGCGGGCAGATCATCCGGCGGCGCCTGGATTTCGACAGTGACCCCGCCGCGTTCTGCACCCAGTGGGCCGGGCAGCAGGCGGCGTTACGCGAGCGCTGCACCCAGGCGCGGGCGCGGCTGGACAGTATCGAGCTGGATGATCAGGCCCTGGCGCAGATCACCGAGCGTTGCTTTGCCGCCGGTGTCGACGGCTTGCGCGCCGACCTGGTCTGGCTGCGCGGCGCCCGGGCCCATGCGGCGTGGCGGGGCGCGGATACCATTGCCGAAGAAGACATCGAAGCGGTGGCGGAATTCGCCTTGCGCCACCGTCGCCAGGCGCAATCCCCACCGGCCAGTCCACCCAAGCCAGGGCAGGCGCCGACACCCTCGGACACCTCGCCCGGCCAAGGCCAATGGGGCGATATGCCCGCACCGGCCCTGCCTACTGGCACGCGCCGAGACGTGCCCACCTGGCCAAAAAAGCCCTAGGCATTCGCCCCCGACCTGACGCGGGGGCGGATGCCCGGCCCAAGGCGGGGCGACTGGACAACGGCAGGCAGGGCAAGGCACGCAGCGCACAGCTGGGTTCGATCAACTGGCCGGGCACCTTGCTCGGCGGCCGGCCGCACTCCCGTGGAGACCTGCGCTACCACCTGCGCAGCCGCTCGGCCCATGAGTTGTGGCTGGTGATCGTGGATGCGTCGGCGTCCACGCGGCGGCATCGTGCATTAACCGACGCCAAGGGCTTGCTCGCCCAGCTGTTTGACGATGCTTACCGGCAACGGGCGCGCATAGCGTTGTTGACCGCCAGCGGCCAGGCGCCGAAGTGGCAGGTACAGGGGTTGAAAGCTGCGAAAGGCCTGGCGGGCTGGCTGGATCAGTTGGGCGCGGGCGGTGGTACGCCGTTGCTGGCGGCGCTGACCGAGGCCGGGCATTGGCTGGTGGCGCGGCGCAAGCGTTATCCGGCCGAGCAGCAGCGTGTACTGGTGATTACGGATGGGCGGCTGAAGGACATTACCGGGTTGCCGTTACTGGCGTGTGCGGGGTTGCTGGTGGATATCGAGCGCGGGCCGATCAGGTTGGGGCGGGCCCAGGAGCTGGCGGTGGGGTTGCAGTTGGATTATCGGCATATCGATGAGTTGTAGTGGCGGTACCACAGCCATCGGGGGCTTGCCCCGATGAGGCCCTCACATACACCACACACTCTATCAACCAGCCCCCGGCACATTCGGCCAAAGATCCGCCACCAGGAACAAGCGCTCGGCTTCCTCCCAATCCGCGCCGTTCTGCACCATGCGCACCAGCAGCTGCGCAGGCGCCATCGGATCAAGGTCTGCCAGCCAGGCCTGCATCTGTTCTTCACTCCACACTTCATCCGCCGGGTAGTGCGCCGGCGCCAGCCACGCATGCCGGGGTAATGGTTGCCAGCGGCCTGGCGCACTGGCGCTGACAAAATCCCGCCAGTCCCGCTGATGCAACCAGCGCCCGCGCAGATGCTGCGGGTGTGCGCCTTGGGGCGGTTCGGCCAGCCCAGGCCAGGGATAGAGCAAATACCCGCCGAGCCACAGGTGCGCATCAAACTGCTGAATATCCAGGGCTGCCAACACCTCGCGGCTTTCTGCGCGCGCCGAGATCGGCAGTTGATGCTGGGTCAGGTGCGCCAGCTTGCGGTCCAGCCGATCGTGGCAGCCTGGGCCCAGCCATTGCGCGGTGTCCTGGCCGTTGCCGTCCTGCGGGCCCAGGTAGAGTTTGATCGCCAGTTCCAGGTGATGCACGCCATTGCGGTCGCGCAGCAGCATGTCCAGTTCGCCCAGTGTGTGCCCGGCGCGGCGGATCGGCAGGTTGGCGGCAAGCAACTCCACCCCCGGCGCATGCTGCACGGCGAACTGCCACAGGCGTTCGTAGTACAGGCCCAGGCGCCGGGTGCGTGACAGGCTCAACCAGTGCTGCAAGGCGCGGCTGTCCTGGTCGAGTGCGCGTAGCCAGTGTTCAAGACGGTCGGGCGCCTGCACCCAGTCGCTGCCCGCCAGCGGGTGGCGCTGTGGCCACGGTGTCTGCGCGAGCATCGGCGGGGCAAGCATCACCCACGCCAGGTCGCGCACCTCGGGGTGGCGCAGCTGGCGGGGCAGGTTGTGCAAATCCGGGAACACAGTCATGGTCCGAGCATAGCCTTTTAACCGTTGCGCAGGGGGCTGAGAACCGTTGTCATCAAGGCTTCACGGCGACAAAGGATTTTGCCTGAGCCGGCCTTTCGCCCATAATCGTTTCTTTTTTGCCCCACCCCCAATCCCGCAGGAGCCCCATGGAGCACTTTCGCAATATCGGCATTATCGGTCGCCTGGGCAGTACCCAGGTGTTGGACACCGTCCGCCGGCTGAAAAAATTCCTGCTGGAACGCCACCTGCATGTGATCCTCGAAGACACCATCGCCGAAATCCTCCCCGGCCACGGCCTGCAAACCTCCTCGCGCAAGATGCTCGGCGAAGTCTGCGACATGGTCATCGTGGTCGGCGGCGACGGCAGCCTGCTCGGCGCGGCCCGGGCCCTGGCGCGGCATAACGTGCCGGTGCTGGGGATCAACCGTGGCAGCCTGGGGTTTCTCACCGATATCCGCCCCGATGAGCTGGAAGTCGAAGTGGCCAAGGTGCTCGACGGCCATTACCTGGTGGAAAACCGCTTCCTGCTGCAGGCCGAAGTGCGCCGCCACGGCGAAGCCATCGGCCAGGGCGATGCGCTCAATGACGTGGTGTTGCACCCGGGCAAATCCACGCGGATGATCGAATTCGAGCTGTATATCGACGGCCAGTTCGTGTGCAGCCAGAAGGCCGACGGCCTGATCGTCGCCACGCCCACCGGCTCCACCGCCTACGCGCTGTCGGCCGGTGGCCCGATCATGCATCCCAAGCTCGATGCCATTGTGATCGTGCCGATGTACCCCCATATGTTGTCCAGCCGGCCGATTGTGGTCGATGGCAACAGTGAGCTGAAAATCGTGGTGTCCAAAGACATGCAGATCTACCCGCAAGTCTCCTGCGACGGGCAGAACCATTTCACCTGCGCCCCCGGTGACACCATCACCGTGAGCAAGAAGGCACAGAAGTTGCGCTTGATCCACCCGCTGGATCACAACTACTACGAAGTGTGCCGCACCAAGTTGGGCTGGGGCAGCCGCTTGGGGGGTGGAGGCGACTGATGCTCGATCCCGCGCGTAGCTACGACCTGATTGGTGACGTGCACGGTTGCGCTCATACCCTTGAGCACTTGCTCGACCAGATGGGTTACCACAAGCAGGGCGGCACCTGGCGCCATCCTTCGCGCATGGCGGTGTTCCTCGGCGATATCATCGACCGTGGCCCACGCATTCGCGAGGCGCTGCATATCGTCCACGACATGGCCGAGGCCGGCCAGGCGCTGTGCATCATGGGCAACCACGAGTTCAATGCCCTGGGTTGGGCCACACCGGCGCCGCCGGGCAGTGGCAGGCAGTTCGTGCGCGAGCACACCCCACGGCATGAGCGGCTGATCCACGAGACCCTGACCCAGTTCGAGCAGCACCCGGCCGACTGGCACGACTTCCTCGCCTGGTTCTACGACATGCCGCTGTTTGTCGATGCCGGGCGTTTCCGCGTGGTGCATGCGTGCTGGGACGACGGCTTTATCCAGCCGCTGCGCGCGACGTTCCCGGATGGCTGCATCGACCGGCACTTCCTGCAGGCCGCCGCCGTGCCCGGCAGTTTTGCCTGCAACGCCTTCGACCGCCTGTTGCGCGGCACCGATATGCGCTTGCCGGACGGCCTGACGCTGACCGGTGGCGATGGCCTGACGCGCTCGTTCTTCCGCACCAAGTTCTGGGAAGACGACCCTAAGACCTACGGCGACATCGTATTCCAGCCCGACGCACTGCCGGAGCCGGTGGCGCGCACGCCATTGTCGCCCCATGAAAAAAACTCCCTGCTGCGCTACGGCGCCGACGAACCCTTGCTGTTCGTCGGCCATTACTGGCGCAGCGGCAAACCGGCGCCGATCCGCCCGAACCTGGCGTGCCTGGACTACAGCGCAGTGCTGTACGGCAAGCTGGTGGCGTACCGCCTGGACCAGGAAACCCGCCTGGATCCGCGTAAATTCGTATGGGTCGACGTTGAGCGACCCGAGGTGACTGTATGAGTGCCGTGCCCGTATTGCGCTTGCCGTTGAGCGTCGACCTGGGCGGTTTCGTGAAACTGCTGCAACGCATGCAAGTGCCCCATCGCGTCAGCGAGGAAGCCGGCGAGCAGGTGTTGTGGGTGCCCGAGACCCTCAGCGATGACGTGCGCGTGCTGTACCAGCGCTTTCCCGCCGGTGACCCGGACCAGCAACTGGATATTCCCGAACAGGCGCCGGTCACACGTCCGGGCTTTGTCCAGCAAGTGCGCCATAGCCCGGTCACGGCGCTGGTGCTGCTGGCGAGCATCATCGTCGGCGCCGTGACCTTGCTCGGGGAAAACCTGCAGGCCATGAGCTGGCTGACCTTCCTGCCGTTCCGGGTGATGGGCGAGTACATCCAGTTCACGCCGTTCGCCGACATGTTGGCTTCCGGCCAATGGTGGCGGCTGTTCACGCCGATGCTGATCCACTTCGGCATCCTGCACCTGGCCATGAACGGCATGTGGTACTGGGAGCTGGGCCGGCGTATCGAAGTGCGCCAGGGCAGCATCAACCTGCTGGGCCTGACCCTGTTGTTCAGCCTGGTCTCCAACTACGCGCAATATGCCTACGGTGGTCCCGGCCTGTTCGGTGGCTTGTCCGGCGTGTTGTATGGCCTGCTCGGGCATTGCTGGATCTTTCAACTGCTCTCGCCCAACCCGGCCTATCGCTTGCCCCGTGGGGTGCTGGTGATGATGCTGGTGTGGCTGGTGTTGTGCCTGTCGGGGCTGGTGTCGATGATCGGCTTCGGCGAAATCGCCAACGCTGCCCATGTCGGCGGCCTGGTTATCGGTTGCCTTACCGGTTTGCTCGGCGGTGTGTATAACCGTCGCAAATCCTCTCTTTGATAAGGAAGAGCCTTATGTCCTCTTTTGCTGAAATGATCGAAAACATCACCCCGGACATCTACGCGAGCCTCAAGCTCGCCGTGGAAATCGGCAAGTGGTCCGATGGCCGCAAGCTCAGTGCCGAGCAGCGCGAACTGTCCCTGCAGGCCATGATCGCCTGGGAGATCCAGAACCTGCCGGAAGAGCAGCGCACCGGCTACATGGGCCCGCAGGAATGCCAGTCGAAATCGACCACCGTGCCGAACATCCTGTTCAAGTCGGATGCGATCCATTGATTGAAATTGGTCGCGGTGCAGTCAGCAAAATGTCGGCGCAACTCGGTGAGCCGACCGTTCAATACGCGTTTCGCCTGGGCGATACCGAGGTGCCGGTCAACCCCCTGATCGGCACCCATGTGCGCCTGGAATACCTCGGCGCCATTCATTGCAGCCATTGCGGTCGCAAGACCAAGACCAGCTTCAGCCAGGGCTATTGCTACCCGTGCATGACCAAGCTGGCCCAGTGTGACCTGTGCATCATGAGCCCCGAGCGTTGCCATTACGACGCCGGCACCTGCCGTGATCCAGGCTGGGGCGAGACTTTCTGCATGACCGACCACGTGGTGTACCTGGCCAATTCGTCGGGCATCAAGGTCGGCATCACCCGTGCCACCCAATTGCCGACGCGTTGGCTGGACCAGGGCGCCAGCCAGGCGCTGCCGATCATGCGCGTGGCGACGCGCCAGCAATCCGGGTTTGTCGAGGATGTATTGCGTAGCCAGGTGGCGGACAAGACCAACTGGCGTGCGTTGCTCAAGGGCGACGCGGTGGCGGTGGACCTCAAGCAGGTGCGCGACGAGTTGTTCGCCTCCTGCGCCGATGGCCTGCTGCAATTGCAGGAACGCTTTGGCCTGCAGGCCATCCAACCGGTAACCGACCTCGAACCGTTGGAAATCCGCTACCCGGTGGAGCAGTATCCAGCCAAGATCGTCAGCTTCAACCTGGACAAGAACCCGATTGCCGAAGGCACGCTGCTGGGGATCAAGGGCCAATACCTGATCTTCGACACCGGCGTGATCAATATTCGTAAGTACACGGCCTACCAGCTCGCCGTGCATCAGTAGAAGGATGCCACCCATGCGCACCGAACAACCGAAGATGATTTACCTGAAGGACTATCAGGCGCCGGACTACCTGATCGAAGAGACGCACCTGACCTTCGAGTTGTTCGAGGACCACAGCCTCGTCCACGCGCAGCTGGTGATGCGCCGTAACCCGGAGCGCGGCGCTGGTTTGCCGCCGCTCGTGTTGGATGGCCAGCAGCTTGAGCTGTTGAGCGTGAACCTGGCCGACCAGGAACTGACGGACGCTGACTATCAACTGACCGACAGCCACCTGACCGTGCATCCCAAGAGCGACACCTTCACCCTCGACACCACGGTCAAGATCCACCCGGAAACCAACACCGCCCTGGAAGGCCTGTACAAATCCGGCAGCATGTTCTGCACCCAGTGCGAGGCCGAGGGCTTCCGCAAGATCACTTACTACCTCGACCGCCCCGACGTGATGAGCACCTTCACCACCACGGTGATCGCCGAGCAACACCGCTACCCGGTGCTGCTCTCCAACGGCAACCCGATTGCCAGCGGTCCCGGCGAAGACGGCCGCCATTGGGCGACCTGGGAAGACCCGTTCAAGAAACCCGCCTACCTGTTCGCGCTGGTGGCCGGTGACCTGTGGTGTGTCGAAGACAGCTTTACCACCATGACCCAGCGTGAAGTGGCACTGCGCATCTACGTCGAGCCGGAAAATATCGACAAGTGCCAGCACGCCATGACCAGCCTGAAAAAATCCATGCGCTGGGACGAAGAAACCTACGGTCGCGAGTATGACCTCGACATCTTCATGATCGTGGCGGTCAACGATTTCAACATGGGCGCCATGGAGAACAAGGGCCTCAATATCTTCAACTCCAGCGCCGTGCTGGCCCGCGCCGAAACCGCCACCGACGCCGCGCACCAGCGGGTCGAGGCCATCGTTGCCCACGAATACTTCCACAACTGGTCGGGCAACCGCGTGACCTGCCGCGACTGGTTCCAGCTGTCGCTGAAGGAAGGCTTTACCGTGTTCCGTGATTCGGGCTTCTCCGCCGACATGAACTCCGCCACGGTCAAACGCATCCAGGACGTGGCCTACCTGCGTACCCACCAGTTCGCGGAAGATGCCGGCCCTATGGCCCATGCGGTGCGCCCGGACAGCTTTATCGAGATCTCCAACTTCTACACCTTGACCGTGTACGAAAAAGGCTCGGAAGTGGTCGGCATGATCCATACCTTGCTCGGCGCCGAAGGCTTCCGTAAAGGCAGCGACCTGTACTTCGAACGCCATGACGGCCAGGCCGTGACCTGCGACGACTTTATCAAGGCCATGGAAGACGCCAACGGTGCCGACCTCAGCCAGTTCAAGCGCTGGTACAGCCAGGCCGGTACGCCACGCCTGGCGGTGAGCGAGTCCTACGACGCTGCGGCCAAGACCTACAGCCTGACCTTCCGCCAGAGCTGCCCGGAAACCCCGGACAAGGTCGAGAAACTGCCGTTCGTGATCCCGGTCGAACTGGGCCTGCTGGACGGGCAGGGCGCGGGCATGGCCTTGCGCCTGGCCGGTGAAGCCACGGCCGGCGCCACGTCCCGTGTGATCTCGGTGACCGAAGCGGAGCAGACCTTCACCTTCGTCGACATCGCCGAACAGCCGTTGCCGTCGCTGCTGCGTGGGTTCTCGGCGCCGGTGAAACTGAGCTTCCCGTACAACCGCGACCAACTGATGTTCCTGATGCAGCATGACAGCGACGGCTTCAACCGCTGGGATGCGGGCCAGCAGCTGTCGGTGCAGGTGTTGCAGGAACTGATCGGCCAGCATCAGCAGGGCCAGGCGTTGCAGATGGACCAGCGCCTGATCACGGCCTTGCGCAGTGTGTTGAGCGACGAAAGCCTGGACCAGGCCATGGTTGCGGAAATGCTGTCGTTGCCGGGCGAAGCCTACCTGACGGAAATCAGCGACGTCGCGGACGTGGATGCCATCCACGCCGCGCGTGAGTTTGCGCGCAGGCAACTGGCTGACAACCTGCATGAGCCGCTGTGGTTGCGTTACCAGGCCAACCGCGAACTGTCCAAGCAGACGCCTTATGTGGCGGCGGCCGAGCACTTCGCCCGGCGTGCCTTGCAGAACATCGCGCTGTCGTACCTGATGCTCAGCGGCAAGCCCGAAGTGCTGGCGGCGACCCTTGAGCAGTTCGACACCAGCGACAACATGACCGAGCGCCTGACCGCGCTGGCGGTGCTGGTGAACTCGCCGTTCGAAGCGGAGAAGGCCCAGGCGCTGGCGGTATTTGCCGAGAACTTCAAGGACAACCCTTTGGTCATGGACCAGTGGTTCAGCGTGCAGGCCGGCAGCCCGTTGCCGGGCGGGCTGGAGCGGGTCAAGGCGTTGATGGAGCACCCGGCGTTCACGCTCAAGAACCCGAACAAGGTGCGTGCACTGATCGGCGCGTTTGCCGGGCAGAACTTGATCAACTTCCACGCCGCCGACGGTTCGGGCTACCGCTTCCTGGCGGACCTGGTGATCCAGTTGAATGCGTTCAACCCGCAGATCGCTTCGCGCCAGTTGGCGCCGCTGACCCGCTGGCGTAAATACGACAGCGCGCGCCAGGCGTTGATGAAGGCGGAGCTGGAGCGCATTCGTGGGTCGGGTGAGTTGTCCAGCGATGTGTTCGAGGTGGTGAGCAAGAGTCTTGCTTAAATAAATCGCTTCGGTAAAAAAAACGGCCTGTTCAGGCCGTTTTTTTTTGCCTCGGAGCTTCGTTCAAGGAGCGCTTTTTTGCTGCTGACGTTTCCTGGCAGAAGGCTCTGCTAAGCTGCGGCACTTTTCCTTATTCGGTGGGATCAACGTGTCGCGTACCACTCGTTTACTGACGTTGTTGCAGGCCCTGCGAGGCAAGAAACGCCCGGTGACCGCCGCCGTGCTGGCGGCGCAATTGGAAGTGTCCGAGCGTACGCTGTACCGCGACATTGCCGAGTTGACCGCCCTGGGCGCGCCGATTTTCGGCGAGGCCGGGGTAGGGTATGTGCTGCGCAGCGGCCTGTTTTTGCCGCCCTTGATGCTCAACGCCGAAGAAACCGAAGCGATCGTGCTGGGCTTGCGTTATGTGGACCAGCGCGGCGATGACGTGCTCAGCCGTGCCGCCGCCAACGCCTTGGCGAAAATCGCTGATGTGCTCGACCCGGCGGCGCAGGAAGCCTTGCGCAACCCGACGTTGCTGCCCGGCCCGCCAGGGTTTGGCTACCCGGAAAACCGCGTGCCGCTGGATGTATTTCGCGAAGCGATTCGGCATCAGGACAAGTTGCATATCGACTACGCGGATGCCAGCCAGACCCAGAGTCAACGCCTGATCTGGCCCCTGGCCCTGGGATTTCTCAATGAGGTGCGGGTGATCGTGGCCTGGTGTGAGCTGCGCGGCGCGTATCGCACCTTTCGCACCGACCGCGTGGCGAGTGCCGAGGTCGTCGGCGAACGTTATCCGGGGCGGCGCAGCGACTGGCTGCGGGCCTGGCGCAAGCTGATGGAGCAGAATGAATCCGGGCCGTTCACTCCTGACAAAAACTGACACACCCCTGGCTTAGCATGCTGATACAACCACCTGAAAAGGAGCTTTGCCATGTCCCAGCCTGAATTGGCCCCCGCCATCGCCGCCTATATCGCGGCGACCAATACCCGCGACACCTCGGTCATTGCCCAGTGTTTTGCCGACGATGCCAATGTGTTCGATGAAGGCCAGCACCAGGTGGGCACCGCCGCCATTGCACGCTGGATGGAAGACACCGGGCGCCGCTACCAGCCGCGTGTCGAGGTGCTCAAGGTGCAGCACCGTACCGGCAAGGTGCTGGTCAGCAATGTGGTCTCCGGCAATTTTCCCGGCAGTCCGCTGGAGTTGCGCTACACCTTTCGCCTGGACGCGCAGGGCAAGATTTCACGGCTGGACATCTCCCTGTAGGTCATAATCGCGGGCATGACTTTCGACTCGCCCCTCGCTGCTTACCAACACGCCATTACCCAACAGGGTTTCGTTGCCGACGACGCCCAGCGCCGGGCGGTGGATGCCCTGCAAGCCTGCCATGCAGCCCTGCATCAGGGCCGTTCGCCCGTGACTGGCGTTTACCTGTGGGGGCCGGTGGGCCGCGGCAAGACCTGGTTGATGGATCAGTTCTACCAAAGCCTGCGGGTGCCCGCACGGCGTCAGCATTTTCATCACTTCATGGGCTGGGTGCATCAGCGTCTGTTCCAGCTCACCGGCACCCATGACCCGTTGCAGGCCCTGGCGCGGGAGCTGAGCCGGGAGGTGCGGGTGTTGTGTTTCGACGAGCTGTTCGTCAGTGACATCGGTGACGCGATCATCCTCGGCCGGCTGTTCCAGGTCATGTTCGAGGAAGGTGTGGTGATGGTCTGCACCTCCAATCAACCACCGGCCCAGCTGTATGCCGATGGCTTCAATCGGGAGCGCTTCCTGCCGGGCATTGCGGCGATTGAGCGGCATATGCACGTGGTGGCGGTCGACGGTGGCGAGGATCATCGCTTGCATCCAGGTGTGGGCCGGCAGCGCTATTGGGTGAACCAGCCCGATGCGCTGGCGAACGTGTTCGCACAATTGGCCGAAGGCCAGGCGGTGAGTCTTGGTCCGGTCACCGTCGGCCATCGTTCTATCGTGTGCGTGCAGGCCAGTGATAGCGTGCTGTGGTGCCGCTATGCCGACCTCTGCGAACAACCCCTGGCGGCAATGGATTTCATCCTGCTGTGCGACCGCTTCAAGGCGATCCTGCTGGGGGAGGTGTCCAACCTGAGTGCGCAACAGCGCCCAGGCCGGATTGCCCGCGGCACCGAGGATGGGGTCGAGCGCGTGGTGGCCGGTGATCGCGAGTTACCGCAGTTGTCGGTGCACGACGACAGTGTGCGTCGCTTCATCGCCCTGGTGGACGAGTGCTACGACCGCAAGGTGCCGTTGTTCATCGACGCCCAGGTGCCGCTGGAGCGCCTGTATACCAACGGTTACCTGGCGTTTCCTTTCCGTCGCACCTTGAGCCGCTTGCAAGAAATGCAGCTGCAGCGCTTCAGCTGAGACCTGTACGAAAAAAGCCCTGAATGGACACTTTGGGGTTTTTTAATGCCAAAGCCTTCGCGCTTTCGGGCGCACATTTGTAGTTAATCTCCTTCATCTGGTGCTGACTCCACGCTTACAATCGTGCCCCTCAAAGGGAACCGGTTCCCTTGTAGTCGTGATCGAGGACGGAAATGGACACCCCAGATATCCTGGTGCTGCAAGCCAGCTACACCAATCCTGTACATGCCGAAGCCATTGCCAAGGTGCTTAACCATTACGCAGAAGACCCCATGGGCGGCGGCCATAGCCTGCCCGCTGATCTACTGGAGCAACTGCCGGCCGAGTTGGCCAAGCGCCCCCATGCGTTCAGTGTGCTGGCGTTTGTTGGCGGTGAGCCGGCGGGGCTGGTGAATTGCTTTGAAGGGTTTTCCACCTTTGCCTGCCGCCCCTTGGTCAACGTGCACGACGTGGTGGTGATGAATGAGTTTCGCGGCTTGGGGCTGAGCCAGAAAATGCTGCTGAAGGTCGAGGACATCGCCCGCCAGCGTGGTTGCTGCAAGATCACCCTGGAGGTGCTGGAAGGTAATGCCGTCGCCCAGTCGGCGTATCGCAAGTTTGGTTTTGATGATGCGAAGTTTGATCCCGCCCATGGGCGCATGTTGTTCTGGAACAAGCCGCTTTAATAAATAACCGGCGAAAAAAAGGGCGCCAGCGGAGGGCGCCCAATAAACCTTTGCCAACGGAGCGGTATGGCCCAGGGTGTTGCGGATTAACTAACGATTAAATTAACTCTTGGGTTGTTCCTGTTCGGTCGTGTTGGTGTTCGGTGTCTTGCCGTCGGCGGACGCCGTTTGTTCAACCGTGCCGTGAAGCGTCTGCTGCGTGAAGGTGAAGTTGTTGTAGAACTCCTTCGAGCGCTCCGAGCCGCCTTCGGCGAACGCGGCGGCGGAGCCCAGGGTCATCAGGCTGGCAAGCATCAAGGTCGAGAGTTTCATCTGTGTTTACTCATTAAGTGTGATCGGTTATCTGCTCTGTCCTTGATCAGAATCGTGGGGCGATTCTGGTGCGGTCTTATTAAGTGGGAATTAACGCGAGAAACATCCGAAGTTAACAATATCGTTAACTTCGGATGGTCGGCTTTAAAGCTTCCAGTCAACGGCCAGCGTAATGGCGCGTGGGTCGCCCCAATACACGCCGTTATAAAAACCGACGCGTTCGTAATACTTTTTATCGAACAGGTTGTTGACGTTAAGCGACGCTGAGACGTGCTCGTCGAATTGATAGCGGGACATCAGGTTGACCACCGTGTATGCCTGTTGTGTGATCTTCGCCCGTTCGGTCACCGGTGTGTTGCCGACGCGTACCCCTGTAGGTCGATTGCTCCAATCGTAAATGTCGCTCTGCCAGTTCACCGCGCCGCCGACCGTGAGGTTGCGCCATGCCCCCGGCAAACGGTAGGCGCTGGAGACTTTTAGCAGGTTCAGCGGCTGCCCGGTGTTGTTGCGTTTACCCGAGCCGTTGACCGAATGGGTGTAGGTGTAGCCGGCCGTCAGGTTCCAATCGGGCATGATTTCCCCGGCAGCTTCCAATTCGAAGCCGTTGACCTTGTTACCTTTGCCGCCGGACTTGTAGTACTCCTCGCCGGTGATGGGGTTTGGTGGCACCGAATCGTCCCGCTCGGCGACGTTGTCCTGGGTGCTCCAGAAATACGCCGCCGCCAGGTTCAGGCGCTCCTCCAGCACGCTGCCCTTGAGGCCCACCTCGTAGTTGCTGCCGACCACGGGCTCCAGGTACTTCTTGTTGGCATCCCGCAGGCTCTGGGGTTTGAAAATGTCGGTATAGCTCGCGTAGACGGTGTACTCCGGCGTCAGGTCGTAGAGCAGGCCGGCGTAGGGCGTCCACATATCATTGTGGGTCTGGGAGGTCTTGTTGGTGGCCGTCAGTTGGTCGTTGGCGTTGTATTCGGGGGCCGCGCTTTTCAGTTCCCAACTGCCATAGCGGCTGCCCAGCACTGCATGCAAGCGGTCGGTGAGGCTCAGTCGCGTGGCCAGATAGCCAGCCTTCTGTTGCTTGCTGCTGTGCTCGCCCTTGAGGTCGGTGACGGTGTCGCCGAACTTGGCGATCCCGCCCATGTATTTCCAGTCTTCGATGGTGTAATAGCCGGCGGGTAGGTTGCTGCGCATCACGGGGGAGACGTCCCGCTGCGTGGCCTCGCCATAGCCCATCATCAGTGCATGTTCGCGGCCCAGCAGTGCATAGCTGCCGGCGAGGTTGAGGTCGACGGCCTCCATTCTCGATGTGCCGCGCATGTGGCTGGCCCAGGCGGTCATGCCGCTGCGGTCATCGTTGGGGAACCCCGCACCGCCGTAGTACACCTTGCCATCCGTGTCGCTCTGGCGATGGGTGTAGGCGGCCTTCACGTGCCAGTCGCCGCCCAGCCGATGGTCGAGCGTCGCGAAGGTGGTCTTGTCCGTCAGCGGCCAGGAACTCCAGTGCGCCGCCATATTGGTGGAGCGCGACAGCCCGGCCTTGCCGCCCTCGCTGTTCCAGTACGGCACGGTGCCCCATGAGGTGCCCTGGACCTGCTTGTTCTGGTAATCGAAACCTACGGCCAGCACGGTATCGTCGGAAAGATCGCCTTCCAGGATGCCGTAGCCGACCGCCCGCTGCAGGCCATAGTTGTCGCGGAACGATTGGCTGTCACGGTAGGCCAGCACCGTACGCCCGCGCAGCTTGCCGTCGAACGCCAGCGGGCCGCCCACGTCCACGTAGCTGTAATAGTTGTCATGGCTGCCGGCGCTGACGCCGGTTTTCGCCTGCCATTGGGCCGTCGGGCGCTTGCGCACCATATTGATGGTGGCCGAGGGGTCGCCGGCGCCGGTGGTCAAGCCCGTGGCACCGCGTACCACCTCGATGTGGTCATAGATAATGGTATCGGCGTCGGACTTCATGTAGCCGAAGGTATTGAGCATCCCGTCAATCTGGAAGTTGGTGATGCCGTAGCCGCGGGAGGAATAGGACACGCGGTCGGAGTCGTTATGCTGGACGTTGATCCCGGTGGTCTGGCGCAGCACGTCGGTCAACGTGTTGAGATTGAAATCATCCATCTGCTGGCGAGTGATCACCGAGATCGATTGTGGGGTTTCCTTGACCGACAGGTTCAGGCGGGTGGCGGTGCTCATCGAGCCGGTGGTGTAGGCGCCTGTGTGTTCGGTGGTGGCGCCCAGGCCTTCGGCGGAGATGTTGGTCGCGCCGAGTTCGAGCGGGGTGTGTTCAGGGTCGGTTTCAGCCAGCAGGGCCGGGCTTAGGGCGGCGCCGCACAGGCCGAGCGTGAGGGTCATGGAGCGGGTAAAAGGCGCGAACATCGCGGAAGACTCCTTGTCGTCTTTGCGGCCACCCCGGAAAGGGAAGGCCTTGGCTCAAAGACGAAAGGAGCGGTGGAACTTTAGGGCTAAACGAGAATGATTGTTATCTTTCTGTTACAAGGCCGGCGGTTCCTGCAGGACCACATCGGTCGGATTAACCTTCTTGGGCTTGATCAGGCTGAAGTCAATCAAGGCCTTTTGCGGGCGCATGTAGGGGTTGCCGATCATCAGCGGGCGCGGCGTGAAGCTGTCGCTCACGACGCTCTTGCTGCGGTCCAGTTCGTTGAAACTCAGCCCGGCGAGGTCGGCCCAGGTGTGGATCAATTGCGAGCTGCTGTAAGGGCGTTGCAAGTCGCCGGCAAACTTCCAGTCGTGGGTTTCGCGCCATTTCGGCGAGGCATAGGCCATGAACGGAATGGTGTACATCGGCGCCGTCGGCTTGCCTTCGTTACGCCCCAGGGTGGCGTGGCCGGCGGAATCGAATACGTCTTCGCCGTGGTCCGACAGGTACAACAGGAAGCCGTTGGGATCGGTCTTGGCGTAGTCCTTGATCAGGCTCGACACCACGAAATCGTTGTACAGCACCGCGTTGTCGTAGCTGTTGTAGACGGGCAGTTGATCGTCGCTGATCCCGGCAGGCACGCCCTGGCGATCGGTGAATTTATCGAAGGTCGGTGGGTAGCGGTACTGGTAGCTCATGTGGGTGCCGAGCAGGTGCACCACGATGAACTTGCGCTCGGCGGGGTCGGCCAGGGCCTTGGAGAATGGTTCCAGTACATCGCCGTCGTATTGGCGGGCGTTCTGGTTGCGATTGTTGTTCAGGTACACCTGCTCGTCGGCCTGTTCGGAAAAGGTCGTGAGCATGGTATTGCGCTTGGTCATGGTCTGCTGGTTGGTGATCCAGTAGGTCTTGTACCCGGCCTGTTTCATCACGCTGACGATCGACGGTGTCTTGAGGTAGAGATCGGGGTTCTCCTCGTCGGCGAACGTCAGTACCTGTTGCAGGGCTTCGATGGTATAGGGGCGCGGGGTGATGACGTTATCGAACACCGCCAGTTGGTCGCGCAGCTTGTCCAGTTCCGGCGTGGTGTTGCGCGGATAGCCGTAGAGACTCATGCGTTGACGGTTGGTGGACTCGCCGATCACCAGCACCAGGGTCGAAGGCTGGCCGGCCATGGTGTCCTTGAGGTTGGTCAAGGGGGGGATCTGGCTGGCGCTGTCGAGCATGCCTTGCATGTTGTCCAGTTGTTCGGTGTAGCGGCGGTAGGCAACGATCATCTGCCAGGGCACGGCCGGTTCGATGCGCGACTCGAAGCGGTCTATGGCGTCGTCCAGGGTGTCGCTGCGGGCTATCTGCTTGACCAGCGGGTAACCGATGATCGCCACCAGGATCGCCGTTGCCGCCACCAGGGCCTGGCCGCGCGGCAAGTATACCGGGCGTACCCGGGTCCACAGGAAAATAGCCACGGCGGTGTGGGCAATGAACGCCAGCACAATCCACCAGGCGAAGTATTGGGTGGCGTACTCGCCGGCTTCAGAGATGTTCGACTCGAACATGATGAAGATGACGCTTTGGGAAAATTCCTGCTGGTAGATGAAGAAATAACCCAGGCTGGCCATGGAACAGGCCCACAGCACCACGCCGATCAGGGCAGCAAGCAAGCGCGTACGGCGAGGGAATACCAGCAGGGGCGCGAGCCATATCGCGCTCATGAAGAAGGCTTGGCGAAAACCACTGAAGCCGGAAGTGCCGCTGAGTTGGATCAGCAGTTGGGTAATGCCGGAGAAGTACCAGAAAAACACGAATAGCCAGCCAAGACCGGCCCAATCAAAGCCTTTCGCAGACTTGCTGCTGCGTTCGAACATCGCCATCCAGCGCTCCAACCCGGTAATTTTTCAGTTGACGCGCAGGGCTGCACGCAACAGAGGCCACCCTTGCATGGGATGGCCCTTGGGGGCGGGAGTATCGGGAAGGGCATGTGAAAACTTTGTGAGATTTATGTAGCCGTTATCTTACAAAGTGATGACGGGCTCAGCAGAGCGCGGGCTGCGCACCGGAAGGCTGGTCCAGCTGGGCTTGAATGATATGGGCACGCAGGCGCATGACCTCAAGCTGCAACTGATCGCGTTCGTCTTTCAACTGGCGCAATTCATCGCGACGGAGTGTGACGTAGAGGGTCTGTGGAGGACGGGTCATCTGTGCTGTGCTCATTGCTTGCCTCGCAAATAGCCGGTGTGTCGCGGTGTGCCAGAACGCTTGAGTCGAGGTTCTCGGCAACAGTCGGAAGCAATTCTGAATTCTTTTTCCCATCAATGGAACTTTTTTATTTTTGGTGATCGTGTGACTTTCGGAGGCGTGATGGTGAAACGATGGCAATTTTTTCCCATGAAACTACACGGATCTGCCCTGGACTAACCCTCATTAGCCTCATTGCGCTATAAACTATGTCACACATTTATTCAGTAGTTGGGAGCATCAGCACATGCAACTGGGGATTATCGGACTAGGCCGCATGGGCGGGAATATTGCACGGCGCCTGATGCTCAATGGGCATACCACCGTTGTTTACGACCGTAACGAAGCATTTGTCAAAGGTTTGAGCGAAGAGGGCGCCACCGGCGTTGCCGACCTGAAGGCCCTGGTGGCCGGGCTGCAGAAACCCCGTGCCGTCTGGGTGATGTTGCCGGCAGGCGACCCCACCGAAAACACCATCAATGAACTCAGTGAGCTGCTGGAAGACGGTGACGTGATCATCGACGGCGGCAACACCAACTATAAGGATGACGTGCGTCGCGGCAAGGCCCTGGCGCAAAAGGGCCTGCACTATGTCGATGTCGGTACCTCCGGCGGGGTCTGGGGCCTGGAGCGTGGCTACTGCATGATGATCGGCGGCGACACCGAGACTGTGCAGCGCCTCGACCCGATCTTCGCCAGCCTGGCACCGGGCCTGGGCAACATCCCGCGCACCAAGGACCGTTCTGCGTCGGCTGACAAGCGTGCCGAGCAGGGCTACATCCACGCCGGCCCGGCGGGTTCCGGGCATTTCGTCAAGATGATCCACAACGGCATCGAGTACGGGATGATGCAGGCGTTTGCCGAAGGTTTTGACATCCTCAAGACCAAGAACTCGGAAAACCTGCCCGAAGACCAGCGCTTCGACCTCAACGTTGCCGATATCGCCGAAGTCTGGCGCCGTGGCAGCGTGGTCTCGTCCTGGTTGCTGGACCTGACTGCCGACGCCCTGGCCACCGACCCCAAGCTGGACGGTTACTCCGGTTCCGTGGCCGACAGCGGCGAAGGCCGCTGGACCATCGAAGCCGCCATGGAACAAGCCGTGCCGGTGCCGGTACTGTCCACGTCGTTGTTCGCGCGGTTCCGCTCGCGCCAGCAGAGCACCTACGGTGACAAGATGCTGTCTGCCATGCGCTTTGGCTTTGGCGGCCACGTGGAGACTTCCAAAAAATGACCGCCAACGGCAAGAAACTCAAGGCCGAACCTGCTCCACCCACCACCCTGTTTCTGTTTGGCGCCCATGGCGACCTGGTCAAGCGCCTGCTGATGCCGGCGCTGTACAACCTCAGTCGTGATGGCTTGCTGGGCGATGGCTTGCGCATCGTTGGCGTTGATCACAACGCGATCAGTGATGCCGACTTCGCCAAGAAACTCGAGGACTTTATCCGCACCGAGGCCGCGAGTAAGGTCAAGGGCAATGGGGATAACGCCCTCGATCCGGCATTGTGGGCGCAACTGGCCAAAGGCATCAGCTACGTCGAGGGCGATTTCCTCGATGACAGCACCTACGCCGACATCGGCAAGAAGATCGCTGCCAGCGGCACCGGCAACGCGGTGTTCTATTTGGCCACCGCACCACGCTTCTTCAGTGAGGTGGTGCAGCGCCTGGGCAGTGCGGGCCTGCTGACGGAAACCGATGACAGTTTCCGGCGCGTGGTGATCGAGAAGCCCTTCGGCTCCGACCTGGCCACCGCCGAAGCGTTGAACGCCAGCCTGCTCAAGGTGATGAGCGAGAAGCAGATCTATCGCATCGACCATTACCTGGGCAAAGAGACGGTGCAGAACATCCTCATCAGCCGTTTCTCCAACGTGCTGTTCGAAGCGTTCTGGAACAACCACTATATCGACCACGTGCAAATCACCGCCGCCGAAACCGTCGGCGTGGAGACGCGAGGCAATTTCTTCGAAAAAACCGGCACCCTGCGCGACATGGTGCCCAACCACCTGTTCCAGCTGCTGGCGATGGTGGCCATGGAGCCCCCGGCCGCCTTTGGTGCCGATGCGGTGCGCGGTGAAAAGGCCAAGGTCATCGGCGCGGTACGCCCGTGGTCCCTGGAAGACGCGCGGGCCAACTCGGTGCGCGGGCAATACACCGCGGGCGAAATCGCCGGCAAGCCACTGCCCGGCTACCGCGAAGAAGCCAACGTCGCTCCCGACAGCAGCACCGAGACCTTCGTCGCCCTCAAGGTGATGATCGATAACTGGCGCTGGGTCGGCGTGCCGTTCTACCTGCGTACCGGCAAGCGCATGAGCGTGCGCGACACCGAGATCGTGATCTGCTTCAAGCCGGCGCCCTATGCGCAATTCCGTGACACCGAGGTGGACGAGGTCAAGCCCACCTACTTGAAGATCCAGATCCAGCCCAATGAAGGCATGTGGTTCGACCTGCTGGCGAAAAAGCCCGGGCCCACCCTCGATATGGCCAACATCCAGCTGGGTTTTGCCTACAAGGACTTCTTCGAGATGCAACCGTCGACCGGGTATGAAACCCTGATCTACGACTGCATGACCGGCGACCAGACCTTGTTCCAGCGCGCCGACAACATCGAAAACGGCTGGCGAGCAGTGCAACCGTTCCTCGATGCATGGAAGGAGGACGACGGGATCCAGACCTATAAGGCCGGTGAAGACGGGCCCGCAGCGGCTGATGGGTTGCTGGCGCGCGATGGCCGCACCTGGCACTCGCTCGGATGAGTGACGCAGCGATTCATCCCATCCGTTTTATCCTCAGCGACGTGGACGGCACCTTGCTGCATCCGGATCATCGCCTGAGCCAGCGCACCGTCGACGCGGTGAGCGCCCTGCGCGAGGCCGGGGTGTTTTTCAGCCTGGCCAGCGGGCGACCGCCCAAGGCCATGCTGCACCTGATCGAGACATTCGGGATCGATGTGCCGGTGGCGGGCTTCAACGGTGGCACCTTGATCAACCCGGATGGCAGCATCCTGGTTGCCCACCATTTGCCAGCGGAGGCGGCGCTGGTGACCTTGGCGCTGTTCTCGGCCGAGCCGGATGTGGAAGTCTGGGTGTTTGCCGACGGCGACTGGCTGCGCCGTGGTCCGCCAGGGCCGGTGGAACCGCGCGAAGCCCATGGCCTGGGGTATGGGCCGGTGGTGGTGGAAAGTTTCGAACCCTACCTGGAGCGTATCGACAAGATCGTCGCCGCGAGCAACGACACCCAATTACTGGTGACGTTGGAAGCGCAATTGCAGCCCAAGGTCCAGGGCTTGGCCCAGGTATCGCGTTCGCAGCCGATTTATTTGGATGTGACGGCCATGCTGGCCAACAAGGGCGAGGCGTTGAAGACCCTGGCGGCGCACCTTGGGGTGCCGCTGGAGCAGACGGCGGCCATCGGGGATGGGGGCAATGACCCGGCGATGTTTCAGGTGGCGGGGTTGTCGATTGCCATGGGGCAGGCGGAAGAAGCCGTCAAGCGCCAGGCCAGCGTGGTCACCGGCAGTAATGTCGAGGAGGGCGCTGCGGAAGCAATCGAACGGTTTATTCTCGCGGCGCGATAAGCGTCTTAAGTTCGATTGTGCAACTTGCGATCACTGTTTTGCAGTGATCGCAAGTTAGCCGCGATTTACTTCGGCATGGCCCAGGACTGCAACTGGTAGCCATCTTTGTCGAGTTCGGCGCGGGCCCGCAACAGCAAGTCTTCCAATTGCGCCGGGTCGCTATAGGTGTTCGACGACAGCTGTTTGCTGCCGATACGGTTATTGGTGCGGTCGATGACACTCAGGCTCAGGGCGCCATTGCCATCGTGCCAGGCCACGCATTGAAAGGGCTGGAAAGCACGGTCTGCGATCAAAAGAGCTTCGTTGATGCGGAGCGGGGCGTTCATGTGGGTCTCTCTCTAAATGCCCATTCAAGTGAGTACCGGCGGTTGGGCTGACCGTGCGGCGGGTTACTTGTACTGATGCGCGATGACGGGGTACGGGTCACATGTTAGAGCAACAAATTTCAACTTTTCCTGATGGACGTCATGTAAGCGGCTGTTTTGAAAGCTGATTGAAAGTTTTGCGAAGACGCAACTTTTTGACCTGCAAACACGAGTAGTGGCTTTTTGTCCGCACTTATAGCGAAACGATACAAGCACGCTGTCAAGATCTTGCTAGGGTTATCGGCAACCATTACAAACTGTTGTTTCTAAATAACTTTAGTGATTTTTGACGCCAAGGATCAGTCATGGGTGTGCCCCTCGTCCAACGTCGTTTGCTCGTGGTTGACCCCTGTGACGACTGCCACGGGTTGCTACCCGGTTTGCGTACGGCCGGGTGGGATGTCGACAGCTGCACATTGGAATCGGTAGGAGAGCGCTCATGCGATGTCGGCCTATTGCGCCTGCAGCCCTATCATCTGGAGCGGCCCGAAGCGGTCAAGGAACTGATCAGCCGCAGTGGCACCGAGTGGATCGCCGTACTCAGCCAGGATGTGCTGCGCCTGCAAAATGTGGGGGACTTCGTCTGCGAGTGGTTTTTCGACTTCCATACCCTGCCATTCGACGTGGCGCGGGTGCAGGTGACCCTGGGCCGCGCGTTTGGCATGGCGCGCCTGCGTGGCAAGGGTCACACCCCGGTAGATGAAGGGCACGAGTTGCTGGGGGAAAGCCGCCCCATTCGTGAGTTACGCAAATTATTGTCCAAGCTGGCGCCCACGGAGTCCCCGGTACTGATCCGTGGCGACAGCGGCACCGGCAAGGAGCTGGTGGCCAAGACCCTGCACCGCCAATCCCAGCGCCATGCCAGGCCCTTTGTCGCGATCAACTGCGGCGCCATTCCCGAACACCTGATCCAATCCGAACTGTTCGGCCATGAGAAGGGCGCGTTTACCGGTGCCCATCAACGCAAGGTCGGGCGCATCGAAGCGGCCCATGGCGGCACCCTGTTCCTCGATGAAATCGGCGATTTGCCCATGGAACTGCAAGCCAACCTGCTGCGCTTTCTCCAGGAAAAGCAGGTCGAGCGGGTCGGCGGCAGCCAGCCGATTCCGGTGGACGTGCGGGTGTTGGCGGCCACCCACGTCGACCTTGAAGCGGCCGTCGCCAAGGGGGCTTTCCGCGAAGACTTGTACTACCGGCTCAATGTGCTGCAGGTGGTCACCGCGCCCTTGCGCGAGCGCCATGGTGATGTGGCGATGCTGGCCAACCACTTTTCACGCTTCTACAGCCAGGAAACCGGCCGCCGCCCCCGCAGCTTCAGCGATGACGCCCTGGTGGCCATGGGGCAACACCCGTGGCCGGGCAATGTGCGCGAACTGGCCAACCGCGTGCGCCGCGGCCTGGTACTCGCCGAAGGGCGCCAGATCGAAGCCGCCGATCTGGGATTGCTGGGCGAACAGGCAATTTCGCCACCCATGGCTACACTGGAAGACTATAAGCACCGTGCTGAACGCCAGGCGCTGTGCGATGTGCTCAACCGGCATAGCGACAACCTGAGTGTCGCGGCCCGTGTGCTGGGGATTTCCCGGCCGACGTTCTACCGGTTGCTGCACAAACACCAGATCCGCTAGGGCGGGTAAACCGAAAAGCCCCGCAACGACCCTTATCGTTGCGGGGCTTTTCCTTGTGCACCGGATTCTGTAGCGGTCGGGTTAGAAGTAATACGGGAATTTCAGGCTGAACGTAAAGTCCGGCGCATCATCCGTCATGCCGATTGCCAGGTTCGGCACGATGGTCAGGTTATCCGACGCGGCAATGGTCATCCCCACGTTGAAATAACCGGCGTTGGCATCGCTGGAAACCACCGATTGCCAGTCGCCGCCGTTGGGCTTGAGCCTGCTCTTGCGCTGCACCAGGTCGGACACCGAGAACGACATACTCATCTTCTCGTTGAGGGCAAAGGCCACGCCGACCCCGAACTGGAAGCTGTCGCCCAGGCTGACCTTGCCGCCGACCTTCTGGTTGACGTCACTGCTGATGTCATCGAAGGATTCTTCGAAGTTATGGGTATAGGACAGCGAGCCGAATAGCACGGCAGGATCGAAGGTCTTGACCAGGGAAATGCCCGGTGTGATCGACCACACGCCATTGCCCGTTGGCAGGCTTTCCGGCACGAACAGGTTGTCGTTGCCGGGCGTATTGATCAGCTTGATACCAAACGGTTCTTTGCCGGTGGGCGCCTTGACCCGCACCGATACCACCGCATCCGGCAGGGTGGGGGTTTCGTCGAGGAACTTGTAGGCCACGCCGAAGTTGACGTCGCCGATGGTCGGGTCGCGCGTCACCGATTGTTCCGACGTCGCGGTGCCGTTGTTGCCGGCACCGGCAGACTGGTAGGTCGACTCGCGGTACACCACCGGCACGTTCACATCGAACTGCCAACGGTTATCGACGTTGTAGCGCCCGGTCAGGTCCAGGGTCCAGTTATCGGACTTGATGCGGTCCAGGTTGATATTGCCGAGGAAAATCGAGTCCAGCGCCAGGAACCCGTTGAGGGTCAACTGACGGGCGTCGTAACGGGCATAGGTGACGCCGGTTTCGAAGCTGAACTTGCCATTGCCGAAAAAGCCGCTGGCTTCGTTATAAAGGTTGCTGACACTTTGCGCCGGGGCGGAGTCGTCCTTGAGGGACTGGCCGTAGGAACTGCCACCACCCCCTCCAGCGCCACCGGATGCAGCTGCGGCACCCGTGCCCGCGACGGTGGTGCCGTTGGCTTTTTGAAAGTCTGCCGGCGACTTGGCCAGACGTTTGGGGGCCGGTGTGGCCGGTTGGTCTTCGACCTGACGCACGCGCTGCTCCAGCACGGCCAGCGCTTTTTGCTGCACTTCGTACCGCTGCTTGAGTTCCAGGAGTTCCTGTTTGAGGGTTTCGATGTCGCTATCTGGCGCTGCATACAGAACGGATGCGGGCAAGAGCGTACTTAAACAGATCACAGCACGGAGCGATAACGATCGATGCATGAAATAAGCCGTCCTTTTCTAATGCGTAAGTGTCGACGGTCAGCGTAGTTCAATAACCGAGCGTGCGTAGGGCTTTGAGTTGATCCAGATTGCAGTTCAATGCGCCGTTGTTCAAACCGTTGTTGTTCATCACTACGTTGAGTTGGGTCATGTTGTTGACGAAGTTAGTGTTGCCAGTCAGAACCGTGCCTTGCAGCACATTCCCACCACCGATCTGCTGCAGGCTGTTGCCCTGGTTGTGGTTGGCCTGGATCGCCATCTGCAAGCCACCGTTGTTGGCCGACACGCTCACGCGGCCTGCTGCGCTGTCACCGGTCACCGTACCGCCGGCGACCAGCACTTGCCCCGATTGCACGATGTTGGAGGGCGCAAAACCGTTCTCGACGGTGATGCCCACATTGTTATAGGCGGTGTTGCCATCGCCGGCGGTACGCACGCTTTGTGTCACACCCTGGCCGCTGCCCAGGCCGGCGCCGCCGGTTACCGTGCCGGTGCCGGTGTTCGGGTTCGTGCCGTTGCCGGTCGAGCCGGTGGTTTGTACGTAGAATTGCGGGGTGATGGTCGACGAATCGATCTGCATGCTGGCCTTGCCGGTGATGGTGTCACCCACGGCGTTGGTCCAGGTGCTGCTCATGACAATGCCGAAGCTGATGATCCGCCCCGGCATCACGTAACGACCGCGCAGGTCGGCCATTTCCGAATCCTTGAGCTCGATGGGTTTGAACCCCGACGAAGCATAAGCGGGCATTGAGGCTGCCAGACACAAGACCGTCAGCCAACGGGAAGTGTTCATCTTTTGCTCCTGGAGCGTCCTGCCCCTTATTGCGCTTCTTAGAAGAAGTCGCTCTGGATAAAACCGAAATCCATCAGCTCGGCATCGCCTACGGGCCTGAACTCATTCAACTGGTTCTTGGCGGTCAGTGGCGTGGGCGGGTCGAGCAGGGCGTTGGCCTTGTCGTAACCTTCACCCAGCACGGCGAACACGATGCCGTTCCAGCCCTTGACGAAGTCATCATGGGAATAGCGCTTATGGCCCAGTACCGGGTCGCCGATATAGACCCAGTCCTTGTCGGCCCGCTGCATCACCACGAAGTGCTTGTAGCCACGAATTTCCAGCAGGACCACCACGGGGATCTTTACGGTGACCAGTGTTTCTGGCGCGATTTTGTAGCCCCGGGCACGCATGCCGATGCTTTCGAGGTAGCGCTTCATGTCCAGCATGGAAAAGCCCTGGGTACGCACCAGGTCCTGGTCGGAATTGACCAGCATGCCTTTGATGACGTGATCTTCGTCTACATCCAGCCAATAACCCTGGCGCAGAATGGTAGCGAGTGCCGCAGCACCGCAGCTGAAATCGGTTTTCTGTTCCACCAGGTTGGCGAACCGGCGTTCACGAATACTCTCGACCTTCTTGTAGATCACTGCACCGCCAGGCAGGGCGGAGATCGCCATGGTGCCTGCCCAGGTCGGGCCGGTGAGCAGCATCAGGAGGGTGAGGGTCGCGAGGCGCATGATCATGTGACCTGCTGGACACTGGAATAAAAAAGGGCCTTGTTGCCAAGGCCCCGTTGGATCAGAAGCGCACGCCGCTGGCGCAGACGCTGCAACCTTGACCGATCGACAGGCTGTTGCTGCCTTGGTTGCCCGAGCCGGATTGCAGGTTCACACCCACGTTGCCGGAGTTGCGGTTAACCGAGTTGTCGAGGCTGGAGTTGTTGGACACGTATTGGGCTTTGCTGCCATGGCCATACCCGTAGCTGGTAGCGGCAGTGTTCAGGTAGCTGTTGGCGAGCGAGTTTTGTTCGGTGTTGGCGGCCGCTGCGATGTTTTTGCCATCAGCGGTGGTGATTGCCAGGTTGTTTTTACCCTGGTTGCCTTGACCGGCCTGGCCGTTGTAACCCAGGTTGCCGGAGTTCCCGTTAGCCGAGTTATCCAACGAGGCGTTGTTCTGGGTGCCTTTGTTGACGAAGTTGTTGAGCCCGCTGTTTTGATTGACATCGACGACAGCGAATACCGTTGCAAAGTCACCTTTGGCACTGGAGATGGCGCCGGAGTTGTCGGCCTGGTTACCACTGCCCGCCTGTACGTTGACCCCGGTGTTACCGCTGTTGCTGGTTACCGAGCCGTCGGCAGAGGCGTTGTTTTCGGTTTTGGTGTCATCGAACTTGTTGCCCACGCTGTTTTGCACATCGGTCACGACAGAGGCAACCACACCGGTGGGTTGAGGTGCAGGGTGCCAGCCACCACCTGCTTGAGCAGCAGCAGCCATGAGTGCGGCCAGTGCGAAAACCAGTGGTTTCAGAGCCATTTGAGGTTTCATGGTGTTTCTCCTTGCTTCTAATTAGTTGGTTAAGTGTTGGTACGGTCTAACGAGTGCTACCAAGCGTTTACTTGATAGTGATGCCCAGGGTGTTAGCCACTCGGTTCCCCACCCCGGCACTCTGGTTCACCTGAATCACTCCTCGGCTGCCTGTGAAGGCCTGGTCGCTCGTAACGACAAGGCGGCTGCCAGTGGTGGGGGTGAGCCCTGAGTCGGTTGCCAGCGTCGTGGTGTTCTGTTGCAACAGGACGCTGTCATCGATGCTTTGCGGGCCAGGGTTGATGCTGATCCGCACGGCATTGATGGATTGGTTATTGGCCCCGGCGGACTGGTTGATGCCCAGTACACCGTTGCCGTTGGTAAATGAGCTGCCCTGGATCGCCGCCCTGGCGTTCAGGGACGGGTCGACACTGCCGTCGAGGCGCTGGATGTTGACGTTGGTGGCCTGGCCACCGAGCGCGATGGCGCGGCTGTTGGACATTTGCTGCTGGTTGCCGGCCGCCTGGTTGATCGACACGACACCCTGGTATTGTTGGCCGCTGTTGTGGATCACCGCCGTGTCGTCGGCGAATGCCGGGGCGCTGGCCAACAGGGCGAGAACGAGCAGGGAACGATTCATCACTTGCCCCCCAGCATGCTGCCGATGTTATTCAACGGCGCCATGCCGCGCTGGACCGAGTCGCTGATCTGCCCGCCCATGCTGCTGCCCGCACCGTGGCCGGCGGCAGAGCCGGCCCCCAAGGTGGACATGCTGTTTTGCGTGGCGTGCAGGCCGGTCAAGGTGCCGTTGGTCTGAACTGCGCGGACAATGCTTGAGCCGCTGCTGATGCCGCCGATATCCATATCACTGAGCTCGCCAGTGGCACCGATGATGTCCCGGCTGGGGTTGGCGTTGGCGGTGGTGGGGTAGGGGTCTTTACCGAAGGCGGCGCGGCCGTACATATGAGCCTGTACGTTGCGCCCTGTCACGATCACGCCATCCTCTGCAAAGCTGGGAACACTGATGCCGACGCTGAGTACACAGCTGATCAGCAGCACGTTCATCGAACCTTGAGTGAGTGTGGCCACGGCGGCATTCCTTATTCGTCGCGCTGACCCTAAACAGCGCTGCAAGGGATAGAGCAGAAGCCGTGCCGCTTTTTATTTGCCGTTGTTATTCAATGGCTTGGATTTGTTTGTGGGCGAAGTGATGTCAGTGCTGTTTCAGCACTGAGACACCTGCCTCCAAGGCATACACACAGCGGCATACCACAAACGATTCACCAAGCTGTATCAGCGCTGTAACACTGCCTATGACAAAACGATGAATCCGCACCACACGGGCGGTCCAGGGGAGTCGAGTGTTTCAAAAATGGACACTTCAGGCGCAACGATGCCCCGGCCGGGGTGCAGGCTCAGCCTTTGGGGGATTTACGCGGGATGGAATTGAGTACGGGGTTGCCATCCTGGTTCTGCGTCAGATAGACCGGCAAGACCTTGGGCAAGGAGGGGATGAGGTTATTGACCTCGGTGATGTTGTAGATGCCACCGATGCGAATCGTCCCGGTGTTGGCGTCTGCCAGCATCACCGGTCTGTTCAGGTAGCGGTTGATCAACGGCAACGCATCCACCAGCGCCAGGTTGTCGAGCACCAGCTTGCCCTGGCGCCAGGCCAGGGCGCTGTCATTGGCGGTGATTGCCTGTATACGCGGCGTTGCATCGCCCTGTTGGTAGCTGGCCTGCATGCCCGGCGTCAGGGGCACGCTGCCGTGTAACGAGTCGCTGGCAATCTGCACCGAGCCTTCGAGCAACATCACCCGCACCTGGTCTTCATACTTCCAGACGTTGAACTGGGTGCCCGTGACGCGCACCTGGCCTTCGCCTGCGTGCACGATAAACGGATGCGCGCTGTCATGGCTGACCTTGAAGAACGCCTCACCCTTGTTCAACGTGACGCGGCGCTGATCCTTGTAGTTGCTGTAGACCAGCTCGGTGCCCAGGTTGAGTTCCACCCGGCTGCCGTCGCCCAGAATGACTTGGCGCAAGCCGTTGGCGGCCTGGAAACGTTCATAGGAACTCGGCAGCCAGCCGGCTTCCCAGCCAGTGAAAGCGGCCAGGGGCAAGGCGACCAGGCAGATCGCGGCCGCTACTGCATAGGTGCGCAGCCGGCTGCGCGGCTTGAACGGCACCACCACCGACGGGATCTCGTGGCGCGGCAGGTGGTCGGCGACGTCCCAGATTTCCAGCATGGCCGCGTATTCAAAGGCGTGCAGCGGATGGGAGTCATGCCATTGCGCAAAAGCCTGACGTTCATCCGCTGTGCAATCACTGGCGTGCAGGCGCATGCACCAATGCGCGGCGGCGTCGGTGATGGCGTCATATTCGGCTTCTGAAATGGACTTTTCGCTCATTAACTCATCCTGATTTCGCACATTCTAACCTCCCGAGGTGGACCGCGAGAACAGGCGTCATGGCGATTGCACATCAATTGGAACTTATTCTCGTTTGGGAGTACCTAAAAATCAGGACATTCCCACAATGGAGTACGAAAATGCTGAAGAAAACCTTAGTCGCGCTGTGTGCAACCACTGCTCTGCTTAGTGCGGGCGCTGCCCTGGCCGATAAGCCAGGCGCAGGCTGGATCACCATCGAAAAAGCCATCGACGTTGCCAAGACCAAGGCGGGTTATGTCGAGGTCTATGCGGCGGAAGCCGATGACAATGGCTACTGGGAAGTCAAGGGACGCAAGTCCGACGGTACCGTGTACGAAGCCCGTATCGATGGGGCCTCCGGCAACATCCTGCGCGACCAGAAAGACTGACGTACCTGCCGGGAGCCTGCTCAGGCTCCCGCATCCAGCTCTCGCCCGAGTTGGCTGATCAGGTAAGTGACCGAATCGGCATTGGCCAGAATCGTGTCGATTCGTTTGTCTGGATTGCTCATGAACATGTCCCGTGCCTCATTCAGGGTTCGGCAGCCGGTGATGCCGAGGACTTTATCTTTTTGCGGCGTGGTCGCCCGACTGCTGCCGAAATCCTCCCATTCTTCGCTGAACTCATCCCAGGTTTTGAACAACAGCGTGGCGGGCGTCAGCGTGGACAGCGCGGTATCACGCAAGTCGGCCAGGTCGGTCTGCATCAGCCTGGCACCTTGGATCTTCACATTAATCAGGTCGTGAAACGGGCGCATGCTGTCCAGGTAGGCCAGGTCCTCAGTCAAGGATTTGATGTGCGATATCTCGTGAATCAGCACCGTTGCCCGTGCGTGGGCCGAGATGTTGAACGGCGTGGTCAGGCGGTTTTGATAGTTATCCAGTGGGGGGTCGAAAAAGCGGTCGAGCAAATAGATTTTCTGCTCCTGGTCATCGGGCAGCACAAAGGCAAAGGTGTTGCGCGGGCTGTAGCGATGGGTGCCGCTGACAAACCGCATCGAATCGGGGCTGATGAGGGTATGGTTCGTCAACTCATCGAGTATCTCGTCGACCCGTCGCTCGACTCGCTGCACCTGCTCGGGCGTCAGCGTGACGATGCCGAACAGTTCGCTGAAAAACCGCCCGAGCCGGCTATTGGGGGCCAAATGTGTCGCGAAGTGCAGCAGGTTGCGTTTGCAGTTGACCGAATAGTACGTCGCGACATTGAGCGCTTCATCAATGCACTGGGCCTTCCAGTTGGATAGCGTGGCAATCTCTCGTATGCCCACCGCTTCGATATTGATGGCATCGCGCTCGGCTGCACGGGTGGTGAGTTTGCCGGCGTAGCGGCTTAACGTTTTGCCGTAGCGCGGGTAATGCCGGTCGAGGTCCAGTGTCCACACCCCCTGGGTGTTGCACTGCACATAAGGGCCCGGTAGCTCGTCCTTGATCAACCGCCAGTGTTTGCCGGCTTGTTTTATCGGATAAACCTTGCCCGACAAGGGGATGAACTGCCGCGTGCCGGCCTGATCCCTGTAAAGGCCGGTAGGCTTGCCTGGGGTGAGGTCCGCCAGCGCAATATCGTGGTCTTCGAATACTTGCAGGTGTGTCCGTGCGGGTGCGGTCAGGTCCAGGTCTGCCAGGGTATCCGCAGCAGGCGCGGGGGCTTGCAACCACTGCTCAACGGGGGGCGGCTCCGTGACTGGCGCGTCCTGGGGCAAGAGCTTGTCCAGCGCCTTGCGCAGCGCGGCCAATTCGGCCACTCCGCCGGCAAAGGCCTTGAGCGCGCGTTGCCAGCGGTGCTGTTGCAGGTCTTCTGCGGAGGCCAGGAACAGTTTGTAGCTGCGCCACACCACTAGCGGGTAAGCAAGTTTACCGGCCATGAACTGCAAACCCTTGGGAATCTCCCGGGTCAACAGGCTGGTGATCCCGTCCCATTTGACCTTGCCCGACTCAGAGAACTGGCAGGCGAGCATCTGCAGCAGCAACTCAATATTGTCCTTGAACAGGCGCTTGAGCAGGTTGCCGACAATCGGGTTGGCACCCACACGGATTTCCGAAAGCCCATGACGCCAGTTCTGGCTGAGCAAATTGCGGTAAGTGGCTTGTTGCGATTCTTCCAACTGGCTGACCACCCACTCTTGCAGCGCCCCGGGGGTGGTGAATTCGCTGATGAACGCCGCTTCATTTGCGTATTCCTTCAACAGGTGGCTGGGGCTATAGGGCGCATACAGGATCAACGGGCCCGTCGCGCCGCCCTTCGGGCCGATCAGGTAGCAGCCCAGAGCCTTGACCAGCGCCGCCCCCGGCGTGGCGATCAGTTCGAGCGGGCGAACCATCGCCGTGACGCCGCTTACGCTGTTGCGCGCCAGGGCATCGGGCATATCAAAGACTTGCTGGATAAAGCTCCAGGCTGATGCCGACAGGCGCTCCTGAAGTGTTTGTTCATGGGCGTATTGCAGCAATTGCCACGGCAGTTGCCGACAAAACAATCGACGACGGCGACGGGTGTCTTCGGTCTGGCCCTTGAGCAGGGTGGTCAGTTGTGTCTGGTAGAGACTTTTCAAGTCCAGTTGGCGCACCAGTTGCACCACGGTGCTGCCATCGAGTGCTGCTGGCAAGGGCGTGTCTGTACGCGATCGCGGCCGGATATCGTCAGCGTTCAGTTCAGGCAAGTGCCGCAGGGCGAAGTCGGTCAGGGTCTGGGTGTGGTTTTGCAGGTCGATACGGCCAGGTATCAATATGGCGTCGGGGTTGACCACTTGCCCGGGAAACCGCGCATTGAGCAAGGTAGATAAGCTACTCAGCACCTGTTCGCGCATGGGTGTGAGGCCGTGCAGGTAATCCTGCTCATCCGTTACGCTGGCGCGGTATTGCTCAAGCAGTTCGGCATGCAGGATTTGTTCATGTGGCCGCGCCATCCCCAGCCAGACCGGCAGTGCCTGTTGATGGATCATGGCACGTGCAATGGCCATCGCCCTGGGCAGGTTGGTCGGTGTGGCCTGGCGGATAAAACTGTCCATGAAGTCCTGAAAGCGTTGAGCGTTCAATTTCATCGACAGTACATGGTCGATCTTGTCGCGCATGAAGTCGCTGTAAGTCTGTTGGCGATTGTGCAGCAGATGCTCGTCGATACGTTGCACGGGGCCGAGCCGATAGGACTGGTGGGGTATGCGCTTGGAGGGCCTCAGGTTCTCGATCAGCGGTAACCGTGCGGTGGGGCTCAGCAAGCGTTGTTCCAGCACTTCGCGCAAGACGTTGAACGACGCAAAGGCCTCATAGCCGGCACGCGGCGTCCACAGCATTGCCAGCCCTGAATGGTCGGGGTCGGTGCCACCACGCTCGGTCAGTACAAAACAGTTGGTCAGCGCCTCGGGTACGGCGTCAGCCCCGAGGTTGAGGGTCAAGCCAAACGCGTCAGGGATAAACCCGTTGAGGCCACGCCGGGTGAGTCGGGTCATGTTTTCGGCGTGAAGGGCGCTGTCCAGCAGGTCGAGGCAGGCGACCGGCAGGCTCTTTTGTAATCGCCTCAGTTGTGCTTCACCGCTGAGCCCCAGCAACATGCCATGGCTCAGGTGCGCGCGGTTATGTTCCAGGAGTAGATGCGGCAGCGTCCGCAGGTCATGTTCTGCAAAGGTGGTCAGGACCTGCTCGATCACCGCATTGAAGCTGTTCGTGGTCAGGTTGTGCAGTTGGTTGGCGACGCCTGAGCGGCGCTTGCCGTAAAACCAGGTCAGGGGCGAGTCGGTCAAGGCCTCGGCTTGCTTGGCCAGGCGCGCAATAAAGTGCTCCACCATGCTTGTCGACGCCAGGGGCAATCGCTCTTCGCGCTCGCTGGCTGGCGTGGCGTAGCGGTTGATGTAGACGTTTTTGGCTTTGAGGCTCAACTGTCTTTTGCCCAGCTCGACGTTCAATGCTCGGCCCACCAACTCGCGCAGGGTCGGGTGTTTGCTGCGCTCCATCGCCATCGCCGCCTCGACCGTTTCCAGCGTCTTCAGCTGTGCCTTGGCCTTTTCGGCATGGACGGTAGAGGGGCGGCCGTTGCCGCTGGTGATGGGGTGGACGGACCAGCGCCCGCCGGCGTCCAGCGCCTGCAAACGGCTGTCGAGCATGGTGCGCACGTCCAGGGCATTGTCGAGCAGCGCGGCCAGGTCGATCTCACCTGCGCTACGCCGATAGAGCCCCAGTGCATATTCCAGGTTGTCGAACTGTTTGGCGAGAATGTCTTCGACCATCTCCTGGAACGCATCGCCCGCCACCGGCTTGCCGGTCACTTCTATCTGATCACTGCCAATGAACACGCTACGCTCGTCCAAGGAGAGGAAATTGAGCAACTCATCTTCATGCCCTGCGGTTTTGAGCATGGTCAACAGGATGTCCTTCAGATCATCGATGTCCTTGAGCACCTGCAAGCCGCGTGATTGCGTGTAGAGGTACGCGTGGGCATTGCTGATCATCAAGGTGCCCCCAAGATGGACATAGTGCTGAAAGGGCGCATGGATGCGCACCCTCTCGACGTTCAGGTGGTGGGTATGGGCCGCGCGCGCGGTCTTGTCTGCCAGGAACAGCGCGCGCAGTTGCTCGCTTTCTTCGCTGCTCAGGATCATGTCCTGATGCTTGAACAGCAGGTCTGCGCGACATTTGTCACTCATGACGCGGGCGCAAAACCGTTGGCGCGACTGGTCCGCGTTGACCTCTTGGTTCCAGTACGACTGGAGCAGGCTGTTCAATAGCTTGGAAAGAATGCCGCTGGTTTGCTCGACCACGCTGTTCCATCGCTGCTGGTCCTCGGCCAGTTGCTGCTGGCTGAAGGCTGTGGTGTTTCGGCCGATGTTGAAGAACGAATGAGTCTGGTCGGTTGGCCAGGCATGCCTGACATAAAACCGCAGCAACGCATCACGCAAGGGAAGCGAGTCGACCCAGCGGGCCTCTTCGCCCGTGGCCGGGCGGCTGAAGAAGTTCACGCGAGTGTCGGCCGGGTTCAACCCTGGGAAATAGGAGCGGGCCATGATGCCGAGCAAGGTGTCGAGCATGTCGTTCAGACCGGGGAGCTTGCGCAGTTCATCGAGCATCGCCCGTACATTTTTTTGCTGGTTAGCCAGGATGATCCTCTGTTGGTCGGCCATCACGGCGTCCGCAATCGTGGCGGTGGTCAGCGTCAGGCGCACGTTTATGGGCAACGCGTCCCGTTCGGCAATGGACAGAAACTGGAGCAACTCGCTGCGCCTGCTCGGTTGCGTCAAGCGTTCCTGCACCTCGCCAAGCAGGCCGGCACGGCTGTCGAACAGTTCCAGGCCACCGTAGGGGGTATAGAGCACGGCTTTGTTGTCGTCCGGCGTCGGGCTCATCATGAACGCGCCCGCCAGTGGAATGGCGGGTTGACCGCCGGGGTTGATCAACAACCGTTCTACGTGCATGGGGTTGCCTTGCACCGCGGGGTCCTGGCGGGCTGCGTCGGTGGCGTAGTACAGCGTGTGCAACCATTCAAGGTCCTTGACCGTGAACCCCAGGGCACGCTCCCGTGGTGTCGGCTCATTGCGTTTTACGGGAAGCAGGAACTCGTCGAAGAAGTAGGGCGGGATGACCGTCGACATAGGGCACTCTCCATCAGATAGACGTTTACGAGCGCCCACGTTAAGGATTGCGCGGGAGTGCAGGGGGGTAGATAACTCGCGATCAAACCGCCGCAGATGTCAAGCGCCCGTTGACAGCAGCCACCTGAGGCGTTGTTTAATCGGGGGTCTGGATTCTTGTTGTCTCTTCCAATTATAAAATCGGAGCTACAGATGTCTGCCCAGTCCCCGATAGTTGACAACGCTACAGCGCTCATCGGTTTCAACGACCTCGTGGGTTTGTTGCACGCGGTATTCGTGAAGCACGGCACTTCGCCGGACGTCGCCGCGATCCTGGCGCACAACTGCGCCGGCGCCGAACGCGACGGTGCCCATAGCCACGGGATCTTCCGTATTCCCGGTTACCTCAGCACCCTGGCCAGCGGCTGGGTCGACGGCAAGGCCGTGCCGGTCGTCACTGACGTGGCGTCCGGCTTTGTGCGGGTCGACGCCGGCAACGGGTTTGCCCAGCCAGCGTTGCAGGCCGCCCGTTCGCTGCTGGTGGCCAAGGCGCGCAGTGCCGGCATTGCGCTGCTGGCGATCCACAACTCCCATCACTTCGCCGCCCTGTGGCCCGATGTCGAACCGTTCGCCGAAGAAGGCCTGGTGGCGCTGAGCGTGGTCAACAGCATGACTTGCGTGGTGCCCCATGGGGCCGACCGGCCGTTGTTCGGTACCAACCCCATCGCGTTCGCCGCACCGCGTGCCGACGGCGCACCTATCGTCTTCGACCTGGCCACCAGCGCCATTGCCCATGGCGATGTGCAGATTGCCGCGCGCAAGGGTGAGCGCTTGCCGCCGGGCATGGGGGTCGACAGCCTCGGCCAGCCCACCACCGACCCCAAGGCTGTGTTGGAAGGTGGCGCGTTGTTGCCCTTTGGCGGGCACAAGGGCTCGGCGTTGTCGATGATGGTCGAGTTGCTGGCAGCGGCCTTGACCGGCGGTAACTTCTCCTTTGAGTTCAACTGGGCCGACCATCCGGGAGCGCGCACACCCTGGACCGGGCAATTGCTGATCCTGATCGACCCAAGCAAAACCGCCGGGCAGAACTTTGCCGAGCGCAGCCAGGAACTGGTGCGGCAGATGCATGCGGCGGGGCTGCGGCGGTTGCCGGGGGATCGACGTCATCGCACGCGGGCGAAGTCGTTGGAGGAGGGCGTGATGGTGGATCTGGAAGCGCTGAACCAGCTGCGGGACTGGGCTACGTAGAGGCTGTCTATCCCGCTCCGCGCAATTCCGTAGCAGCTGCCGAGCGCAAGCGAGGCTGCGTCGGCCGCGCCCCGAGCTTGAATCGGCAGTGCGCCTGACGCAGCCTCGCTTGCGCTCGGCAGCTGCTCCGCACGCATAGCGCTATACGGACGATGTCAGTTACGGCGACCCAACAACAGGCCAACCACCAGGCCGAAGCCTGCGGAGATCGCGACGGTCTGCCATGGATGGCCACCGATGTAGGTCTCGGTGGCATCGACTACTGGCTTGCTACGCTCGCGCACGTTGGATACCGAATCCAGTGCCTGCTTGAGTTTGATGGCGACCTGTTCGCGCAGGGTTTCGCCTTCTTCGCCCACCAGGGCAGCGCTGCTTTTGAGCAGCTTGTCCGATTCTTCGATCAGGGCCGTCAGTTCACTGAATGCTTGATCCTTGATTTGATCTTCAACAGCTTGGGCGGCAGTTTTGCGGGCCATGGGTGTGACTCCTTGCAAGTGAATGTGACAGTGAACAATGGAGTGCCGGGCGGTGGCAAAAGTTGCAGTTTTTTTGCCGGGTCGGCACTGGCGAACGAAATCCGAATCCGGAAAAATCGACCTACAGTGTAAGATGTCGTCTATTTGTGCAGCAGGAATTTCAACATGAGCTTCAATCTCGCCAACAAGACCCTCGCCGAACGCGCCGAGCTGGAAGATGAAAAGTCCCGCCTCTATGACCTGTGGCAGACCAACCTGGGCAAGGCCAAGGGCGAAGCCGCGCGGTTGTTCGGTGAGCGCGCCAAGCGCAAGGGCAGGTGGTCCGAATGGGTCCGCGCCGAACTGGACGGCATGTCGCCACCGGAGTTTTCCAACATGGTGCGCAGTGAAGTCAACAAACTGATGGCGGCGGCGAAGTAAAGCCGGCGGCAATCGCTTCGCGTACTTTAAGCAACATCGGATCAAGCTGGGCCTGGGTGCGCCAACCCAGTTCCACCGGGTATCGCGGCAGTGCCAACGGGCAGGGCAGGACCCGCAGGCCGGTCATCTCGGCGATGGCCTGCGCCGCATGCCCGGGAATGGTCGCTACCGCCTGGCTGCCCTTGAGCAGAAACGGCAGTGCGGCAAAATGACTGGTCGAGGCGCACACCTGGCGGCTCAGGCCCTGCGCTGCCAGCCCTTCGTCGGTGATGCCGATGAACCCGCCTGACGACACCAACACATGCTCGCGGGTGATAAATTCATCCAGGCTGAGGCTTTCCTGGCCTGGCGCCAGGCTGCGTGGGTCCACGACGCAGCGATAATCCCCCTCTCCCAGTACCTGCCGACTCAATCGGCTTTGCGCAAAGCCGCCCGCGGTAATTGCCAGGTCCAGGGTGCGGTCGAGCAGGGCGCCGGCGACGATCTGACTGTGGGTCTGGCGAAAGATCACCCGCAGCTTCGGCAAGCGCTGTGCGATGGTGTCCATCAACCGGCGACCATAGGCAATTTCGAAGTCGTCGGACAGGCCCACCACCACCGAGCGGCCTTGATAGTTCGGGTTGTCCGGATTGACCATCGCCAGGCTTTGCCGACAGCGCTCCAGCGCCTCACTGATCACCGGTTTCAATTGGTTGGCCCGCAGCGTCGGCGCCAGGCCACGGCCGGTGCGCACAAACAATTGGTCGCCATAGACGTCGCGCAGACGTCGCAGGCCTGCACTGATGGCCGACTGCGTGACACCCAGGCGCAATGCCGCGCGGCTGGCGCTGGACTCATCGTGCAGGGCTTCGAAGGTTTTCAGCAGGTTCAGGTCGACCTGGGCGATATTCATCTGGCTCATATCATTCAGCACTGAGGTGGGCTTTATTCATGATCGAGCCTGGCGAGAGAATGGGCAACCCCCTTATCTGGAGTGATCGTGATGCCCGTTTCTACTGTGGCGGCCCTGCAAATCGGTTCCCTGCCTGGCGGCAAGGCCGAGACCCTGGCGCAAATCCTCGCCTATGAAGACGAGATCCTGCGCAGCGGCGCGCAATTGGTGGTGATGCCCGAAGCGCTGCTCGGCGGCTATCCCAAGGGTGAAGGGTTTGGCACCCAATTGGGCTATCGCCTGCCCGAAGGCCGCGAAGCCTTTGCCCGCTACTTTGCCAACGCTATCGATGTGCCGGGCGCCGAGACCGAGGCTCTGGCCGGCCTGTCGGCACGTACCGGCGCCAGCCTGGTGCTGGGTGTGATCGAGCGCAGTGGCAGCAGTTTGTATTGCACCGTGCTGTATGTCGAACCCACGGGCGGCCTGGTGGCCAAGCACCGCAAACTGATGCCCACCGGCACCGAACGGCTGATCTGGGGCAAGGGCGACGGCTCGACCTTGCCGGTGATCGACGCGGCGGCAGGGCGTATCGGCGGTGCGGTGTGCTGGGAAAACATGATGCCGCTGCTGCGCACCGCGATGTACGCCAAGGGCGTCGAGGTGTGGTGCGCGCCGACGGTGGATGAGCGCGAGATGTGGCAGGTGAGCATGCGCCATGTGGCGCATGAAGGGCGCTGCTTTGTGGTCAGTGCGTGCCAGGTGCAGGCCTCGCCCCAGGCACTGGGCATCGAGGTCGCCAACTGGCCTGCAGAGCGCCCGTTGATCGCCGGCGGCAGCGTGATTGTCGGCCCGATGGGCGACATCCTGGCCGGGCCACTGGTGGGGGAGGTCGGGCTGCTGACGGCGCAGATCGACACCGATGACCTGGTGCGAGCGCGGTACGACTATGACGTGGTGGGGCATTACGCCCGCCCGGATGTGTTCGAGCTGGTGGTGGATGAGCGGGCCAAGCCAGGCGTGCGCTATATCACGGACTGAAACACGGTCGAAATGTGGGAGGGGGCAAGCCCTAACGCCGTTCAGTTAATCCCTGTAGGAGCGAGCTTGCTCGCGAAAAACGCTCAGGCAACGCGTTCATTCTCGATAAACGCGGTGGCCCTGAGTGCTTCGCGAGCAAGCTCGCTCCTACAAAAAGCCAACTGAACGGCATTCTGGCAAGCCCCTTCCACCTTTGGCTCTCTCAGCCTTTGGGCGATTGGGTTTCCAGCCATTCCTCGCGGGTCATTTCCCAGACAGGATCAGGCGTTCGGTAAAGAGTGTCGGTTGCATGGTGTCATTACTACCAGGTCGCGGTATTCGGCAAGTCCAGCGTGCCACGGTCTACAAAGCGCATCGTGCCGAACAGCCCGCCCGCCAGTTTGCCCCGCAGCACGTAGGGCAGGTTGTTCAAGCTCTGGGTCTGGCTCAGGCCTAAGGTCTGGCGCAGCACGGAAAACGCCGAAACGCTGACCGGCACCATCAGCACGGTTTCGGAAAAACGCGGGATGCTGCCGCGCTGGTCACTCACCCCCGACGCCAGCGGCCGACCATTGACCTCCAGGTCGAGGGCCACGCCGTTGTAGTCGATCGCCGTTTCATTGGGGTTCTGCACCCGCAGTTTCACGGCGAAGCGCACTTCCAGGTCCTGGCTTTGCAGCGGCTCGATGCCCACCACATTGATATTCACCGGGTCGCGGTTGGGGAACAGCGCACAGGCGCTCAAGCTCAGCAGTAGCAGCGATAGAACCATGAGCTTGCGCATGCAAAGGGTGCTCCTATTTCGTGACGTCCGGGTCCTGCATCACTTTGAGGGTAGAGGACTCCGGATCAAATTCATCTTCCTGCAGCTCTATGAACGCTTCCGGCAGGAAAATGTTCAGCAGGATTGCACAGAACGCGCCCACAGTGATCGGCGACTCGAAGATGTTGTGCAGCGCCTTGGGCAGGTCGCGCAACACTTCCGGCACGGCGGCCACGCCCAGGCCCATGCCCAGGGAGATCGCCACGATGAGCACATTGCGGCGGTGCAGCCCGGCTTCGGCGAGGATCTTGATGCCGGCCACCGCCACGGTGCCGAACATGATCAGGGTCGCGCCGCCCAGCACCGGCTTGGGCATCAGTTGCAGCACCGCGCCGATCATCGGGAACAGCCCCAGCAGCACCAGCAAACCCGCGATGAAGTACGCCACGTAGCGGCTGGCCACGCCGGTCAACTGGATCACGCCGTTGTTCTGGGCGAACGTCACCATTGGCAGGCTGTTGAAGGTCGCCGCCATCGCCGAGTTGAGGCCGTCGGCCAATAGGCCCGACTTGATGCGCTTGATGTACAGCGGGCCCTTGACCGGCTGTTGGGAAATCATCGAGTTGGCCGTCAGGTCACCGGCTGCTTCCAACGGCGAAATCAGGAAGATCACCGCCACCGGGATAAACGCCACCCAGTCGAACGAGAAACCGTACTTGAAGGGCACCGGCACGCTGATCAGTGGCACGTGGGGCAGGGCGGCCAGGTCGACACGGCCCATCCACCACGCCACCACAAAGCCCAAGGTCAGGCCGATCACGATGGAGCCCAGGCGCAGGAACGGGTTGTTGAAGCGGTTGAGCACCACGATGGTCACTAGCACCAGTGCTGCCAGGCCCATATTGCTCGCGGCGCCCAGGTCGCTGGCGCCAAAACCGCCAGCCATGTCGGTGACGGCCACCTTGATCAGCGACAGCCCCATCAAGGTGATGATGGTGCCGGTCACCACCGGGGTGATCAGCTTGCGCAGCTTGCCGATGAACTGGCTGAGCACCACTTCGATAAACGCCGCGAAAAAGCAGATGCCAAAGATCGTCGAGAGGATCTCATCGGTGCCGCCGCCCCGGGCCTTGACCATGAACCCCGCGCTGAGAATCACGCTGATAAACGAGAAACTGGTGCCTTGCAGGCACAGTAGCCCCGACCCAATGGGGCCGAACGTGCGCGCCTGGACGAAGGTGCCGAGCCCCGACACAAACAGCGCCATGCTCACCAGATAGGGCACTTCGCTTTCCAGACCGAGCACACCACCGACGATCAGCGTCGGGGTGATGATGCCGACAAAACTGGCCAGCACATGCTGCAACGCGGCAAATATCGCCGCACTGAAATGCGGGCGATCCTCCAGGCCGTAGATCAGGTCGGATTTATAGCGGGGGCGGGGGGCTTGAGCGTCAGACAAAATGAGGGCTCGGGTCAGAAAATGGAGGCGCAGGATGCCAGAAACGGCCCAGCGTCAGAAGTGTAAAAAAATATTTATAAAGACCCTGCATAAAACCCCGATTCCTGCCGATACTGCTTATAGGCCCATCTATCAAAAACAACAGTGATGGCCGGTGTCAGGCAGTGCGTTGACGCTGGCTGATCGTTTCGTGGCATGGACGCGCGCCGCCACTCTATATTTCGAGATCGCCCTTATGTCGCTCCGTCACCTGAATATCGCCCCTCGCGCTTCCCTCGGTTTCGCCTTCATCGCCCTGTTAGTGGTGGTGTTGGGCGGGTTTGCGGCCAACCGCATGACGTTGATCCGCCAGGCCTCGGTGGACATGAGCAGCAACCAGCTGCCCAGCGTGACGTACCTGGCCCAGATGACGGAGAACGTCCTGCGCATGCGTATCCTGTCATTTCGGGTGCTGGTCAACCGCGAGCCGGCCGGCCTGCAGGAAGCCGAAACCCGCATCGGCGTGCTGGTCGACAAGGTCAAGACGGCCCAGGCCGGCTACGCGGCATTACCCGCCGGTACGGAGGAAGCGGCGTTGTACAAGACGTTTGTCAGCACCCTGGATAACTACTTCAAGGCCCAGGCGGACATGCTGGCGCTGTCCAAGCAAGGCGACGTCGAGCAGATGCGCACCCTTATCAATACCCGGATCAAGGAAGGCACCGATCAGATGGGCGAGCAGTTGAACAAGCTGATTGCGATCAATGCCGCCAACGCCAAGCAAGCCAGCGACGCGGCAGGGCACAGTTACACCAGTGCCATCACCGGGATTATCGTGGTCTCGGTCAGCGCTGCACTGCTCACGGTGCTGCTGGCCTGGCTGCTGACCCGCAGCATTGTCACGCCGTTGCGCAAAGCCGTTCAGGTGGCTGAAACCATCGCCGGTGGCAACCTGACCAGCGTCGTTGAAGATAATGGCAACGATGAACCCGCGCGCCTGATCAACGCCCTGTCGACCATGCAAACCAACCTGCGCCAGACCATCCAGCATATCGCCGGCTCGGCCACGCAGTTGGCCTCGGCGGCGACAGAGTTGAGCGCCGTGACCGAGGAAGCGTCCCGGGGCCTGCAGCAACAGAACAATGAAATCGATCAGGCCGCCACGGCGGTCAACGAGATGACCGCGGCGGTGGAGGAAGTGGCGCGCAATGCGGTGTCCACCTCCGAGGCCTCCAACCAGTCCAACCAGGCCGCGCGGTCCGGTCGCGACCGGGTGATGGAAACCGTCGGCGCGATCCAGACCATGACCCAGGACGTCCAAAACACTGCCGCGATGATCGAAGGCCTGGCCACCCAGGGCCGTGACATCGGCAAGGTGCTGGACGTGATCCGCGCGATTGCCGAACAGACCAACCTGCTGGCGCTCAACGCCGCCATCGAAGCGGCCCGCGCCGGTGAAGCCGGCCGCGGCTTTGCGGTGGTAGCGGATGAGGTGCGGGCGCTGGCCCATCGCACGGCGCAGTCGACCCAGGAAATCGAGAAGATGGTCGCCGGCATCCAGAACGGTACCGGTGAAGCGGTGCAGTCGATGCAACAGAGCAACCAGCGCACCCAGGACACCCTGGAAATGGCCCGCGCCGCCGGCGTGGCCCTGGAGCAGATCACCCAGTCCATCAGCCTGATCAACGAACGCAACCTGGTGATCGCCAGCGCGTCGGAAGAACAGGCCCAGGTCTCCCGCGAAGTGGACCGCAACCTGGTCAACATCCGCGACCTGGCCACCCAGTCGGCGGCGGGGGCCAACCAGACCAGTGCCGCCAGCCACGAGCTGTCGCGCCTGGCGGTGGATTTGAATGGGATGGTGGCGAGGTTCGTTATCTAAGTATTTGGAATACTGGCAAAAATGTGGGAGGGGCAAGTCGAATCGTCGCACCGCCCCTCCCACATGTGTTTATTGTTTCCAAGCCCCTGGGTTGACCAGGTTCTTCGGTTTTTCACCCGCCAACGCCTGCAACAGATTGTCCACCGCACACGTGGCCATCGCCTCCCGCGTCTCATGGGTCGCCGAGCCGATATGCGGCGTCGCCACCACGTTATTCAGACGCAGCAACGGTGAGCCGTGATCAAGCGGTTCCTTTTCGAACACATCCAACCCCGCCGCCCGAATCGTACGTTGCTGCAAGGCCTCCACCAGCGCGGCCTCGTCCACCACCTTGCCCCGCGAGATATTGATAAAGATCGTCTCCGGGCCCATCCGCGCAAATTGTTCGGCGCCGATCAGCTTTTCGGTTTCAGCCGTGAGCGGCAGGGTCAGGCAGACAAAATCGGCCTGTTGCAGCAAATCGTTAAGGCGGCGGTACTGCGCGCCAAAGCGCTGTTCCACCGCCGGCTTGGGCGAATGGCTGTGGTAGATCACTGGCATGCCAAAACCGAAATGCCCGCGCTGGGCCAAGGCTTCGCCGATGCGGCCCATGCCGATGATGCCCAGGGTCTTGCCATGCACGTCGCTGCCGAAGTGTGAGGGGCCGATATTCTTGTTCCACTGGCCGGCGCGCACCATGTCGGCCAGCTCCACCACACGCCGGGCGGTGGCCAGGATCAGCGCGAAGCCGGTATCGGCGGTGGTTTCGGTGAGCACGTCCGGGGTGTTGCTGAGCAGGATGCCGCGCCGGGTCAGGTAGTCGATATCGTAGTTGTCGACCCCCACGGACACGCTGGCCACGGCCTCCAGTTGCGGTGCGAGATCCAGCAACCCGGCATCCAGGCGCAGGCTGGCACCGAGCAGGCCGTGGGCGTTGGGCAGTGCATCGCGCAGCTTGGCCAGGCCAGTCTCGTCCAGTGCGTCTATCAGGGTGACGTCGCACTGTTCATGCAGGCGCGCCATTAACGGTGCGGAGAGCTTCTTGTACAGAACCACAGACTTTTTCATGGGGTTTTCACCTTCAATTCGAGGGTCGAGATGGGCGCGCGTTCACGGTCACTGGCGCCGGGCTTGAGGAAAATCGTCAGCACCACCGACAGCATCAGCGCGCCGCTCATCAGCAGGTACGAGGCGCCGGGCGAGCCGGTGCTGCTATTGAGGTAGCCCACCAGGTAGGAGCCGCCGAACGAGCCGAGGGCGCCCATGCTGTTGATCAGCGCCATGGCGCCACCGGCGACGTTGGCGGGGAGGATTTCCGGGACGATGGCAAAAAACGGTCCGTACGGCGCATACATGCAGGCTCCGGCAATGACCAGCAGGGTGTAGGACCACCAGAAATGTTCGGCGCCCAGGGCGTAGGAGGCATAGAACGCGATGGAGGCAACCAGCAGTGGCGGCCATACGAAGCGTTTGCGCTTTTGCAGTTTGTCCGAGCCCCACGACACCGCCAGCATGGCGATCACGGCAGCGAGATAGGGCAGAGCCGAGAGCCAGCCGGCTTCGACCATGTCCATCTGCAGGCCTTTCTTGAGGATCGACGGCAGCCACAAGACGAAGCCGTACACGCCGATGCTCCAGCAGAAAAACTGCAGCGCCAGGATGATCACCTTGGGCGAACGGAACGCTTCGGCGTAATTCTTCACCGCCTTGATACCGACCTGTTCGGCGGCCAGCGCGCTTTCCAGGTCTTTTTTGTGCTGTTCGCTCAGCCACTTGGCATCTGCGGGTTTTTCATCCGCCAGTTTCCACCAGATAAACGCCCACAGCACCGCCGGCAGGCCTTCGATGATAAACATCCAGCGCCAGCTGAAATGCTGCACCAGGTAGCCGGACACCACCGACATCCACAGCATGGTCACCGGATTGCCGAGGATCAGGAAGGTGTTGGCCCGCGAGCGCTCGGCACGGGTGAACCAGTGACACAGGTACACCAGCATGGCCGGCATCACGGCGGCCTCGACCACGCCGAGCATGAAGCGAATGACGATCAGCATGTAGGCGTTGGACACCACGCCGGTCAGGGTGGCCAACCCGCCCCAGAGGATCAGGCTGACGAAAATCAGCTTCTTGACGCTGCGCTTCTGCGCGTAGATCGCACCCGGCACCTGGAAGAAGAAGTAGCCAAGGAAAAACAGTGCACCCAGCAATGACGACATACCGGGGGTGATCATCAGGTCCTCGGCCATCCCGGAGGCGGCGGCAAAGCCGTAATTGGCGCGGTCCAGATACGCCAGGCTATAGGTGATAAAGACGATGGGCATGATGTACCACCAACGGCGGGTGGCGAGTTTCACGGTGTCCATAAGGTTGCTCCTGAGCTTGTTGTAGTTGTGGCAACAGGGTGTGGGTCAAGCGACGGATCGGGTGGGTAATTCGGAGCGGGTGGGCAAGCCTTCCATATCGCCGCGGCTTTGCACGGCGCGGCTGCCGATCCAGTTACCCCGTTGTACCGCCTCGGGGAAGCTGAGGTTTTCCAGCAGGGCGCTGATCATGCCCACCGCAAACCCATCGCCGGCGCCGACGGTGTCCACCACCTTGTCCACGCGCACGGCGGCGACAAAGCCCTGGTCCAGCTGGGTGCGGAAGTAGGCGCCGTCCGGGCCGAGCTTGATCGCCACGGCTTCGGCGCCTTGGTCGAGGTAGAAGGCGGCGATATCCGCCGGGTCGTCGAAACCGGTGAGCAGACGGCCTTCGCCCAGGCCCGGCAGGACCCAGTCGGCGAGACCGGCGAGGGCGTTGATTTCGCGGATCATCTGTTCCTGGCTGGTCCACAGCGACGGACGCAGGTTTGGGTCGAACGACACGCTGCCACCGGCTTTGCGCATCTGTGTCATCAACTCGCGGGACAGCTCGCGGGTGGCCTCGGACAAGGCCGGCGGAATGCCGGTGGCATGCAGATGGCGGGCCTGCAACAGCGCCGGGCTGATGGCCGCAGTGGACAAATGGCTGGCGGCCGAGCCCTTGCGGAAATACTCCACTTGCGGGTCATCGCCGGCTTCTTCGCGGGACTTGAGTTGAAAGCCGGTGGGGTGCGCCGGGTCGACCGCCACGTGCCGGCAATCCAGGCCTTCTTTTTTCAGCGTGTCGACCACAAAACGCCCGAGGGAATCATTGCCCACCCGGCTCAGCCAGGCGACGTTGAAGCCCAGGCGCGACAGGCCGATGGCGACATTGCTGTCGGCGCCGGCAATGCGTTTGTGAAACTGTGCCACCTGGGCCAGGTCGCCGGTCTGCTCGGCGACAAACATCGCCATGGTTTCGCCAAACGAGAGGATATCGATCTCAGACATGGGCATTCTCCCCACGGGGTTGGCCAAGGAGGGCGAGGGCTGCGACCTGTTGCGCGGTGACGTCGACCAGGTCATCGCCCTGCAACGGGAATTCCACCGCCCGTGTAATGCCTTGAGTCATGTGCGTGAGCAGTTGTTCCCACAGATGCAGGTCGGTGGCGCCGGGCGGCAGCGCCACCAGCTTGCCGTCCGCGCGACGGGCCACGGCCTTGCAGTGCAGATAGTCGACGTGCCGGCCGAGCAGGCGCGCGGCGGTCAGGGCGGACTGGTCCTGCCACTGCCAGTTGCCGATATCGAAGGTCATCTTCACCGGCAGGCCCAGGCGTTCGACCTCGGTGAAGAAGCGCTGCATCGGCTCAATGCGCCCGCCGTGCAGGGTCTGGTCGTTTTCCACCAAGAGCTTGACCGGATGGCGGGCGAGCAGGGCGTGCAGGCTTTCCAGGTCGTTGGTGTCGGTGAAGTAGCCGAGGGAGACTTTCAGCCAGCGCGCACCAAAGGCCTGGGCGCGGTCCAGGGTTGCGTTGAGGTCGGCATTCGGCTGGGCGCGGCCGGCGATCCACAATTCCAGAGGCGATGAGAACACAGACTCCAGGCCTTGCTCGGCGGCAGCCTGGGCCAGTTGTGCAGGTTGCTCGCTGGTCAGCAGTTCTTCGCGCCACTCGATGCGCCGGGCACCGGCGGCGGCCAGCAATTCGACAAAACTCAATTGGCCTTGCTGGCGGACCAGGTCGGCGCCGTAGCTGGAAAGGCTGATGGAGACGGGGTATTTGTGCATTGTTGTTTACCTCTGAAACCGGTTTCATTTTTTGCGTTAAATATCTAATCGACTCTGCCGTAGCAGCTGCCGAGCCTTGGCGAGGCTGCGTTTGCGGTGTGTCAGGTACGCCGCCGACGCAGCCTCGCCAAGGCTCGGCAGCTGCTACGTGCAGGGGCGCTGGGTTGAGCCTCGGATGATCAACTGGGGCAAAAAGTCCAGGGTTCGGGTCGGTTCGGTGTCACCGCGCAAGCGCTTGAGCAGGCAGTCGAACGCACTGGCGCCAATCGCTTCGGTGGGTTGGGCGAGGGCGGTGATGCCGTTGCCCACCAGCGGGTACCAGTCCAGGTCATCCAGGGCGATCAGCCCTACGTCGTCGAACAGCTTGCAGTCCAGCGCCTTGAGCGCACGGGTGCAGGCCAGTGTGGCGACGCCGTTGGCACAGAACACCGCCTTGGGCCCGGGTTTGGCGAGAAAGGCTTGCAGGCGTTGTTCCAGCCCGTCATCGAGCGCCAGCACCGCGCCGGTCAGCGCCGGGCGCCGGGCGATTTCGCTCTTGAAGCTGTCCAGGCGCTCCTGCCGTGAACTGGTGCCATCGCAGGCTTCGCTCACCAGCAATACATCGCGGTAACCCTGCTGTTCCAGGTGTTCCACCGCCATGCGCACCGCCGCCGGGTTATCCAGCCCCACCAAGTCGCTGTGCAGCGGCTCGACCTTGCGGTCTACCAGCACCAGGGGCATTTCCCGCTGCAGTTCCAGCAATTGGTCGAGGTGATGGCCGAGGGTGTTCACGATCAGCCCTTCGATGTTGTACGAGCGCAGCGCCGCCAAATGCTGGCGCTCCTGCTCGTCATCGCGGTCGGTGTTGCACACCACCAGGCTGTAGCCATGCCGGCGGCAGGCGGTTTCGACGCCGTGCATCACGGCAATGGAGTAGGGGTTGCGGATATCGGCCACCAGCATGCCGATCAGGCGCGTGCGGCCACGTTTCAGCCCGCGGGCCATCTGGTTGGGGCGGTAGCCGAGCTGTTCGATGGCGTGTTCGATGCGCAGGGCGATGGCATCGGAGAGCAGGGCGCGGTCGTCGCCGATAAAGCGCGACACACTGGCCTTGGAGACGCCGGCGTGTTGGGCGACGTCGAGCATGGTGACGCGGGTGCGCTGGGCGGCGGAAAAAGGAGTCACGGTCGCAGGCCTTTCTTATTGGATGAGTCGGTTTCAGCCGTGGCTTGGCAGGCTGAAACCGGTTTCAGAAGACATCAACTCGCTCATTTCGTCAAGCGTCTCATGCCCTCGGCATCGCTTGATATCCGACAAGTGGCGATACCCACCTGTTAGTTCTGACAGTATTCGACGCCAGGCATTGAGCGTTTAATGAATACCAGACGCGCCGTGGCGGTGTGCGACATGGGTATGACGGGAGGCTCCGATGAGTGCTGATAAAACCCCCGAAAGTAGGCGGCTGTATAACGGCATTTTGCGCTTGGCCGATATTCGGGTGCCCATTCTGGACGATGTTGTCCCACCGATCGTGGAGGGGTATATCCCTCACCAATATCTCGACAGCGACCTGGAAGTGGTGATCCCGGAACTGTGGGAGGATGCTGCGCAAGCCGGTGAGTTCAATATTGTCGAAATCGTTTGGTCGCGCAGTGGCGGGGAGGGTGTCCCGCCGTTCCGGGAGCGGTGGGATGGCCCGATTACCAAGGCATTCCCTTTTCCGATCAGTGTGCCGCGAGACTATCTGGAGAACGACGGCACAGTCCGCTTGGCTTATCGGATCACTGATGAAACCGGTCTGTCGACTACGTCGGAGTTCCGGACCCTGGTGCTTGATCGGAGCCCACCCAACAATAACGTTACCCCTCCGTCCCCGGCTTTTCCGGTGGGGTTGATTGATGAAGGCTATCTGGCCACGCATCCAACCGTTGACCTGGTAGTGCCGCCCTACAACGGTCGTCGATCCTGGGACAGGATCTATTACTGGATTACGGACCAAAACCCGCCACCGGACGCTGCGCCGAGTGGCTATGTAGAGTTTCCCTTCGAAGACACGCCCCTTGTCCTCCCTGTGCCTGGGGATTTGTTTCGCCTGTACCCCAACGGTACTCAGTACGTTCATATCCGGCTTCAGGACCGCTCCAGCAACCGCGGCCCCAGGTCTGAGCAGTCGCCTGTGGAAGTCCAGTTGTCGGCGGTTCCGTCTGATCTGCAGCCCCTTGTCATTCCTGCGATGGCGAGCGGCCTGATCAATCGGCATGACGCTCGGATCGGCGTAGTCGCCAAGGTGCAATACGACAATTGGCAAGCCGGTGACCGGGTCACAGTCCGATGGGGGAAAACCGTGCTTACCCGCCAGTCCGTCCCCGAGTTGCCTTTCGATGTCGTCATCCCGTGGCCCAGGTTGATAGAGGATGGCCTGGGACTCGCAGAAGGCGTGGCCACTTACACCATTACCCGGTCCGGTAGCGACACGCCCACCCCACCCAGCCCGCCGGCATTGATCCGCTGGGACTTCAGAGTCGCCGGGCAGGACCATCTCGATGCCCCCGCACTGCTCAACCTTAACCTGCCCAGGGTGACGGTATGGGGTGAAGGCTCCATGGCTGAAAACCACATTGATATTCGTGATGAGGGCAAGCGCGTGTATGCCAGTGTCCCGCTGTATCACCACCCGCGCACCGGCGAAGTATTGGAATTGTATTGGGGGGACTTTCCCAACATGGATAACCCGATTGCGCGTTATGTCGTCGATACCGATAAGGGTGATGCCGAGGGCGTGCGCGTGGAGTTCAGTGATATTCCGTGGGAAGTTATTGTCGGTGCCGGCAATGAGGAAAAGATGCAGGTGTACTACACGACATTTAATGGCGTTAATGAACAGCTTTCCAACTTTACTGAAGTCAATGTCGATGTAGTGCCTCCCCTGGTCTTTCAGCGTGTCGAGTACCCCAGCGCCAATGACAACATGTTTATTAACTGTGGCTCCAGCCCGGCGATGTGGGATCACATTCCCATTCGGATTCTTCCTGAGGGCGCCTTCAGGAAAGACGATGATCTTGTGGTGACATGGCAGGGCTATGAAGAGTTCGGAGGCGGTGGCAAGGCCATAACATTGACTGCGGACACCCTGACGCACCGCTTGACGGAGCAGCAGGCCCAAGAGGGATATACGTTCAAGCAATCCAACTATGAAGAAAAAATCAAACCGATCAGGTCACCGCACCCCAACAGTCCGGGGAGTTCGGTGGGCGTCACGTATACCTTGTGGCGCAAGAAAAGAATCATAGGCTCCTCAAGGGAACGCTACGCGAAGATTGACCAGAAGTACTCGGGAGGGAGTTACTGCGGTCCGGACGGAGAGGATTCGGCGGGCAAGTAGTGTAGGGCACTTTAAAGTGATGGCTGATATGAATTGCGGCGTTTGGTGGTGGCGATGAAGCAGCTGTGCGACTTGATGAGTGTCATGTGAGGCAATGGTTTATCCGGCTGTAAGAGTGACTTCAAGTGCAAAAGGAGAATACAGATGACAACGTTAAGTAAAAAGCAGAAGGCTGCCATTCAATCGCGCGAGGTTAATAAAGAACTCTTGTCCCGGCGTAGAGCAGGGGGCTTGGCGCTGCCTCTGCCTACCTTTGACTCTCTGAATGAAAACGGGTTGATTTTGGAGATCGATGCGAGAAAACCGCTTCCTGTAACGTTTGATATTTCAGAGTTGGCGGAGGAAGAAGATCTTGATCCGGCAACCACCCGACTCGATATACATATGCGCGGCAAAGGCTCCACGAATTGGGGGGCGGCGATGTATAGCGTGCAATTCCAAACCCCCACATTCCCTGATCGCCAGCCTATTGACGAACCCTTTATCCGGGACATCCCTGTCTCCCGGCTGACGGAAGGGCAGCATGAGATCGGCTACATCCTTTATGAAGGCGCATCCCCCACGCCGCTGAGGGTGGGGGCGCCCTTGGAGGTCGACCGAACCGAGCCTCTACGCCCCAACTATCCGCCTGCGCCCAGTTTTCCGGGCTATTTGACAGATGAAATCACTGAGCAACATATTGAAGACAACCCGGACGGTCTGGTGTGCACCTTTCCGGATGCTCCGGGTGGTGCCGAGTTGGGCGTTAGCATCGCCGTGTATTTTTCTCCCGACTTCTCTTCACAATTGTCTGAGCCGATTGACACCTATCCCATAACCGCTGCGTTGAGTTTTACCGTGCCGTGGGCGTTGATTACCGGCAACCGCGCGGGACTCAACTACCTGTTTTACCAATTGATCGATCTCGCCGGCAACATCAGCAAAGACTCAGCCCCTGCGCGCGTTAAGTTGAATCTGACCGCTGAACCAGAGCCCTTGGAAGCGTATGTACCTTTGGCGCTTCTGCCTGATGATGGCCTGCTTGACTTGGAGGACCTTTATGAGCCGACCGGGGTTTACGTCGCTATTCGCGAATATGCCAACAATCTGCCGACGATCGATGTAATCGAACTGACGCTCGGTAGCCAGCCGCCACAGCGTTTCGCGGTTAATTTTTATTTGCCCTTTCCGTTAATGCTTCCCGTCAGCAGGGCGACACTTCTGGCCCATTACGGTACGAGCACAGGTGAACTGGATACCTCGATTGATTATTTTATCGACCGTAACGGCAGTCCATTCGATGCGCCTACCCATGACATCAAAATTGATTTTTCCGCGCCAGGTCCCACGCCGGGAACCGACCCGGAGAATCCGCTGCTCAATCCCGTGCTGGTCTACGGCTCTGATCCAGACCTGGAAAACCAGCTGACTGAAGATGACTTCGAGAAGGAAGCTACGGTTGAAATCGTACTGTGGGACACGCCTATTCCGGCGCCAGGCACGGTGCTGAGGGGGTATTGGGGCAGTTTTGAATATGCGTTCGACGTTGTGCCGATCACGACCGAAGGACCGGGGGATACGGTTTCAATGAGCGTACCCTGGTCGATAATTCGTGCTGTCGGTAACGGTATAGTCAACGTCTTCTACACGCTGGAGTGGGCGACCAACGACAACATCCAGCGCTCTGCGCCACAGCCGGTGGTTGTCAATGCCAATAAGGTCGTACTGGAGCCGGCAACCTTTTCCAAGGCGACCACATTCTGGTCGTGTACCGATCTCAATCGCACGACGTTTGCGGGCACTGTCAGGGTTCCCGGAAATATGACTTACTTCAGGGAGTTTATGGTGATCCGCTGTGAGGTGCGGGTGTTCAGCGATATCACCGGCGATAGCCAGCTGGGCGAGACCACGACGATCCACTCGCCGCCATTGACGCCAGACATGGTGGCCAACGGATTCACTATAACTGTCCCCTATGCTGTCATACGGCCAGCGGTCCGGAACTCGGCGGACTTTCACTACTTCGTTCCCATCCCCGGAGAGGGAGAGCAACCCTCCGTGAGAGCGTGGACCCGCACTCGGTTCACGGACTTGAATGGCGTGTTCTGCGAAAATCAACCCCCTACCACCCAAGAGGATGGCGTTGCCTAAAAAAGTCTACGGGGGGTGTTTGCGCACCCCTCGGTTCCAATATCCCAGTGCACACGCTCATGGGGCAAGCATTCATTCATACAGATAGATTGGGATTAGTCCTACATATGCAGGTAATTCCAATCTGTAGTTTTGCGGCCTTGAGTGGCCTGGCTCCAACCCTCTGGAAATAGGCCGAACCGTTCCGTCGCGGAATGTCTGTTGAATGAGTGGTGTGTTGTGAATATCAATTCGTTTTTCAAGTTAAAACCGTTAGTTGCAATGATGCAGGTGCCCTCTGTTGTAACGTTATTGTTTCTGGCGCCTGGGGCCCATGCCAGGCTCATCGAGAATGGCACTGAAACCGTTGACCATGATGCCTATATCGATACGTTTGAGCTGCAAAATGCCACGCTCAACGTAATAGACGGACGGACACTGGACGTTTATGCCAATGCTTCGAGCCTGAATGTCAGCCAGAACAGCTTGATCATGGGCACTGTCGTCGCCCAGGGCGGCTCGAATGTGAATGTAGGCGCCAGTCGCGTCACCGCTTCCGGCGCGTTCCAGACCGGCATCACTTTGCTCAGCAGCACAGCACAGATCAACGACAGTGTGATTTCCAGTGCTGACTACCATGGGATGGTGGTCGGTAAATTTACCACCTCAACCCAGGCGTCCACGGCAACCGCAAACGGCAGTGTCATCGTGGGCGCAACCGGTGGTGCCGCCGTTACCGGCGGTAGCCTGCTGGAAACCGTGAATAGCCAGGTAGTCGGTACCGGCGCGGACAGTTTCGGGTTGAGCCTGCAGAGCGCCACGGCGCGTGCCTATCAAAGCAACATCACTGGCGGGCGCAACGGCGTGGAAATGTCTTATGACCGATATGCGCCGGGGGCCAATACGCTGCTTCTGGACCAAACCCACGTGACCGGCGTCACCGGTGCTGCGCTGCTGGTACAGGGGGCCAGGGGCCAGGGCGCCGTGGCGGATATTGTGGTACGCAATGGCTCGACCCTTACCGGCGGCAATGGCCATTTGCTGGAAGTAAAAGGCAACTCCACGGCGAACATGAGGGTCGAGAACAGCCGGCTTCAAGGTGATGTCATTGTCGAGTCCGGCAGCCAGGCTCATCTCAAGCTTAATGATCGGGCCTCATTGATCGGCCGCATGGAGAATGTTTCATCCTTGGAAGTAGGTGATGAGTCCCTGTGGATCATGACCGGCCATAGTCAGGTCGGCGATCTGAGACTGGCCGACGGCGTGGTCAAGTTCGGCGACGATGACGCTTTTTATCGGTTGGACCTGGAGCGCCTGTCGGGCCAGGGCACCTTTGCGATGGGCACTGATTTTGCCCGGGGCCTGACTGACTTTTTGAATATCAGCGGTGAGGCCACCGGTCATCATGGCCTGTTGCTCGCCAGTAGCGGTGCAGAGCCCGGCAATCCTGGCGCGGTGCATATCGTCCATACCGGTGGCGGTGACGCGCAGTTCGAGTTGCTGGGCGGGGCGGTGGACGTTGGGGCCTGGTCTTATGGACTCAAGCAGGAAGGCAACGATTGGTTCCTCGACCCGAACAATCGTACCGTCAGCCCAGGTACCCGCTCGGTACTGGCGTTGTTCAATACTGCGCCGACCGTGTGGTATGGCGAAATGACTTCCCTGCGCAGCCGCATGGGAGACCTTCGCTATAGCGGTGTCGAAGCCGGCGGTTGGCTGCGTGCCTACGGCAATAAGTACGAAATCAGCGGTGGGGACGGCGGAGCCTACGATCAAAACCAGCGCGGTTTCTCTCTGGGTGCCGATACACCGGTAGGCGACGGGCAATGGTTGCTGGGGGTGATGGCCGGTCACAGTACTTCCGACCTGGATCTCAGCCGGGGTACCTCGGGTACGGTGCAGAGTTACTACGCGGGCCTGTATGCCACCTGGCTGGATGAAGAGAGCGGGTATTACTTGGATGGGGTGGTCAAGGCCAACCGCCTGAACAACAATGCCAAGGTCGGTTTGAGTGACGGCAAGCAAACCAAAGGTAACTACAGCACCAATGCGCTGGGTGCGTCCGTGGAGGTCGGTCGTCATATCAAACTCGACGATGACTTCTTTGTCGAACCGTTCGCCCAGGCCTCCGTGGTGACGGTACAAGGCAAGAGTTATCGCCTGGACAACGGCCTGAAAGCCAAGAACGATCACACCGACTCGGTACTGGGCAAGTTGGGCGTAACGGTGGGGCGTGACTTCGTACTGGACGATGGCAGCGTGCTTCAGCCGTACTTGCGCGCCGGCGTGGCCCATGAATTTGTCAAGAACAACAAAGTCATGGTCAACAACCAGACTTTCGACAATAACCTCTCAGGTTCCCGCATCGAAGTGGGGGCGGGGTTCTCGGTCTCGTTGTCCCAGAACCTGCAGGTGCATGCCGACTTCGACTACGGCCAGGGCAAACATGTTGATCAACCGTGGGGGGCGAATGTCGGCGTGCGCTATAACTGGTAATCCGACAGTGGCGGTACGCTTTAAGCAGGTTTAACAAAACGCCCCGGATCCGGGGCGTTTTGTCAGGACTCATCTGACGTATTTTTTGTGTTGAACAGGATTTGCATATTTATTTCGTTGTCGTGGATATCCTTGAGGTAAACGTTGAGTGCGCCCTCGACCGTATTGCCGTTAGGGTCGTGAAAAAACTCGATGGTACCCCGGTGTGCCTGATAAGCCGGGACAGGCGTGTCGTTGACGGTCATGAGAATCACCGAGTATCGAGAGGGGGACTGGGTGTCTGGAATTGAATAACGACCGGACGGCAAGTCTTCGCTGTGGTATTTGAAAATCACCCTTTGTCTCGATGTTTCACCCGGTGGAATTTTCATGGCGCCTTCAGTCAGCCAAAAGTTGTTTTTCCATTCATGCTCAATAAAGTCTGCCTTGAAATCCTCACTTCCAATTTTGCCTTGAAAATATTGCTTAGTCGTTTCTTCGGATTTAGCTTTTCGTGCGGTTGCAGTGGTCATGATTGAGTTCTCCTGCGATGGGTTGTACCTGTGTGTGTGATGAGCGCGCTAATTGGGTGTGTTTGCTGAGGCGGTGGATAATTTCAGGGACAGGTTGTCGACCACGAGGAAGGTCTCGCCCAGAATCCGTAGCGTGAACTCCGGTATTCCTTCCGGAATGGTCAACGAGTGAGTGTAAGTGTCCCAGCCGCCGCCGCCGCGAAGTTCTATTTGCTGCACGTTGTCCGGTGTGAGCTCGAATATTGCGAATCCATGACCGCCTGAGGGGGTCATTGCCTCAATGGAAAAATCGTAGGTTTGTCCTGGTGTGACGGTAATCACCTGCTCAATGAATCCACCCAGGTTTGCCTGGCACCTGTTGTCATGGATCGAGACAGATCCAGGAGGAATTTCCGTGATACTCCAATCCTTGCCGTTTTCGGCGAAATCACCATTGCGGATCAGTTCGATGGGGATGACGGTGCCTTCATCTTCCACCAGCCTGACGTTATCGAACCACACTTCCCCGGCGTCACCGATCAGTTGTACGGTGATACCGGTCGTGCCTGCGGGGGTGTTGAACGTGATCGATCGGTGGGTCCAGCCGTGGTTCCCCGTCAGCCCGATGGATTCACTTGTATCCGACGGTCGAAATGTCAGCCGGGCAGAACCGGCACCCTCATAGGTAATCAACGTATAGGCACTGAAGGTGTAGGAGGTGCCGCCGGAAGCAGGCACCTCCTGTTCCGCGCGTCCCGTGGCAGTGATGATGCAGTGTTGACGTGAAAAATCCACCCGGCCTGGAGCGGTGGCCGTGGCGGTCCAGGAGGTCCCGTGCCTGGCGAAGGTGCCATTTAGAACCAGATTATTGATCATCGGTTGTTCTGACATGAATCAACCCCCGCGCCCTTTAAATGGGTTGCTGTGGTGTGCGACTCAATTCAGCGCCATCTGCGCCGAACGCACAACTGTCAGAACTAACAGGTTCCCCGTGCCATTCGTCGGTTGTCTACGCCGGGTGCCACATCCCCAGCCAGGCAGACGCCAGCAATAGGATCGCCATGCATCGATTGAAGCGTTGCATGGCCTTGGCCGACCCCACTAAGCGGGCGGAGCCTGCGCCCAGCAACGCCCACATCCCAAGACATGGCAGGGAAACCGCAAAAAACACCAGGGACAAGGCCAACACCCGCGCCTCACGCCCCTCTCCCTGCCCGGCAAACACACTGACCACCGCCAACGCCATCATCCACGTCTTCGGATTGACCAGTTGCAGGCTGGCCGCACCGAGCAGGCCCAGGCGTTTCTGTGGGGCATCGGTGTCAATGGCCTGGGCCGGCGCGCTGAATATCTGCCAGGCGAGGTAACTCAGCCAGGCGATACCGATCCATTGCATGGCGGTTTGCACTTGCGGCAGATGGACCAGTGATTCGTCGATGCCTGAACCGACCGCCAGCACGATCCCCGCCGCACCGGCGCACGCCCCGAGGATGATCGGCACGGCTGCCCGCAGGCCATGACGCGCGCTGTTGCTGAGTACGAGGATATTGGTGGGCCCGGGGGTGATGGAGGCAACGAAGGCGAATAACAGGAAGGGCAGGAAGGTGGATGGCATACAGGCGGACTCCAATGAACAGATCAGGGCTGTCCATCTTCACAAGCCTGTGGCTTACCTGTCTGGAAGGTTTGAGCAGCGCTTGCGGTAGGCCGCCGGTGTCAGTCCATAGGCGCGCACGAACCAGCGGCCCAGGTGACTTTGATCGGCAAAACCTAGGGCCATCGCTACGTCGGCCGGTTGCTCGCCCCTGGCCAATGCGTGCCGGGCGCGGGCCAGGCGCAATTGCACCAGGTAAGCGTGGGGCGGCAACCCAAAGGCGCTCTTGAACGCGCGGCTCAGGCGGAAGCGGTCGACGCCACAGGCCAGGGCCAGTTCGTCCATGCCGACATCGTGATGCAGGTGGGCGTGCAGGTACTCCCGGGCCTTGTGAGCCACCTGCGGCAGGCGTGGGTCTTCACGGTAACGGCTGCGCCAATACAGTTGGCCGGTGAGGTGTTCGAGCAATTGGTCCATGGCGCGCTGGCGCACGATGCGCAGTTCGCCGCTGTGCAGCGTCTGGAAGGCCTGGCTGGTGACCAGGGCCAGGCGCGGGTCGCTGGTCAAGGTGGTGGCGAAGCTCAATTGACTATGGGGCGGCGCCTCTTCGAACACCGCACTCACTTCTCGCGCCAGCCACTGCGGGTCGAGGTACAGCATGTGGTAGGTAAAGCCGTCCGGCGTGGGCGCGTCGCCGTCATGCAATTCACCGGGCTCCACCAGGAACACCTGGCCGGGCACGCTGTTGTGGCGGGCGCGGCGACAGTTGAACTGCTGCACGCCTTGTTCGGTGACGCCGACCAGATAGCTGTCATGCCAGTGGGGGTCATAGGCGTGACCCTCGAAATGCGCGCGCAGGGTCTCGATGCCGGTGTCGGCGTCCTGGGACAGATCGATCCAATTATGCGCAGCCATAAAACACCGGGACGGAATGTGTAAGGGTATTAGCGCCCAACGGCACCAGGGCGTCTAGAAGGTTTGTGCAGCCTAGCCGAACAGCCCGGCGGCGATGTTGATCGAGAACCCCAGGATCGCCGTATTGAACAGAAAACCGATCAGCGATTGCCCCAGCACTACCTTGCGCATGCCGCGGGTGGCGACGCCGACGTCAGAGGTTTGCACCGCCACGCCGATGGTGAAGGAGAAATACAGGAAGTCCCAGTAGTTCGGCGTCAACAGTCCTTCGGCAAAACGCAACGCCGGTTCCTTGCCGTTCCAGGTGTAATACAGGCGGGCGTAATGCACGCTGAAAATCACCCCGATCAACAGCCATGAACCGATCACCGTCAGCCCGGTAAACCCGTAGTGCAGCAGGCGCTCGGAAGTGGCCAGGTCTTTGCTGCCCACCAGTTCGAAGGTGATGGTGGCGAGGCTCGCGATGGCGGCGATGCACACCGTGAACAGCACCAGCCCGGCGTTTTCGTCCTCGATTTCGGCGATGCGCTTCACATCGTCGGCCCTGGCACGGCTGGTCAACCACAGCATCAGTACCAGGTAGGTCCAGACCCCGGCGTTCCAGCCGATGAGGATTTTGCTGGCGAGGGTGTCGGCCGGCGCCAGGATGCCGACGGCAAGGCCGAGCACAGCGGCGGCGGAGAGGCGAGGGTGGGTACGGGCTAGAAAAGGCATGGCAGCTCACAGATGGTTACCTGTGAGCACCTTAGCGCATTTTTGTTGTGGCAAGCGGGCCCGCCACCGTTACAGTGTCCCCCAAAAAGCCTTAGCGCTTTTTGCGCACCAGCTTCATGACCACCACAAAGAACACCGGCACAAATACCACCGCCAGGGTCGCGGTGATCATCCCGCCGATTACCCCGGTACCAATCGCCTGCTGGCTCGCCGAACTGGCACCGGTGGCAATCGCCAAGGGCACCACGCCGAGGATAAACGCCAGCGACGTCATGATGATCGGGCGCAACCGGAGTCGTGCGGCTTTCAGGGTGGCGTCGATGAGGTCTTCGCCCTGGTCATACAGGTCCTTGGCGAACTCGATGATCAGGATCGCGTTCTTCGCCGACAAGCCGATGATGGTGATCAGGCCGACCTTGAAAAACACATCGTTGGGCATGCCCCGCAAGGTCACCGCCAGCACCGCGCCGAGCACGCCCAACGGCACCACCAGCAACACCGACGTCGGGATCGACCAGCTTTCATACAGCGCCGCCAGGCACAGGAACACGATCAGCAGCGACAGCCCCAACAGTATCGGCGCCTGTGAGCCGGACAAACGTTCCTGCAGCGATAACCCAGTCCACTCCTGGCCCAGGCCTGCCGGCAATTGGCTGACCAGGCGCTGGATTTCCTCCATCGCCTCGCCGGTGCTGTGGCCGGGTGCGGCCTCGCCGGAAATGGCGATGGCAGGGTAGCCGTTATACCGCGTCAGTTGCGCCGGGCCCTGGGTCCATTTGGCTTCGACAAACGCCGACAGCGGTACCATCTTTCCATCCTTGTTGCGAACGTGGATCTTCATCAAATCCGCCACCTGGCTGCGCTGGTCACCTTCAGCCTGCACCACCACGCGCTGCATGCGGCCCTGGTTGGGGAAGTCGTTGATATAGGCCGAACCGATGGCCGAAGACAGCACATTGCCCACATCCGCAAACGAGACGCCCAGCGCGTTGGCCTGTTTGCGGTCGACTTCCAGCTGCACTTGCGGCGCCTCGGCCAGGGCGCTTTCGCGCACGTTGGCCAGGATCGGGCTTTTTCCGGCGGCGTCGAGCAGTTCGGTACGTGCCGCCATCAAGGCTGCGTGGCCTACACCGCCGCGGTCCTGCAGGCGGAACTCGAAACCGCTGGAGGTGCCCAGGCCATCCACGGGAGGTGGCAGGACCGCATAGGCGATCGCGTCCTTGAGCTCGCTGAAGGCCATGTTGGCGCGGTCGGCAATCGAGGCGGCGGAGTCATCGCTGCCGCGTTGCGACCAATCCTTGAGCGTGGTAAACGCCAACGCCGCGTTTTGCCCGGAACCGGAGAAGCTGAAGCCCATGATCATGGTGGTGTCGCCCACCCCAGGCTCGCCGGCGTTATGCGCTTCGATCTGTTCGGCCACCTGCACCGTGCGGTTCTTGCTCGCGCCGGGCGGCAGCTGGATGTCGGTGATGGTGTAGCCCTGGTCTTCCACCGGCAGGAACGAGGAGGGCAGGCGGCTGAACATCAGCCCCAGGCCCACCAACAGCACCAGGTAGATCAGCAGGTAACGGCCGCTGCGCTTGAGGGCATAGGCGACCCAGCCTTCGTAACGGTCGGTGAGCTGCTCGAAGCGCTTGTTGAACCAGCCAAAGAACCCGCCCTTGGCATGGTGCTCGCCCTTGGCAATCGGCTTGAGCAGCGTGGCGCACAGGGCTGGGGTCAAGGTCAAGGCGAGGAAGGCCGAGAACAGGATCGAGGTGGCCATCGACAGCGAGAACTGCTGGTAGATCACCCCCACCGAGCCGGCCATGAACGCCATCGGCAGGAATACCGCGACCAGCACCAGGGTAATGCCGACGATGGCGCCGGTGATCTGGCCCATGGCTTTCTTCGTCGCGTCCTTGGGCGACAGCCCCTCGGTGACCATGATCCGTTCGACGTTCTCCACCACCACGATGGCGTCATCCACCAGGATGCCGATGGCCAACACCATGCCGAACATGGTCAGCACGTTGATCGAGAAGCCCAGCAACAGCATGGTGGCGAAGGTGCCCATCAGCGCGATCGGCACCACCAGCGTCGGGATCAGGGTGTAGCGCACGTTCTGCAGGAACAGGAACATCACCGCGAACACCAGGGCCATGGCTTCGAGCAGGGTGTAGACCACCTTGGTGATCGAGACCTTGACGAACGGCGAGGTGTCGTACGGGATCTTGTACTCCACATTGGCCGGGAAGTAGCGCGACAGCTCGTCCATCTTCGCCCGTACCAGGGTCGCGGTGTTCAGCGCATTGGCCCCCGGCGCCAGTTGCACGCTGACGGCGGTGGACGGCTTGCCGTTCAGGCGCGTGGAGAACTGGTATTCCTGGCTGCCCACTTCTACCCGCGCCACATCGCCGATGCGCACGGTGGAGCCGTCCGGGTTGGCCTTGAGCACGATATCGGCGAATTCCGCCGGCGTGGACAGCTGGCCCTTGACCAGGATCGCGGCGGTGATTTCCTGGGTCCTGGTACCCGGCAAGTCACCGATACTGCCGGCCGAAACCTGGGCGTTCTGTGCGCTGATCGCCGCATTCACGTCGGCCGGCGTGAGGTTGAAGCCGATCAGTTTCTGCGGGTCGATCCAGATGCGCATGGCGCGTTCGGCACCGTACAGCTGGGCCTTGCCCACCCCGTCCAGGCGCTTGAGCTCGTTCATCACGTTGCGCGCCAGGTAATCGCTGAGCGCCACGTCGTCGAGCTTGCCGTCGCTGGAGGTGAGGGTCACCAGCAGCAGGAAGCCGGCGGAGACTTTCTCCACCTGCAAACCCTGCTGGGTCACGGCCTGGGGCAGGCGCGGCTCCACCGCCTTGAGGCGGTTTTGCACATCGACCTGGGCCATTTCCGGGTGGGTGCCGGGCTGGAACGTGGCGGTAATCGTTGCCGAGCCGAGGCTGCTCTGGGATTCGAAATACAGCAGGTGATCGGCACCGTTGAGCTCCTGCTCGATCAGGCTGACCACGCTTTCATCCAGGGTCTGGGCCGAGGCGCCCGGGTACACCGCGTAGATTTCCACCTTCGGCGGCGCGACGTTGGGGTACTGGGCCACCGGCAACTGCGGGATGGCCAGCAAGCCGGCCAGCAGGATAAACAGGGCGACCACCCAGGCGAAGATCGGGCGGTCAATAAAGAACTGCGGCATTGTCAAAGATCCTTATTGGCCGGAAGCCTGGGCAACGGGTGTGGGGCTGTCATCGACCTCGACTTTTTCACCGGGGCGCGCGTGCTGCAGGCCTTCGACGACGATACGGTCGCCGGGCTTGAGGCCATGGCTGACCACCCAGCGGTCGTCGATCACCGCACCCAGTTCCACCGGCTGCTGGCTGACGGTCTGCTCGGCGTCGAGCAGCAGCACCATGGGGATGCCGGCGCTGTCGCGGGTGATGGCGCGTTGCGGCACGCTGATGCCTTGTTTGTCGACGGCTTGCTCCAGGCGTACCCGCACGAAGCTGCCGGGCAACAGGTCGAGGTCCGGGTTGGGGAACTCGCTGCGCAGGATGATCTGCCCGGTGCCCGGGTCGACGCTGATCTCGGCGAACAGCAACTTGCCCGGCAGCGGGTAGAGGCTGCCGTCGTCCTGGATCAACGTGGCCTTGGCCTGGTCCTGGCCGACCTGCTTCAAGCTGCCGGCGCGGAAGGCGCGGCGCAGGTCGTTGAGCTCGCGGGTGGACTGGGTGAGGTCGGCGTGGATCGGGTCCAGTTGCTGGATGATCGCCAGGGGCGTGGCTTCGTTCTGGCCTACCAGTGCCCCTTCGGTCACCAGGGCGCGGCCGATGCGTCCGGAAATCGGCGCGGTCACGGTGGCATAGCCCAGGTTCAACCTGGCGCGCTCGACGGCGGCCTTGTTGGCGGCGACTTCGGCGTTGGTCTGGCGCAGGTTGGCGCGGGCGTTGTCGTAGTCCTGGCCGCTGATGGCATTGCCTTCCACCAGTTGGCTGTAGCGCTGCTCCTGCAGGCGCGCCTGGAACGCATTGGCCTCGGCCTTGCTCAGGTTGGCCCGGGCGCTGTCCAGGTCAGCCTTGAACGGTGCCGGATCGATGCGAAACAACACGTCGCCCTGTTTGACGTCATGGCCTTCCTTGAAGACCCGTTGCATCACCACCCCGGCCACCCGTGCGCGCACTTCGGCAATGCGTGGCGCGGCGATGCGTCCGCTCAATTCGCTGGTGATGGAGAGGGGCTTGGCCTCAAGGGTTTCGATGCGCACCTTGGCCAGGGGCATTTGCGGCGCTTCGTCGGCCGATTGGTCACAGGCACTCAGGGCCAGCATCAGGGCCAACAGGCAAAATGGCGCAAACAGATTCTTCGACATGCTCTTATCCCAATATTGACTGGCGCATCCTAAGGGCACCGGCGCTGTGGTGCTGTGAAGCTATGTAGGTCGTCTGTGAAGAAATGTAAGGTGCGGCGCGCGGGGCGCCGAGGGCGTATATCCTTGCACAATCCTGCAACACACCAACAAACCGCATTATTTGGAAACACCATGCCCAACATCCTCCTGGTGGAAGACGACGCCGCACTCTCCGAGCTGATTGCCAGCTACCTGGAACGCAACGGCTACCACGTCAGTGTGCTCAGCCGTGGCGACCACGTCCGTGAGCGCGCGCGCCTCGACCCGCCGGACCTGGTGATCCTCGACCTGATGCTGCCCGGCCTCGACGGCCTGCAAGTGTGCCGCCTGCTGCGCGCCGACTCGGCGGGCCTGCCGATCCTGATGCTCACCGCCCGCGACGACAGCCACGACCAGGTGCTGGGCCTGGAAATGGGCGCCGACGACTACGTGACCAAACCCTGCGAGCCGCGTGTGCTGCTGGCGCGGGTGCGCACCTTGCTGCGGCGCAGCAGTTTGTCCGAGCCCCAGGTGGCCAATGACCAGATCCTGATGGGCAACCTGTGCATCGACCTGTCGGAACGCACGGTGACCTGGCGCGAACAGGCGGTGGAGTTGTCCAGCGGCGAATACAACCTGCTGGTGGTGCTGGCCCGGCATGCCGGCGAAGTGCTCAGCCGCGACCAGATCCTGCAACGGCTGCGCGGTATCGAGTTCAACGGCACCGACCGTTCGGTGGACGTGGCCATTTCCAAGCTGCGCCGCAAGTTCGACGACCACGCCGGTGAAGCGCGCAAGATCAAGACCGTGTGGGGCAAGGGCTACCTGTTCAGCCGTTCCGAGTGGGAATGCTGATCGATGTTTCGTGTGCTGCTACGTCTTTACCTGATCACCATCGTCACCTACAGCGCGGCGATCTTCCTGATTCCCAAGCTGGTGATCCAACTGTTCGAACACCGCTACCTGGACTACAACGTCGAGCAGTCACGGGGCATGCAGAAGCTGATCGTCAAGCAGTACCTGCGCGCGCCGGTGGAGCGCTGGTCCCAGGTGACCGAGCAACTGGGCAGTGACTTCGCGCCCCTCAAAGTGCAATTGCTGTTGCGCCAGGACGCGAGCTACACCACGCAGGAAGCCAAACTGCTGGAGCAGGGCAACCCCGTGATTCACCTGGGGGAGTTTGGCTGGATGGAGGACATCAGCTCGCCGCTCAACGAGCAGTTCGTGGTCAAGCTGACCATTCCGCCAGACCCGCTGGACATGAACCTGTTGTACTGGTCGATGAACGTGCTGATCGGTGCGGCGTTGCTGGCCTGCCTGCTGTTCTGGCTGCGTCCGCACTGGCGCGATCTCGAACGCCTGAAAAGCACCGCCACGCAACTGGGCAAGGGCAACCTGGCCGAGCGCACGCACATTCCGCCCAGCTCCAATATCGGCAGCCTGGCGTCGGTGTTCGACACCATGGCCGACGACATCGAACACCTGCTCAACCAGCAACGCGACCTGCTCAACGCGGTCTCCCACGAACTGCGCACACCCCTTACACGCCTGGATTTCGGCCTGGCCCTGGCGCTGTCGGAGGACTTGCCGGAGGCCAGTCGCGAGCGCCTGCATGGCCTGGTTGCGCATATTCGCGAGCTGGATGAATTGGTGCTGGAGTTGCTGTCCTACAGTCGCCTGCAAAACCCGACGCAATTGCCCGAGCGTGTGGAGGTGGTGCTCGATGAATTTATCGACAGCGTGTTGGGCAGCGTCGATGACGAGCTGGAAAACCCCGAGATCGTCATCGATGTGGCACTCGACTGCGCTGTGGAACGCTTCAGCCTCGACCCGCGCCTCACCGCCCGTGCCTTGCAGAACCTGTTGCGCAATGCCACGCGTTACTGCGACAAGCGCATTCAGGTGGGCGTCAAGGTCTGCGCCAAAGGCTGTGAAATCTGGGTGGATGACGATGGCATCGGCATTCCGCTGGACCAGCGCGAGCGTATCTTCGAGCCCTTTTACCGCCTCGACCGCAGCCGCGACCGCTCCACCGGTGGCTTTGGCCTGGGCCTGGCCATCAGCCGGCGAGCCCTCGAGGCCCAAGGTGGCACCCTGACCGCACTGGCCTCGCCGTTGGGCGGCGCACGGTTCCGGGTGTGGTTGCCCACGGCTGCCGATTAGAAAATCTCCCGGGGAAGGCGCACACTGTGCCCCCGCTTTACCCGAGGAGAGATTGGCAATGACTGGTGTCCACACGTCTGCTCAACAAGGTTTCTCTACCCAGGCCGTCACTTACGCCCAAGGCCGGCCGAATTATCCCAGGCAGCTCACCGGTTGGCTCACGGATGTGCTCGGCGTCGATGGGCACTCACGGGTGATCGACCTGGGCGCCGGCACCGGCAAGTTCACGCGCCTGCTCAGCACCCTGGCGCCGACGTTGATCGCCGTCGAACCGGTGCAGGCCATGGGTGCGCAGTTGACCCGGCTGTTGCCGGATGTGCGCCTGGTCAACGGCACCGCCGAAGCCATCCCCCTGGAAACCGCCAGCGCCGACGCGGTGGTCTGCGCGCAAGCCTTTCACTGGTTCTCCACCCAGGCCGCGCTGGCGGAAATCCACCGCGTGCTCAAGCCCGAAGGGCGCCTCGGGCTGGTGTGGAATGTGCGCGATGAGTCGGTGGACTGGGTGGCGGCGATCACTGCGATCATCACGCCCTACGAGGGTGACACCCCGCGTTTTCACTCCGGACGCTGGCGAGAAGCCTTCGACGGCAAGTACTTTTCAGTCCCCGAAATGACCTGTTTCCCCTATAGCCACGTCGGCAGCCCACAGGAAGTGATCATGGATCGCTTCCTCTCCGTGAGCTTTATTGCTGCGTTGCCCGAGGCTGAAAAAGCCCTCGTGACCGAGCAGTTGCGTGGCTTGATCGCCAGCCATCCAGCCCTGAAGGGCCGCGACACGGTGGCGTTTCCTTATCAGACCCAGGCGTATGTCTGTCGTCGACTGCCATAAAAGGCATAAAGTCAGATCATATTGATATAAGTCGTTATAAGAAAAATCGCTATCCTGCGGCCAGAAATTTATAAGGCCGCGGGTAGCGTTGATGGAAGTGGGTAACTTTGGTTTTGTAATTGCGGGCCTGATCGTTGGTTTTATCGTCGGCATGACCGGTGTCGGCGGGGGCTCCTTGATGACCCCGATCCTGTTGTGGTTCGGCATCAACCCGGCCACGGCCGTGGGCACTGACCTGCTGTACGCGGCCATCACCAAATCCGGTGGCGTGCTGGTCCACAGCAAGAACAAGAACATCGACTGGACCATCACCGGCTGGCTGACCCTGGGCAGCGTGCCTGCGGTGTTGCTGACCCTGTGGTTCCTCGCCAGCCTGCACACCGACCCCAGCGCCATGAACGCGGTGATCAAGCAGGCCCTCGGCGTGGTGCTGCTGCTGACCGCCCTGGCGATCCTGTTCAAGCAACGCCTGCTGGCGTTCGCCCAGCGCCACGCCGGCGATCACTACCATATGAACCCGCGCAACCTGAATGCCCTGACCGTGGTGACCGGTGCGGTGCTGGGGACCATGGTTGCGCTCACCTCCATCGGCGCCGGCGCCCTCGGTACGGTCGCGCTGTTTATCCTCTATCCGTTCCTGGCCACGCGCCGCCTGGTCGGCACCGAGATCGCCCACGCCGTGCCCCTGACCCTGGTGGCGGGCCTGGGCCATGCCGGCATGGGCAATATGGACTGGCACCTGCTGGGCTTCCTGCTGATGGGGTCGCTGCCGGGCATTTACTTCGGCAGCCACATGACCGGCAAGGTCCCGGACGGCGTATTGCGCCCGTGCCTGGCGATCATGTTGATGACCATCGGCTACAAATTGGCCTTTTGAGGCGCACACGGGATTCAACTACACAGGCAGGGGCCAAATGTGGGAGGGGGCTTGCTCCCGATAGCGGTGGATCAGTCAACTGATGAGGCGACTGACAAACCGCCATCGGGAGCAAGCCCCCTCCCACATTTTGACTGTGACCAACCTTGATTCAGGCTTTCGCCGGGCCATTACCGATCTGCCACACAAACGGCGGCTCGGTGCCATTGATCACCCAGTCCCCCACGATCCGCGCCTTGTAGATCACCGGGTTGTGCGACGACACCGTCCGCGCATTGCGCCAATGGCGGTCGAGGGACTTGCCCTGGCGCACATCCGACGCCCCCAGGGCGTTGAACAACTCACTGGTGGCGCGCTGGATCAGCTCCGACACCACCACTTGCGCGGTGGCTGACTCGATTTCGGCCGCGACGTTGGCTTCGCGCTCGGCGACTTCATCCCCACCGAAGCGCGCCAGGTACGCCCGCTGCGCCGGCAGGGCGGCTTTAAGCGCGCTGGCTTCGGCGGCGTAGACCAACGCGGCGACTTCGCCCACCACCTGCTGGATCTGGGCATCCTGGCTGACGTGCTGGGCATTGCCATGGCTGTAGATGCGCTTGCGGCTGCGCACCTGGTGGGCCACATCGCGCAATGCGGCACGGCCGATACCGGCGAGGCTGGCCAGCAGGACAAGTTGGTAGAACGCGGTCTGGTATTTGAAGCGGGTCGCGAAGTCGATGACGTTTTCCGCCTCCACCACCGCATCGGTAAAGCGCGAGGTGCCGCTGCCGGTGGTGCGCTGGCCAAAGCCGTCCCAGTCATCGCTGTGTTCCACGCCGGGCTGGCGCGCGCGGGTGGCGGCGATCACATCGCCGCCGGTGTCGCTGCGCTGGGCGTACACGTCGATCCAGTCGGAGAAAATACTGCCGGTGCTGTAGAACTTTTCACCGTTGAGTTTCCACTGCTCGCCGTCCGGGCTGACCTTGGTGACAACGTCGCCAATGGCCACGGTGCCGATTTCGGTCCAGGCGCAGCCGACGATGTCGCCGTCGACAAAGCGTTTGAACCACAGATCGCGGCCGGCACTGGGCGGCGCATTCAGGCGGTCTTCGGCAAAGGCGAAATGCCCGCGCAGGGCCTGGGGGACGTTGGAGTCGGCCTCGGCCAGTTCGATCAGCAGTTCGAACAACTGCGGCAGCGAAGCACCGCCACCGCCATATTCCACCGGCACCCGCACCGCGCCGAAGCCGGCTTCCTTGAGCCACTGGATCGGCTCGTGGGGCAGGGCGCGGGTTTGTTCGCGCTCCACTGCGCCAGCGGCGATGCGCTGGAAAATCGGGCGAAAGCGCGCCGCCAGCGTGGGGTAGTCGACGCCGACAGACAACGGGTTGATAACGTGGTGTTCGGTCATGAGCAGGGCTCCGGGGCAGTGATCGGTGCAGGGAGTGATTGCACAGTCCGTGCCGGGTGCCAGGGCCAATGTTTACGGGGGATGCATGCTGTCTACTGTTGCCCTGGCAACAGCAAATCGACAAACCGTCGCAATCCCTGACATCGGCATTCAACGCCTCCCAGCCCTGAATACATGTCGCACCCCTTGTGGCGCGGGCGTTTGCCTCCGCCTGGCACGCTTGCTGCTCCACACCTCGGTACATTCCTTTATGCGAGGTACCGTTCGATGAGTCAGCAAGCCGTGAAATTTGCCTATTGGGTGCCCAACGTCAGCGGTGGGCTGGTGGTCAGCAAGATCGAACAACGCACCCACTGGGGCATCGACTACAACCGCAAACTGGCGCAATTGGCCGAGGAAGCCGGCTTCGAATACGGCCTGACCCAGATCCGCTTCACCGCCGGCTACGGCGCGGAAAACCAGCATGAGTCCGTGGCGTTCAGCCATGCCTTGCTGGCCGCGACCACCAAGCTCAAGGTTATCGCCGCGATCCTGCCCGGGCCGTGGCAACCGGCGCTGGCGGCCAAGCAACTGGCGACCATCGACCAGCTCACCAATGGCCGCATTGCGGTGAACATCGTCAGTGGCTGGTTCAAGGGCGAGTTCCAGGCCATCGGCGAACACTGGCTGGAGCACGACGAGCGCTATCGCCGTTCCGAAGAATTCATCCGCGCCCTCAAAGGCATCTGGACCCAGGACGACTTTACTTTCAAGGGCGACTTTTACCGTTTCAACAACTACACCCTCAAGCCCAAGCCCCTGGGCCAGCCGGAAGTGTTCCAGGGCGGCAGTTCGCGAGCCGCGCGAGACATGGCGGCGCGCGTGTCGGACTGGTACTTCACCAACGGCAACACCCCGGAAGGCATCAAGGCCCAGGTCGATGACATTCGCGCCAAGGCTGCCGCGAACAACCATTCGGTCAAGGTCGGCGTGAATGCGTTCATCATCGCCCGCGACACCGAGGAAGAAGCCCGCGCCGTGCTCGCAGAGATCATCGACAAGGCCGACCCGGAGGCCGTGAACGCCTTTGGCGACGCGGCCAGGCAGGCCGGCAAGGCATCACCCGAAGGCGAGGGCAACTGGGCCAAGTCCAGCTTTGAAGACCTGGTGCAGTACAACGATGGCTTCAAGACCAACCTGATCGGCACCCCGCAGCAGATTGCCGAGCGCATCGTCGCGCTCAAGGCGGTGGGCGTGGACCTGGTGCTGGCGGGCTTCCTGCACTTCCAGGAAGAAGTGGAGTACTTCGGCAAGCGCGTGTTGCCGCTGGTGCGCGAGCTGGAAGCCAAGGCCGGGATCAAGCAGGTGGCCTGACCAAGGTTTTCTCCAGGCGCAGGGCCGGGGTGTGGTCTGCGTAGTAGTCGTTGACCTGGGCGAAACGCCGGTAGCCGTTGCGTTCATACAGCGCCAGGGCGCGGGGGTTGTCGGTGCGTACCTCCAGGCGCAGGTGGGTGCAACCGTGCGTCACCGCGCAGGCCTCGACATGGCTGAGCAACTGCTTGCCCAGCCCGAGGCTGCGTGCGTGCTCGGCAATGGCGATGGAATACAGGCGCGCGAACACGCTGCCACGACGAAACAGCACCAGCGCATAACCGAGCAACTGCCCGTCCTGTTCCGCCACCAGCAACTGGCCGTGGGCGCGGCTGATCATCCAGTGAAAACTGCGCGATGAGAGCCGGTCTGTGGTGAAACACGGGTGCTCCAATGCGACTAATGCCGGTATATCGCCGGCTAATGCAACGCGAGAGAAAAGAGCCATATAACCGCCGTAAAAGTTGCGTAACGAAACGGGACTTCCCTAAAAGATCGTGCTTAATAGAAAAGGTCGAGTTCTCTAAAGCGGATCAAATATTATGTCGGCGGTACAAGGTCATTGGCGTGAAGTATCCGAGCAAATCGTCGCGGCGACAATAACATCGAAGGGCTTTTTTTCTGCGCCGCCTCGAAGTAACAGTCAAGTGGTGATCATTGTTGAACGCAAGGAAGATTGGGCCTCCTACTTTCCCAGCGAAGACATCGTCACCGCCCAGGAGTACCTGGAGCAAACCCGGCAGAACGAGTCAGGCAAGCGGGTGCAGGTGATCAACCTGTGCCGCAGCTACAAGTACCTGGGGCACGGCTACTACTGCTCGTTGCTGGCCGAAGCGCGCGGACACAAGGTGATTCCTTCGGTGCGCACCATCAGTGAGCTGACTAAAAAGTCGCTGTACGGCCTGGCGCTGGATGACTTGGATAAAACCCTTGATAAAGCCTTGAGTCATCACCTCTACAGTAATACCGAAGGGTTTACCCTGACACTTTACTTCGGCAGGACCAATATAGAACCGTTGCAGGAATTGGCCCGTCAGTTGTTTGAAACATTCCCATGTCCGATCTTGTTAGTTGAGTTCAGAAAACATAACGGTTGGCATATCGTAGGGGTCAAGTCCGGCGTATTGCACAAGTTACGAGACGACCAGGAAGATCAATTCGCCCACGCCCTCGATAACTTCAGCCGCAAGATCTGGCGCCAACCTCGTTCGCGGCGACTGGCCCGTTACGACCTGGCGATCCTGCACGATCCACAGGAGCAGTTGCCACCGTCCAACGCCCGTGCCTTGGAGAATTTCATCCGCGTGGGCAAGGGACTGGGCATCGATGTGGAGCTGATCGAGCGCAAGGACTACGCGCGCCTGGCCGAATACGACGCCTTGCTGATCCGCGAGACCACCAGTGTCGACAACCATACCTACCGCTTTGCCAAAAAAGCCGAAAGCGAAGGCCTGGTGGTGATGGACGACCCGGCATCGATCCTGCGTTGTACCAACAAGGTCTACCTTACCGACCTGCTCAACAGCCATCAGTTAGGTATGCCTGCCACCGAGATTCTCTACAAGGAACGACCGCAGGACTTCGAGCGGGTCGGCGAGCGCCTCGGGTTTCCGCTGGTGTTGAAGATTCCCGACGGGTGTTTCTCCCGTGGCGTGATCAAGGTCGAAAGCCAGGAAGCCTTGCTCAAGGCCACTGCCGAGTTGTTCGAGCATTCGGTGCTGCTGCTGGCCCAGGAATTCTTTTACACCGAGTACGACTGGCGCATCGGCGTACTCAACCGCAAGCCGATCTTCGCCTGCCAATACTTCATGTCCAAGGGCCATTGGCAGATCTATAACCACAAGGCTATCGGCCAGGCCATCAACGGCGAATGCCGCACCCTGGCTGTCCATGAAGCGCCCAGGGCGGTGGTGGAACTGGCGGTGAAGACCGCCAACCTGATCGGCGACGGCCTCTACGGTGTGGACCTCAAGCAGTCCGGCGACAAGGTGGTGGTGATTGAGGTCAACGACAACCCCAACCTGGATGCCGGCATCGAAGACGCCTACTTGCAGGACGACCTGTACAGCCTGGTGCTGGAAGAGTTTGTGCGGCGCCTGGAGTTGAAACGCCAGGGCCAGGTCTGGTGAGTGGCTGAGTGCATGCCACAGGTGTTTAAAGTCGCGCCGCGTAGCCAACCGCGCAAATCCGTAGCAACTGCCTCGCCGGGGCTCGACAGCTGCTACGGATTTGCGCGGTGTTGCATAAGGCGGTATCTACGGCGGTGGGTGAATCAAGGGCGGGTTTGCAGGGTAAGGACTTCAAAGCCATCCGCCGTCACTGCCACCGTATGTTCCCACTGCGCCGACAGGCTGTTGTCCTTGGTCACCACCGTCCAGCCGTCTTTCAGGCTGCGCACCTTGGCGCCGCCCTGGTTGAGCATCGGTTCGATGGTGAACACCATGCCTTCACGCAGTTCCAGCCCGGTGCCAGGGCGGCCGAAGTGCAGGATCTGCGGCTCTTCATGCATCTGCTTGCCGATGCCATGGCCGCAGTATTCACGCACCACGCTGTAGCCATTGGCCTGTGCATGGCTCTGGATCGCATGGCCGATATCCCCCAGGCGTGCGCCGGGCTTGACCTGGCGGATCCCGGCCCACATGGCCTCGAATGTCATATCCACCAGGCGCCGCGCCTTGGGCGCGACGGTGCCGATCATGTACATCTTGCTGGAGTCGGCGATAAAGCCGCCTTTTTCCAGGGTGATGTCGATGTTGACGATGTCGCCCTCCTTGAGGATTTCCTTGGCGCTGGGCATGCCATGGCACACCACTTCGTTGATCGAGGTGTTGATGGAGAAGGGGTAGTCGTATTGCCCGAGGCTGGCAGGGCGGGCTTTCAATTCGTTGCGGATAAAGGCTTCGACGGCGCTGTCCAGTTCCAGGGTGGAACGGCCGGCGGCGACAAACCCGTCGAGCATGTCGAACACTTGGGCCAGCAGGCGTCCGGACTCGCGCATCACAGCCAGTTGGGCGGCGGTCTTGATCATCAGCTGCGCCCCCGGATCAGGTCGGGCTTGTCCAGCAACAGTTTGTTGATCAGCTCGTGGTAGGGCAGGCTGGGATTGAGTTCGGCGAGCAGGCCGACCTTGATCCAGAACTCGGCCTGGGCGTTGATGGAACGGTCCATGGCCGCACTGGCCAGACGCAGTTGTTCGTGCAGTTGGTCGCTGATCTTGACGATGCCCATGAGGTTCACTGTAGTGGTTGTATATACGAATCGTATATGTTTCGTATGTCGTCAGTAAACATGATGTTGACTTGATCCGGATGGCCGGTTAATTTCCAGGCATGACCTACCCAGCCTTCCGCAGCCAGCCAAGCATTATTACCGCCATTCCTCATTTGGCGGGATAGCACACGGCTGCACCCCAACCCGCCTTAGAGGCGGGTTTTGTTTGTTCCGTCTCCAGGGCCTTTAAAAACCAGGAGACACCCCATGAGCACGTGCCCCGCCCCGTCTACCGCTGATACGGCATTGCTTGAACACTATGTGAAAAAGATCCTCGCCGCGCCGGTCTATGACCTCGCGGTGCGTACGCCCCTGCAAGCCGCACCGGCACTCTCGGCAATGCTCGGCAACCAGGTGCTGCTCAAGCGTGAAGACCTGCAACCGACCTTTTCCTTCAAGATTCGCGGCGCCTACAACAAGCTGGTGCAGCTTACCGGCGAGCAGAAAGCGCGCGGTGTGGTGACGGCGTCGGCGGGTAACCATGCGCAAGGCGTGGCACTGGCGGCGAAGACGCTGGGGCTCCAGGCGCGGATCGTGATGCCGTGCAGTACGCCGGAATTGAAGGTGCTGGGCGTGCGCTCCCGGGGCGCCGAAGCGGTGCTGCACGGCGAGAGCTTCCCGTTTGCCCTGGCCCATGCGCTGCAACTGGCCGAGATGTCCGGCTGCACCTTCGTCTCGCCCTTCGATGACCCGGAGGTGATCGCCGGCCAGGGCACGGTGGCCATGGAAATCCTGCGCCAGCAACAAGGCCCGTTGGACGCGATCTTCGTGCCCGTGGGCGGCGGCGGCCTGATCGCCGGCATTGCGGCCTACGTCAAATACCTGCGGCCCGAAGTGCGCATCATCGGGGTCGAGCCCGAAGGCTCCAGTTGCCTGCTCGCCGCACTGCAGGCCGGGGAACGGGTGGTGTTGCCAAGTGTCGACGGGTTCGCCGATGGCACCGCAGTCGCGCAGATCGGCGCCTATGGCTTTGAGATCTGCCGCGATTGGGTCGACGAGGTGATCACCGTCAGCAATGACGAACTGTGCAGCGCAATGAAGTTGATCTATGACGATACGCGTTCCATCACCGAGCCTTCCGGTGCGTTGGCGGTGGCGGGGGTTCGCAAGTACGTGGCCAGTCGTGGGGTGAGTGGGCAGACCTTGGTCGCAGTTAATTCAGGCGCAAATATCAACTTTGATAGTTTGCGATATGTTGCTGAAAGAGTGGCGGCACAAGCTGCAGTTTAATTCGAAGCGTGGGGTTAAACGATTAATCGAAGCGGTTCGACGATGATTTAACTGGGGTGACCTAAGCTATATAAATTCCTACATTGCTTATGAAGAAAAGTTACAACAAAAACGGAATTTGCCGAGTAGGCTGGTAAAGGTAAGCGTCTTCCAGGGCTGGCGAGACGTGGCAGGCACGGGCCTGCAGACCTATAACAATCGATTGGCAGTCTCAAAAAAGGAGAGGTTGGCCATGCTTTCGGAATTAGAACTTCGCAGCATTATTGAAGGAAGTTTCCTGCCTAAACGGTGCGAATGCACCAAAGCCGAAGATGCTTCGCTGACGATCAAGGTCTATGACGACCGCGACCGTGACCGGGTGGATTTGGAGGTCAAAGGTATCAATGCTGACAAACTCGACAGCAGTCGAGCTATTTGCAACCTCATTACCGGGTTGCGTGAAGACCTCAAGCACAGCCATGCACCTGTCCAGCAGCGGGCTGGAGGGCGCGGTTACTACTGATCGTTGGTTATGAACGGTGGGCCTGGTAAATGCCAGGCCCAATGCTGTGTATGTTTGCCCATCAATTCTGGAAATCGCAGGCTTCGGACATCTTCCGGTAGCTCACGTCTTCCACTTTGCCCGCCTTGTCCAGGAACTTGATATCCGCATCAATGACTTTACAGTCGCCGGTTGGGGTTTCGTTCATGGCCAGGACCTTGGCAATGTTCATCGGCATGCCGTAATGATAAGGCACGGGGTTGACCGCCTGGGTTTGATCGTCAGCCTGGGCCAGGCCCGACACTGCCGCCAGCGCCAGGGCGCCGCCGAGCATTAAGGTGTGCAGTTTCATGGTGGTGCTCCGCAAGTGAGTGGAATTTCACTCTCGACTTGCGGGATTAACCATCGATTAATTTTGCCCTGGCTGACAAAACCTTCATCCAAGCTGCTGGCGATACGGCAGGTCCGGCCCGGTCTTGCCGCACGTCAGTGCCGCAGCGCGGATGGCAAAACCGAGCATGGCGTCGATCTGCACGCGGGTCAGTTGTTGCAGGCCTTGCACCGAGTCCAGCTGGTGCTCGGTCAGCCAGGCAATCAACGCGGCCTGGAAGGTATCCCCGGCACCCACGGTATCCGCCATCACCACGCGCTGTGCCGGTTGCGACCAGGTGCCATGCTGACGGCTGAACACACTGGCGCCATCGCCGCCACGGGTGAGGAACACCAGCTGGCAACGGTGTTGCAGCCAGCCCTGCAGCACGCTTTCCGGCGACTGGCCGGGGTAGAGCAGGTGCAGGTCTTCGTCGCTGACCTTGATCAGGTCGGCATGCTTGGCCAACTCGGCGACGCGGTCGCGCCACAGTTGGATATCCGGCTGCGGATTAAGGCGCACGTTGGGGTCGAGGCTGATCAGGCGCTTGCCGCTTTCGCGCTTGACCAGGCTCAGCAGGGTGTCGCCGATCGGTTGCACCACCAGGGAGAACGAACCGATATGCAGCCCGCGCACCTCATCGCCGAGGACCGGCAAATGCGCGACTTCCAGCAGTCGGTCGGCGCAGCCTTCACCACGGAAGTTGTACTGCGGTGAGCCATCGGCGCCCACGGCGACCATCGACAAGGTGGTCGGCGCGGCGAACTCCACCAGGAACCGCTCGCTGACGCCTTCATCCTTGAGCACCTGCAACAGGCGCCGTCCGAGGAAGTCGCTGGACAGGCCGCCGAACAACCCGGCCTCAATGCCCAGGCGGCGCAAACCCACCGCGACGTTGAACGGTGAACCACCGGCAATCGCCTTGTAAGTGACCTTGGAGGCCTGCCCGCTGGCATCTTCCTCGCTGAAAAAATCAAACAGCGCTTCACCACACACCAGATACATAGTCGTTCGCTCTTAAAGGGTTGCCACGTGCTGTTGATAACGTTCGTAAGCCAGTTGATAGGCGCCGACATTGGCCGCCACCGGCAGGGTACGGCTGGCCGGGTCGACGCTCACGCATTTGTCGCACAGGCTGGCCAGGGACTCTCCGGACTGGCTCCACGCCGCCTGGATCGCCGCGCCCAGGGCGGCGGCTTCGCTTTGTTCGGTGCAGATCACTTCGGTGTTCATGATATCGGCGACCATCTGCCGCCACACCGGGCTTTTCGAGCCGCCGCCGATCAGGCGGATGCTCTGGCTTTGCAGGCCGGTGTGGCGTAGCAGATCGAGGCCGTAGCGCAGGCCGAAGGTGGTGCCTTCGACCACCGCGCGGCACAGGTTGGCACGGGTCAGGTTGGTCATGGTCAGCCCATGCAGGCTGCCGGTGGCGTGGGGCAGGGCGGGTACGCGTTCGCCATTGAGGAACGGCAGCATGCTGACGCCATCGGCGCCAATCGGGGCTTGCTCGACCAGTGCGTTGAAGGCGTTGAGGTCCAGCTCGAACAACTCGCGAATCACCCCGGTAGCGTTGGTCAGGTTCATGGTGCAGATCAACGGCAGCCAGCCGCCGCTGGACGAGCAGAAGGTTGCGACCGACGCCTGCGGGCTGACGTTGGGCTGGTCGGCGAAGGCATACACGGTGCCGGACGAGCCCAGGCTCATGGTGATCACGCCGGGGGCGATATTGCCCGTGCCGATGGCACCCATCATGTTGTCGCCGCCGCCGCTGGACACCCTGGCATTGGGGTTGATGCCCAGGCGTTCGGCGATGGCCGGCAGGATCGTGCCTACGCTTTGATCGGCTTCGATCAATGTCGGCAGCGCAGCTTCGAGACGGCCGCTGGGGTCGATGTGCTTGAGCAGCGCCATATCCCAGGCGCGGGTGCGCACGTTGAAGTAACCGGTGCCCGAGGCATCGCCGTATTCCGCGACCGCGCGGCCGGTGAGCCAGTAGTTGAGGTAGTCGTGGGGCAGCAGCACATGGGCGATGCGCGCGAACACATCCGGGTGCTGCTCGCGGGTCCACAGCAGTTTCGACACGGTGTAGCCCGGCGCAATCGCCACGCCCAGGCGTTCCAGCGAGCCGCCTTCGCCGCCCAGGTAGGCCAGCAGGCGCTCGTTCTCCAGCGCGGTTTCGGTGTCGCACCACAGCTTGGCCGGGCGCAGCACCTGGCCGCTGTCATCCAGCAACACCAGGCCGTGCTGCTGGCCGGACACGCCGATGCCGAGGATGTCCTGGCCGTCCACGCCGGCCTGTTGCAAGGCGCGGTGGGTGGCTTCGGTAAAGGCGTCCAGCCATTCCTGGGTGTGCTGCTCGCGACGGCCATTGGCGCCGCTGATCAGGGTGTGCGCGGCGGCGCCCAGGCCCAGTACCTTGCCGCTGGACGCGTCGAGGACGATGGCCTTGGTGCCTTGGGTGCCGCAGTCGATGCCGAGGAACAGGTTTTGCTGGGTCATGAGGGTGTGCTCAGCGGTGTTATTTTTTTGGATTGGCAACCCGGTCCAGTGTGGGAGGGGGCTTGCTGTGGTGAGTGGGGCTTGTCCCCCGACGGGTTCACCACAGATTTGTGGGCTGCTTCGCAGCCTGGCGCGGGGCAAGCCCGCTCACCACAGCAAGCCCGCACCACAGCAAGCCCCCTCCCACATTTAAACCGGTTTCTTCAGGAGGTGCTTCAGGGTAGTGGTGACGCCGTTATCACGCAGGCTCCCATAGCACCTCTCGAACGCTGCCACAAACTCAGGCGAGTTGGGAATAGCCGTACCGAAAATCTCTTCCACTGCCAGCAACCGCTGGCTGATCAGTGCATCGTCACTCACCAGCCCCTGGCAGAACTCGGCGCGCGGATCGGGGATTGTGTAGCTCACGCCATTCTCATCCACACCCTTCAAATACAAGGCCCAGGCCGCGACGACCAGTGCTGCACGCTCGGTCTCACGGCCGTCGGCAATCAGGCGGTTGATGGTCGGCACGGTGAACTTGGGAAACTTCGACGAGCCATCCGAACACACCCGTTCCAACTGGTCGGCAATCGCCTGGTTGGAGAAGCGGTCCACCAGGGTCTGCTTGTAGTCGGTCAGGTCGATGCCCGGTACCGGCGCGAGGTTTGGCGTGACGTCGAGGTCCATGTAGGCGCGCATGTAGGCCACTAACAGCGGGTCGTTCATGGTCTCGTGCACAAACCGATAGCCCTTGAGAAAACCCAGGTAGGTCAGGGCCAGGTGGCTGCCGTTGAGCAAGCCGATCTTCATCTCTTCATAGGGTGTCACATCGTCGGTGAACTGCACGCCAACCTTTTCCCACGCCGGGCGGCCGTTGACGAATTTGTCTTCCAGTACCCACTGCACAAAGGGTTCGCAAACAACTGGCCAGGCATCGTCGATGCCGTGTTCATCGTGCAGTTGCAGGCGGTGGGCGGTGCTGGTCATCGGCGTGATGCGGTCGACCATGGCGTTCGGGAAGCTCACATGGGCCTTGATCCAGTCATGCAGCTCGGCATTGTGCAGGGCGGCGAACGCCAGCAGTGCCTTGCGCGTGACAGCGCCATTGTGGGGCAGGTTATCGCAGGACATCACGGTAAACGCCGGGATGCCGGCCGCGCGGCGCTGGGTCAATGCCGCGCAGATAAAGCCGAACACGGTTTTTGGCGACGACGGATGAGCCAGGTCGTGCTGGATCTGCGGCAAGTGGGCCATAAACTCGCCGTTGCTGTCGTCGATGCAGTAGCCGCCTTCGGTGATGGTCAGCGAGACGATGCGAATCTCGGGGCTGGCCAGTTTATCGATCAATGCCTGGGCGCTGTCTTCGGCCAGCAGCATGTCGCTGATCGAGCCGATCACGCGCACTTCGGTGTCGTCGGTGTCGCCCAGTTCGTACAGGGTGAACAGGTAGTCCTGGCCGGCCAGGTCATCGCGGGCCTTGCGGTCCTCGCTGCGCAGGCCAACGCCGCAGATGCTCCAGTCCAGGCCCTCGCCGGTATTCATCAGCGCATCGGTGTAATACGCCTGGTGCGCGCGATGGAAGCCGCCGACGCCGATATGGGCGATGCCCTGGCGTGTGTCGGCAAGCGTATAGGCTGGCAATTTCACTTCGGGCGCCAGCTGGGTGAGGTTCTGCTTATTCAGTTTCATCGATCAATACTCGCGAAATCAGGCGGCGGCGCGCAGTGGACGGGCCACAGCCACGCCGTCGGTGTCGAACAGATGGCAGTGCGCCGGGTCCAGGTGCAGGTGCAGCGTTTCGCCGTATTGGCTGGCCATGTCGCCGCGAATCCGCATGGTCAGCGGCTCGCCATTCGAGGTGATGACGTGGCAGAAGGTGTCGCTGCCCAGGCGCTCGCCGACGTCGGCCGTCACCGTCAGGGTGGTTTGCCCAGGCGACGCGATTTCCAGGTGCTCCGGACGAATGCCCAGGGTCACCGCGCTGCCCACGCTCAGGCTGGCGCCGCTCAGCGGCAGGCTGATCAGGGTGCCGGCGTCCAGCTGCACCTCACAGCCCTGGCCGTCGACGCGGGTGACCTTGCCCTTGAGGAAGCCCATTTTCGGCGTGCCGAGAAAACCCGCCACAAACAGGTTGGCCGGCTGGTGGTACAGCTCCAGCGGCGAGCCGACCTGCTCGATACGCCCGCTGTTCAACACGACCACCTTGTCGGCCAGGGTCATGGCTTCAACCTGGTCATGGGTCACGTAGATCATGGTCGCTTGCAGCTCTTTGTGCAGGCGCGCCAGTTCCAGGCGCATCTGCACGCGCAGGGCGGCGTCGAGGTTGGACAACGGCTCGTCGAACAGGAAGATCTTCGGGTTGCGCACAATCGCCCGGCCGATCGCCACACGCTGGCGCTGGCCACCGGAGAGTTGCTTGGGCTTGCGCTCCAGCAGCGGGCCCAGTTCGAGGATGCGCGCCGCTTCGTTGACCTTGCTCTCCACCAGCTGCTTGTCGACGCCGGCCAGGTCCAGGGCAAATGACATGTTCTTGCGCACGCTCATGTGCGGGTACAGGGCATAGGTCTGGAACACCATCGCCAGGTCGCGCTTGGCCGGGGTGACTTCGGTGATGTCGCGGCCATCCAGTTCGATGGTGCCTTCGCTCACTTCTTCGAGGCCGGCGATCAGGCGCAGCAGGGTGGATTTACCGCAGCCCGAGGGGCCGACGAAGACCACGAATTCCTTGTCGTTCACTTCCAGGTCGATGCCCTTGATGATCGAGAAACCTTCGAAGCCTTTTTGCAGATTCTTGATTTTCAGGTTGGCCATGGGATGGGCCTCCTTTTTGAATTTTTATAGGAAACCGTTATTTCACGGCGCCGAAGGACAAACCGCGCACCAGCTGTTTCTGGCTGATCCAGCCAAAGATCAGGATCGGCGCGCAGGCCAGGGTCGAGACGGCAGACAATTTGGCCCAGAACAAGCCTTCGGGGCTGGAGTAGGAAGCGATCAGTGCGGTCAACGGCGCTGCGTTGGACGAGGTCAGGTTCAACGACCAGAAGGCTTCGTTCCAGCACAGGATCAGCGACAGCAGCACCGTGGAGGCCAGGCCGCCCTTGGCGATCGGCAGCAGCACCCGGACCATTTCCTGCCACAGCGTGGCGCCGTCCAGGCGCGCGGCTTCGAGGATGTCCTTGGGGATGTCCTTGAAGTAGGTGTAAACCATCCAGACCACGATCGGCAGGTTGATCAGGGTGTAGATGATGATCAGCGCGATGCGCGTATCCAGCAGGCCAAAGCTCTTGGCCAGCAGGTAGATCGGCATCAGCACGCCCACCGGTGGCAGCATCTTGGTGGAGAGCATCCACAGCAGCGTGCTCTTGGTGCGTTTGGTTTCGTAGAACGCCATGGAGTAGGCGGCCGGCACCGAAATCAGCAGGCACAGGGCGGTGGCGCTGAATGAAATCAGCACCGAGTTCCAGGCATAGCTGAAGTAGTTGCTGCGCTCGTTGATGTGCAGGTAGTTCTCCAGGGTCGGCGTGAAGATGAACTGCGGCGGCGTGGCGAACGCGTCGATTTCGGTCTTGAAGCTGGTCAGCACCATCCAGAAGATCGGGAAGAAAATCAGGATCGCGATGGCCCAGGCCAGGGTGCCGAGCAACAGGCTTTGCAGGCGGCGGGATTGTTGAAGCGTCATGGCGCGGCCCTCAAGGCTTGTCAGTCAGGTTTTTGCCGATCATCCGCACCAGGATGATCGCCGCGATATTGGCGATGACCACGGCGATCAAGCCGCCGGCCGAGGCCATGCCCACGTCGAACTGCACCAATGCCTGGTTGTAGATCAGGTAGGCGAGGTTGGTCGAGGCGTAGCCGGGGCCACCGTTGGTGGTGGTGAAGATTTCGGCGAATACCGAGAGCAGGAAGATCGTTTCGATCATCACCACCACGGCAATCGGGCGGGCCAGGTGGGGCAGGGTCAGGTGCCAGAAAATCGCGATGGCGCCGGCACCGTCCAGGCGTGCGGCTTCCTTTTGTTCCTGGTCGAGGGACTGCATGGCGGTCATCAGCAGCAGGATGGCGAACGGCAGCCATTGCCACGAGACAATGATGATGATCGACAGCAACGGGTAGTGCGCCAGCCAGTCCACCGGCTCGGCGCCGAAGAACTTCCACACGGCGGCGAGAATCCCCGACACCGGGTGGAAAATCAGGTTCTTCCAGATCAGCGCACCGACGGTGGGCATGATGAAGAACGGCGAAATCAACAGCACCCGGACGATGCCACGCCCGAGGAACTCACTGGCCTCCAGCAGCGCACTGATCAACACGCCGAACACCACGCTGATCAGCAGCACGCTGCCCACCAGCAACAACGTATTGGTGGCGCCGGGCAGGAAACCCGAGTCAGTGATGAAGTAGGTGAAGTTCTCCAGCCCCACGAATTGGTTCTCGCCGGGGTAGAGCAGGTTGTAGCGAATCAGCGAAAAGTACAGGGTCATGCCCAGCGGCACGATCATCCACAGCAGCAGCAGGGCGACCGAGGGCGTGACGAGGAACCAGCCGGGGTTGGCCAGGCGGTTTTTGGCGGATGTATTCATGATAGTCAAGGCCAGTCAGGTACAGGTGCGTAAAACCCCTGTAGGAGCGAGCTTGCTCGCGAAGGTATTTCAGGCGCCTTGCGGCGTCGGATGTACCTTTTTCGCGAGCAAGCTCGCTCCTACAGGATCGGGGGTTACTTGGGGTAACCCGCCCGCTTCATTTCACGCTCGGTGGTGGTCTGCGCGGCGGTCAGTGCAGCATCGACCGTTTGCTGGCCGGTCAGCGCGCCGGAGAAGAACTTGCCGACCTGGGTCCCAATCGCCTGGAACTCAGGAATGGTCACCAACTGGATACCGATATACGGCACCGGCTTGAGGGTCGGTTTGGTCGGGTCGGCGACTTTCAGCGATTCCAGGGTCACCTTGGCGAACGGCGCGGCCTTCATGTACTCGTCGCTGTAGGTCGACTTGCGGGTACCTGGCGGCACGTTGGCAACGCCGTCGGTCTTGGCGACCAAGGCACCGTATTCCTTGGAGGTGGCCCAACTGGTGAACACCTTGGCGGCATCCTTGGCCTTGGAGCTGGTCGGGATCGCCAGGCTCCAGGAGTACAGCCACGACGTGCCCTTGTCGGTTTTTTCGTGGGGGGCAAAGGTGAAGCCCACATGGTCGGCCACTTTGCTTTGGGTCTTGTCGGTGACGAACGAGCCGGCGACGCTGGCATCGACCCAGATCGCGCACTTGCCGCTGTTGAACAGCGCCAGGTTTTCGTTGAAACCGTTGCTGGAAGCACCCGGCGGGCCGGATTTCTTCATGTTGTCGACGTAGAAGTTCAGCGCGTCCTTCCATTCGGGGCCGTTGAATTCAGGCTGCCACTTCTCATCGAACCAGCGCGCACCGTAGCCGTTGGCCAGGGTGGTGATCAGCGCCATGTTCTCGCCCCAACCGGCTTTGCCGCGCAGGCACAGGCCGTATTGCTCTTTGCTCTTGTCGGTGAGTTTGGCCGCGAATTCGCCGATCTGGCTCCAGGTCGGGTGCTCGGGCATGCTCAGCCCGGCGTCCTTGAACAGGTCGGTGCGGTAGTAGGTGATTGAGCTTTCCGCATAGAACGGCAGGGCGTACAGCGAACCCTTGACCGACAAACCGTCACGCACGGAAGGGAATACGTCGTCGAGGTCGTAGGACGCCGGCAGGTCCTTCATCGGTTCGAGCCAACCCTTGGCGCCCCAGAGTGCGGCTTCGTACATGCCGATGGTCAACACATCGAACTGCCCGCCCTGGGTGGCGATGTCAGTGGTCAGGCGTTGGCGCAGCACGTTTTCTTCCAGCACCACCCAGTTCAGCTTGATCTCCGGATGCTCGGCCTCGAAGGTTTTCGAGAGCTTCTGCATGCGGATCATGTCGCTGTTGTTGACGGTGGCAATGGTCAGGGTTTGCGCGCCAAGGCTGACGGCGCTGAGGGTCATACAGGTACAGGCAAGCAGAGCTTTTGCTGTGAACTTCATCGCGCACTCCATTTCCGCGCCCAGGGGCTACGGAAGGACAGTTATTGTTGTTGTGTCTTCCTACGGGGAGTCAGGAAGAGTGTGCGTTGATTACAGCCTTCAAACGGGGTTGTGACAAATCCTTGGGAGCACTTGGACTGATACTTTTTTGCACTCGTTAGGTAAACAGCTGAAACCATCAAGCGTGGTGTGTCGCGTATTCACGCGGCAGCAGCGAGGGGGCACCGTTGCATTGGCTTCCCTCGCTTCTTTCATCATGCTAATGGTTCAGCGGTCAAAGCGTGACGGATTCCTTGGGTGCTTTGGCGGGGCCGAAACGTACAGGTCGATAATCGACTGGAAGCGTGACATATACCGGTTTTTTCGTTGTTCCCATATTGGCCTCGACAAGAGTGCCCACGTCCTTTCTAACGGTAAAGACTCTGAATTTATTATGATAGATTTTATTCAGGTCATTTTCCGCGATCCACTCGATGTCTTCTTGCTTGAATTTCGGGTACTTTGTCCTGGCGCGCTTTAATAGCAGTTGATATTGCTCATTCAGATCTGTACCCGCCATCCATTCGGTCGTTACCGGACCTTCAAATCCCTTTACGGGGACGCCCGTTAGCTTATTCAACTCGTTAGCGAACGAACGAGTGCCGCCACTTGCGGAGAAGCAGGTCAATGTCCGGACATTGGCGTAGTCACGAATGTCTACGCCTCGATCCAGCAGCTTTTGATTAACCTCTGCGGCCGAATAGCGTGCGTCATTGTCACCGACGATTTTTATCGGATCGCCTGGGTTTTCTGGCTCAGGGGCGTGTCCGATAATATTGAGCCGGGGCTTTCCATCATAAGTATCGACAAATGTCTGGATCGCCATCAAGTGGCCTGACCGTTTCCATCGGGCCTCCCAGCCTGATTCGGCCATACAGGGCGTCGGTGACGGCTTGCGTTGTGTCAAGGCTGATTGGCCGGGTCAGGTCTCTAACCCGGGCAATATCAAATCTGCGCTGTGCCATCGCATTGATATCAAAGACACCGACGTTATATTTTGGTCCCGTGAATGCGTTGCCAAAATGGTTGAGTCCTTTGCCGACTTTGCCACTGTTCAGTGTTTTTTCCAGCCCGGCTTTCATTGATGTTTCTGAATTGAATGTCGCCAAACCATAGTTGGGATCGTAATAAAACCAGCTTTTTTTGCTGGCGTCGGCGGGGTCGACCCTAACCCCCGCGAGCATGCCATGATCTTTCGCGCCGATCAGCAAGGTCTTCGAAGTCTCGGCGTTACCCAGTGTTGTGCCAATATCCTTGTAGGGCGTGAGGACGCCTGAGGTCCCGGTTTGAAAGGTGCTTTGTCTGTCTACGTTAGCTTGCAACGCTGACAGCTCTGAGATGAATTTTGAACCGCCAGCGGACTTCGGGTTGGCCATGGCCATATGCACGTTATCGATCAACGTGTTTTCGGTGCCCTCCGAGAGCGCGAGCGCCATCGTATTGGACAGGGCAGCACATTCACCGTCTGAGCCTGGTTGTGTCAGGGCAAGATAATAGCCTTGGGACATTCCACGACTGGTTCCGCCCGCACCCTCTACTTCTCGATTGAACGTCTCAATGTTGATGCGGGAATCGGCAATGATGAGTCTTTCCCGTTGCCGAACCAGGCTTCCCACTTGTTCGGCGCTTAGCGGGGTGTCTGCAATCAGTTGTCTGATTCGGTCTTTGCCCATGTCGCTGCGGTAGCCCGGTATAGTTTCCGGTTTCAAGCTGTTGTAGCCGGCTTTAAAGGCTTGCTCATCTCTTAGCTGCGAGTTCACGACGTTCATCTCGAATCTGGCGGGCATGTCCGGATCGGGTTCGGCATTGGAAAAAAAGTCAAACAGGCCATTGACGTTGCGTTGGTTACTTTCGGGCACGAACCCTTTTAGCGCAGGCCCATCAGCCGCCATTGTCTTGGGGTTATAGGCATACCACTCGCCATCCTGGAAAATGGCCGTGAGTTTGACAAGTGCAGAGGTATCGCCGTTTCTCACCGTGCCATCAACCATGTCCGCAGTCGGGACAAACGCCTCTCCAATTGGCTTTGTATATTGGCCGCCCTGCATTTGGCTCACTGAGCTGAACGCCTTCTCGGCGCCGGTGGTAGTCAGGTCTTGGAGCACAATGCTTTCTGTTTCCTCGATCCCAAACCTTTCGACGAATTTCGCCGAGGCCTTGGCCGCCGCCCAGGCCGCGCCGGATTTGGCCACATTGCAGAGTTTGCCGACGCCCTCGGTAAATACGTAGATCGCGATATCAACGCCCAGGTCTTTTACCGCCTCCGCATATTCACCGTGGTAGATGTCCACGAGGCTCGAGCCTCCCGGTAAGAAGCGCAAACCTTTTTGGAAGTAGTCACTGAGCTCCAAACCGTTTTCAACAGCGTTGTTCAGCCCACGTTGCGTAGCGAGTGCAGCCGCCTTGTTCAAGTACACACTGTCAACCAGCACCTCGGCGAGGTGCTGTATTCTTGTTCCGTCATAGCTGGAAAGGTCAGTTTTGTCGTTCTCCGCATATAAGGGCCGCCTGCCGTGTGCAAAGTGATCCGGGTCGACGAGGCTGTTTTGATCAAGGCGTGTTATGAGGACCTTGGATTTGATATCCGGTTTTGGCTGGGCGTTGGTTTTAAACGCGGCTGTGTCGACGGTTTCTTCGGTGGTTTGGCGGTAAGGTGCTCTCTGTTCGATATTGGGGACCGGCACTATTTTTCCATAGGCTGGATAGATCGCGAACGTTCTGGACTGCTCCTTATGGGTGAACTGCATCAGGATGCCACTACCGGTGCCTTTCACTTGCAGGATTGTCGCAGAGCCATTGTTGACGATGTCCCGGTCCGCCAGCGGTAGCTGGCTGAACATGTTTTTGAACAGGGAAATGGTGTGGGTCCTGCGTAGGGCGAAGTCTTCTTCAAATGCCTGATTGAATTTCGCGTTGATGTCAGGCAACTCGGAGGCGCGCGCGCGAAGTGCATCGAAGTCGGGCCCCCTCGTTGACTCCCAGCGCCAACTTTCACCCAGGCGGCCAGCTTCATAGACGTCGACAATACTTTCCCGAGTATTGGAAAACATTCCAAACGGGCCAACCATTTCAGTGAGGTACGGACGCTCATAGTGGGTATCGGTACCCCATTTTTCCCTCAGCTCTGACAGGGCCATTTCCCTTCTGCTTGGTGGGTTGAAATTACTCAAGTAATGCCTGGCACTGGAGATGTCATCATTTTGTTTTTTGAGCTTCTCCTGGCTGCTGGCGAGCTGTTCAAGGGTGTATTCGTCCTTGTCATTTCTCACGATATGGCCATTCACGATGGCCCAATCCAACACCGGGTTCATCTGGGCGACAGAGTGCAGTTGGGATTCACGTTCGGAAATGGGGCTGATCCGGTGAAGGTTCATGACTTGCCCGAAGGTCATACCCGAGGCGGCACCGGGAGCATTCAGTTCGATCCGATTGACGGCGGTCATAAAGCTGACCCAATCGGTCGAGCCCAGCGTCACGGTCGATGGCACATCGTTAACCAGCAGATGGGGCGCAGCGCCCGTCATCAACAGGTGCGCGGCTACTGGCGCAAGGTTTGCCGGGATTTTTCGATTTGTGGTCAAGTGGTTGTTGAACAGCTCACGAATCTTGTCCGTGTCCAACCCCCAATTATCCTTATGCATCAGATCAAAGCCTGCGAGGCTATTGCGTGAGGTGCCGGCCTCGGGGTCAAGCTCCAGTACCAAAGCGGTCAGCAGCCACTGCTTGAGACTGGTCGAAGTGACTGCACCTTTCATCTCGGTTTGCAGATTCGTGGCCAGTTCCAGGGCGCTGTCACTGGACAGCAGTTGGTCCAGTGCTTGTGCAGGGCTGCTGCTGAGCTTGGGCACTTGGGCACTCAGGTGGCTCAGGAGGTTGGGATGGGGGCTGATGGCTTGTTTTACGAAGGTACTCACGGCCTCGCGTTGGGCCTTGCTCAGCGGGAGGGCCGAGGCCAGAAACCCATAGTTATTACCCAGTGTCGGCGCTTGCGGCAGGGGAGTCTGCAGAGCCTGTAACAGGTTGTCGACCCGCGCTGCCGACTTCGCCTCGTACCAGCCCTGATCCGTGAGGAATTTCTGCACGGTCGTCACGCCTTTAGGGCGGTGGGATGAGCCCGGATCGACAATGAAACGGGTGGTGTCGTCGTTGTCGATATTGCCGTGCTTGAGCTGACTGATCAGTGCATAGCGATCATTGCTATCCCCCAATGCGGTTTTTTGCTGGTTCAGCCAATTCACCATTTGTTCCGGGTGGTCCGGGTTCCTTGGGAACTTCTTCATGCTTTCCAGCTGCGTCATGCTGCGTTCGAATGCCTGGCTGCGGGGGTGCGTAGTGATGCCATAAAAACGGCCTACCCATTCCAGCGGTGCGTTAGTGGTGCTGGCGTCAGACAGCGTGATCGGCCTTCCAGGCGTCGCAAATACCCTGGCGGCGTTGAGCACCGGCGCCAGCACGTCGAAATGCTCGGGGTAGTTTTTCGCAAAGTCGGCGGCGCTGAAGCGCTGGTCAACGCCGTTGACTTTGCCGATCAGCGCCTCGCGATTGGGGTCAAAGCGCAAGGAGGTCAAATCAACCTTGTGTTTCTCCGCCCACTCGATGAAACCGCGCGCCTTGATGGCTTTGTCCAGGTAGCTGCGCCATTGGCCGAACAGGCTGGCGGCCGGGATCGGTCCGATCATCTTCATCGAGGCTTGGGTCGGGTTGTTTTTCACCTCGCGCATTGCGCGATGCGTAGCGACGGCCAGTGCGCTTTCGGCGCTGGCCAGGGCGTCTTGCGGGGACCGTGCGCCGCCCACTGTCGCGCTGGAGCTGGGCTCGACAGCCGCCGCCAGGGTTTCAAGTTTAGAGAGGGGCGCGGGCGCGTCGGCACGCTGTTGCCTGATGGTGTATTGGCGCTCACGTACACCTTTAGAGAAGTTGTCGCCCGTGCTGGGGTCAATGAGTGCCTTGAAGCCATTGTTACGGGTCATCTCGGTACTTCGATCAAGCAGCGATATCAGCGCGCGTTGACGCCAGTCGGCTTGTTGGCCGTTTTGTTGGCGAGGGATCTCTTCGTTGTAAAACCTCATGACCTCATACAGCGATGCAGAGGGTGGGGAGGGGTATCGAACAGGTAGCTCCACTCCAGCCGCCATCTGCCGGACTGCATCTGCAATTTCTGCCCAGACAACACCCCAGCCCGAAAGATCGTTCGGGACAAAGGGGGTATCCTTTCCATTTACCTTGCCTGTCAGCTCACCGGTGACGGGGTGGATACGAACGCTGCCGGGCTCAACGTTGTGCTCTTGTGCAAAGGTTGTAAAGGCACTGCCGGTCAGCGCATCCAGAAGGTTTTTGCGCACCTGGTTGAAGGTCGAATACTCCGGAATCTCTTTGAGCACCGGCGGGAATGCTTCGCCTTCGACTCGGGCTTGAGGGGCGAGCCTCATCACGGCCTGGCTGCACTGCTGCGCCAGGGTTCGATCGGCGTCCTGGACCTTTCGTGCCGTAGTTGAAGATGTGAACCTATCAAGGCGTTGCGTCAACTGATCCGGCGGTAAATTCATAAGCCGCTGACTGGCTTCGTTTTGTCGCTGTTTGACCGGGGCGTAAACGGTCGCGTAGTGCGGATCGGTGCTGCTGAAGGCGTGGAAGGTACCCTCGCGCAGCAATTGTCCGATGCTGAACAGCGTGTCGTCGCTGCGTATGCCGCCCAGTTGCAGGCCGTAAAACGAGGCTATGTTGTAAGCCGATGCGTGTTCCCTATCGCGAAACATGACAACGCCTTGTTTCCCCGCAAAGACTTTTCTGGCTGCGCTCATCACTTGGGTCGACGCCGCTGCCCAGTCCGCGTCCCGATGCAGGTAGAGGTTGACCGGCACGTTGTCGCGCATTTCGGTCAGTTGTCCACTGGAGTCGATCATCAATCCGCGAACATCGATCTTCCTGGCCTCGGCAAACGATTTAAAGGGTTCCGAGTGCAGCGCCTCGGCAAGTTCGGCCCAGGCTTGGCCGAAGGTTGAGTCGGCCGGGATGATCACCTTGTCCTCGGCATCGCTGGAGTGACCTTTCTCGACGGCAAGCCGTTGGCGCATCAAGCTATTGGCCACACCTATGGCCAACTGCCGGTCACCGCTGTCGATCAAGGCATCGGTGAATTGGCGAACCGCCGCATTGCGCGTAGCGGAGGCCGGTTCAGGGGCTTGCAGATCTCGGCGTAAGCGCAACGGGGCAGGGCGAGTGTTCGAAGTGTGGGAGGCCGAACTGTCGAGTATTTCCTGAAGAAGTTGAGCGTAGGTTTTTTGCGCGTCGAGGGCGCTTGGCTGGTTCAGGTGTTGCTCCACCTGATTGCGCAGCGCTGTGTCCGTCAGTGGCTCATGACTGCTTTTAATCAACTGGCTGATGCGCTCGGCTACGCTGGGGTATTCCTTTGTCACGGCGAATCTGAGCAATTGCTCGATACGTTTGCGGGCTGACGCCAGTCCATCACTCGATTGCGCGGACGCGGGGAACGTTTGAATATCCTGGAGGCGTTTATGAAAAAACTCGATGACTTTAGAGCTTACTGAGCCTATGGGGGGCGTGGACCGATTCATCTCGCTTGAAATCGTGGTGCTGACAGTGTGTGGCGGATTAAAGCTGATCATGGGACTGCCCCTTTACCGGCGTATTTATAAGAATGGCCTCTCGACAGATACAGAGAGGTACTTCAATACGTGGCCAAGGGACTGATGGGCGTTCCTGTGCAGGGCTGTGAGAACGTTGAGTGATTGTAAGTCTTTGCCTGGATTGGTCAGCGCAGGTTTTGTTGCGTGAAACGCTGCGCTGCCAAACGCCAGGCGTACGAGGGGGTCCTATCCCTGCGCGGCCAACCCGCCGATATACCCATGAGAATAGGGGGTCTTCGGTTTTACGATAAGCTTCTCCAACCATGTTGGGTCCAGCGGGTCAATGGATTTGCCTCCCTCCAAAATCTTCAGGTTTTCACGACTCCAGCGCTTCATGACTTCGCTCAATTTCTGTGTGTACTGGCTGGCTGGGCAGACGATATCTGCCCATGCATCGACAATCCAGGCATCCGCCCAAGCAGGTTCCGAGAAGTCTACTGTGCCTTGGGGGAGCGTGGAGGGACCTCCGACGACGGTGAACGCATGCGCATCTGAAGCTTTCCATTCGTAAGCGCTGCCACCGCTTTTTTCAATGATGTCCTTGGACAGCAAGGCCATTTCTCCACAGTTGCCAGCGCCGGCTTTCAAGATCAGGCTCGGGCGATTCAAGGCATGTTCCGGCACGGTTCTGCGTAACCATTCATTGGTCATGTTTGCCGCCTCTGCGCGTGCCTTGTCCGCTGTTGAGCGGATGATATTGCCGGGCCCCAGCCCGGTTGCCTTCATGGCGCGATCCACGCTGTTTTTTGCCTGGACTGCATAGAACTCGTTTTTTCGTCCTTGTGTCCAACCGGCGAAATCGCGGGGTGGGTTGACCCTGGCAACTTGGTTCGGCCGCAACGCTATATCCGGTTTGCCTATCGCCCTGGTCCGCTGCAACTGATAGATCACTTCGCGCTGTTGTTCGTGAGTAAGGCCTTTACACGATGCTTTTAGTTGATCGATGTCTTCTTTCAGGAAACCGGAACGCTCCAGCTCTTTAAAGGCTGAATCCAGTTTGGGCAACGCAATGAAGTTGGCATCAAAGGGCGCCTCATTGACAGCTTGACGAATACCGAACGCGCTTCGGTAACCTTCTACCAGCGGAAAATCCTGGGGCGTGCATTTATTGAACGTCAGCTCGCCGGTGGAGGCGTCATTCAGCTTGGTGTAATAAAACTCTGCGGTATCAGCCTCTATCACCAGGTATTTGGTTTTACTTGCGCCCCTCTCCACAATCACGCCTCGAAGTTCACGCTTGTCATTGCAGTCATCGCTGATTTTGTTGAGCTTGACCACCCGGGTTTCCTTCGCAAACGAATCACTGGCGTGTGCGCCGGAAAAACCAAAATTGGGATCGTGTTTCAGGCTGCCGCTGATCTGCGATTTGTAGACGATGGGTTTGTTCTGAGGCATCGGGACCAGTTGGGGGCCCATATCGCCATCGACCACCTTGTATCGACGTCGCTCGAAAATGACAACTTGGTCCCTTCTCAAAAAACCTGGCGTCGAGGGGAACAGGCGCTGGTGTTCAAGGGCTTGAAGATCCCGGCGCGATGTTTCGGCGACGATCTCTATTTCCTTGGAAAAGCACGTATCACTGGCCCCGCGCCTGACCCGGCCCAGTGCAACCGGAGGGGCTGGACAGGTCGCTTCAAAACCCTCCAGGGGCTTAAAGTGATCGGCTGACTCCAGATCGCTCAGCACGCCAGGGGTGCGGGTGTCGTAACGGTAAACCTTGCCCTCATTGACCAGATCAAAGCCATGGCTACGGGGCAGGGTATAGGCGTCGGCCGCCAGTGGTTTTTCCGTGACCAGTGCTTGAGTACCGTCCGAAAAGGTCTCTTGTCTCACGACTGAAGACGTATCAGAGACGAACCCTTCCAGGGCTGGCCCGTAAGCTGTCATGGTCTTGGCGTCGTAGGCGTACCATTCTCCATCTTGCCGCACCGCGGTGAGCCTGATCTGCTGCGCACTGCCGGATTGAATAAGCGCACCGTCGGCCCTGTCGGTCGCCATGTTCCATTCACCGTCCGTCTGTTCCACCAGAGGGCTGCCCTGCATACGGCTGACTGCGCCGGACGACTTCGCAGTATTGGCGGCAGTCACGTCTGTAACCGCCATTGAGGCGACGGCTCTTTCGGCTGCAGATTCAACGGCAGTTTCTCCAAACTTGACGGCTGCACGTTCGAAGGCCCCCGCGGCGACTGACCAAACCTTTCCTAATGCACCAGGGACGACAATGCTCAGCGCATCAAATAAGAGGTCCCGGCCGGCCTCGGCGTAGTTGCCTTCGTAAAGGTCTTCGACGCTGCTGACGCCAGGGATCATGCGCGCCAGGGAATTGAGCCGTTCAAGAAACGTGGGGCCTTCTGTTTCCAGAGGGTTATGACCATGATTGATCGCCTTGTACTCGTCTTTGCGCAGGAAGTGTGAATCGACGCAGATGGTGGCGATTTTCTCGAGTTGCTCATTGAAGAACGCGGGCGCCGCGTTTGAGCGGGTGTCGCCGAATGTGGCCCGACCGTCATTTACCAGCTCCCCATTCACCAGCGTGCTCGGTGTGACGCGGTCGACGATGACCTTGGAGATCATTCCGTCTCGTGGCGCCGCCGCCGAATCGAAGGCGGCGAAGTCCAATGGCAATTCATGGGGGCCTTCATCGGCGCCGTCATAAATCTTGCCGAAATGCTTGTTCGTACCGCCTATGGGCATGGGGTTCGGCAGTTTCGACATTGTTTTTACCGTGCCCGCATCGGGGAAGACGGCTACATCGGTGATGTTCCCGTTGTGTCCGGTCGCACGAATCAGTAGGCCATGGCTGCCTTTTTTACCGGTTTTGGCGCTGAGGTTTTGCCATATGCTGGTGTCTGATTCGCGAACGCTGTAGTACTCAATCCTGCCGTTGGCCAGATGGTTGCGGACTTCGGCCGGGAGCCTGGACAGCAGGTCCTTGATAATCACGATCGAGTGCGCGCGCCGAGGGACGAAATCGCTTTCGATCGCTGCGTCGTACTGTGTATTGACGTCGGGCAATTGGTTCGCCTGATCATGCATTGCCTGGATAGGGATACGCGCATCCCTGGCTTCCCAGGCAGGAGTGGTCGAGCCACTTGTCAAACTATCGATCAGGTTTGTTGGCTTGTACGTATCCCCCAATTGTCCGGCTTCATAGGCTTCGACCACGCTCGCCAGGGTGCCGTATAACTGATCGCTCTCTCTCCAGAGGCTGCGTTGTTCATAGGGGATTCCCTTACCAAATTTTTGCTCGAGGTTCTCAAGTGCCAGGGCTCGTCGTGTGGGCTCAGGGTTATCCTTGATATAGCGTTTGGCCTGCGCCACAGCAGTGGTTTGTTCACCCAGTGCCTTGATACACGCTTGCAGCAGCTCTGGCGTGTACTCGTCATTTGAATTCCTGCCGATGATGTCATTGATGATCCCCCAATCAATCAGAGGGTTCATTTGCGCTCTGAGCAATTGCAGCTGTTCATGGGAGGAGAGAGGCTTGACCTTGTGGTAATCCATCACTTGCTTGAAGTTCATGTGCCGCGTGGCGCCGGGCGCTATTTGTTCGATCCGGTTTACAGCCGTATGAAACATCGCCCATTGGGGTGTGCCCTGAACAAGAGACGGGGGCAGATCGTTAACCAGAAACTGCGGTGCGGCACCTGACATCAGCAAATGCGCCGCAATCATTGCCTTCTGAGACGGCACGTCGCCGGTGCCGGGCTGATCAAGGTGGAGTGCAAAGCCTTGGCGTATTTCATGCGCAGGCCTGCCCCAGTTTTGCGCCTGCATGAAGTCATAACCCGCCACACGATTGCGCTGCGTGCCGGCCGCGGGATCAAGCTCCAGTACCCACGCGGTCAGTAGCCACTGCTTGAGACTGGTTGAAGTGACTGCACCCTTCATCTCGGTTTGCAGATTCGTGGCCAGTTCCAGGGCGCTGTCGCTGGACAGCAGTTGTTCCAGCGCGCGTGCAGGGCTGCTGCTGAGCTGAGGGGTTTGCGCACTCAGGTAGCTGAAGAGGTTGGGATGGGGGACGATGGATTGTTTCACGAACCTACTCACGGCTTCGCGTTGGGCCGTGCTCAGCGGGAGGTCCGTGGCCAGAAAACCCCAGTTGTTGCCCAATGTCGGAGCTTGCGGCGTAGGTGTCTGCAGTGCCAGTAACAGGTTATCGACCTGCGCTGCCGACGTGGCTCCAAACCAGCCCTGATCCGCGAGGAATTTCTGCACGGTCGTCTCGCCTTTAGGCCGATGGGACGAAGCCGGGTCGACAATGAAGCGCGTGGTGTCGTCGTTAGAAAGGTTGCCCTGCTTGAGCTGATTGATCAGTGCATACCGATCGTTGCTGTCACCCAATGCGGTTTTTTGCTGGTTCAGCCAATTCACCATTTGTTCCGGGTGGTCGGGACTCCTTGGGAACATCTTCATACTGTCCAGCTGCGTCATGCTGGTGTCGAATGCCTGGCTGCCGGGCTGCGTAGTGATGCCATAAAAGCGGCCTACCCAGTCCAGCGGCACGGTGTTGCTGCTGGCTTGAGACAGTGTGAACGGCCTTCCAGGCGTCGCAAATACCCTGGCGGCGCTGAGCACCGGCGCCAGCACGTCGAAATGCTCGGGGTGGTTTTTCGCAAAGTCGGCGGCGCCAAAGCGCCGGTCAACGCCGTCGATTTTGCCGATCAGCGCCTCGCCATCGGGGTCAAAGCGCAGAGAGGTCAAATCAACCTTGTGTTTCTCGGCCCACTCGGTGAAACCACGCGCCTTGATGGCTTTGTCCAGGTAGCTGCGCCATTGGCCGAGCAGGCTGTCAGCCGGGATCGGTCCGATCATCCTCGTCGAGGCTTGGGCGGGATTGTTTTTCAGCCCGTGCATTGCGCGATACGTGGCGGTGGCCAGTGCGCTTTCGGCGCTGGCCAGGGCGTCTTGCGGGGACGGTGCGCTCTCCACCGTCGCGCTGAGACCCGACTCCACAGCGGCCGCCAGGGTTTCAAGTTCAGAGCCGGTAGTGGGCGTGTCGGCAAGCTGTTGGGTGATGGCGTATTGGCGCTCACGTACAGCCGTATACCAGGTGCTGTCCGCGTGGGGGTCTGTGAATGCCTTGAAACCGTTGTTACCGGTCATCTCGATACTTCGATCGAGAAGCGAGACCAGGGCGGGTAGGCCGTTTTGTTGACGAGGTATCTCTTCCTTGTAAAACCACATGACCTCATACAGTGATGCAGAGGGTGGGGAGGGGTATCGAACGGGGCGTTCCGCTCCGGCCGCCATCTGCCGGATTGCATCGGCTATTTCTGCCCAGACGCCACCCCAGCCCGAAAGATCGTTCGGGACAAAGAGGGTGTCCCTGCCATTCACCTTGCCTGTCAGCTCACCGGTGACGGGGTGGATACGCACGCTGCCGGCCTCAACGTTTTTTTCTTGTGCAAAGGTGGTAAAGGCACTGCCGGTCAGCGCATCCAGGAGGTTTTTGCGCACCTGGTAGAAGGTCGAATACTCCGGAACCTCTTTGAGCACCGGCGGGAAATCGTCGCCTTCGATTCGCAATTGAGGTGTGAGTTTCAGCATGGCCTGGCTGCACTGTTGTGCCAGGGCCCGATCGGCTTCCTGGACCTTTTGCTCCACGCTTGAGGGTGTGAACTGCTCGAGGCGCAGTTTCAATTGATCCGGCGGTAAATCCATGATTCGTTGGCTGGCTTCTCGCTGTCGCTGTTTGACCGGCGCGTAAACCGTGGCGTAGTTCGGATCGGTAGTGTTGAACGCGTGGAAGTTGCCCTCGCTCAGCAGTTGTTCGATGGCAAGCAAGGTGTGGTCGCTTTCGATTTGACCCAGTTGCAAGCCGTAGAAAGCGGCGACGTTGAAGGCCGAAGCTTGATTGCGCCCATGGAAATCAACGGCCAGCGAGGTGTTCCCGGCGATCCTTTTGACTGCGGCCAATACCGCCCCTGACGCGGCTGCCCAGCGGGCGTCGTTACCCAGGGAGAAGTCGGCAGGCGGTTCCTTGCCTGTTTCGATCAGGCGGCCTTCGGGAGTCATGGTCAGTTGGGAGAGATCGAGCTTCCTGGCCTCGGCAAACGATTTGAACGGTTCCGAGTGCAGCGCTTCAGCCAGTTCCGCCCAGGCGTGGCCGAAGGTGGAGTCGGCCGGGATGGTCACCTTGTCCTCGGCATCGCCGGAGTGACCTTTCTCGACGGCAAGCCGTTGGCGCATCAAGCTATTGGCGACGCCTATGGCCAATTGTCGGTCACCGTTTTCAACCAAGGCTTCGGCGAACTGGCGAACGGGTGCAATGCGTGGGGCGGAGGTTGATGAAGTATCACGGCGCTTTCGGCTCAGGCGCGGCGGGGCAGGGTAAGTGTTTGGTGCACTGGGCGAGGCGCCATCCAGTATCTCCTGAATAAGCTGGGCATAGGTTTTTTGCGGATTGATTGCGCTGGGCTGGTTGAGTCGCTGTCCCACCTCATTGTGCAGCGCTACGTCCGCCAGCGGTTCACGTGTGTTCTTGATCAACTGGCTGATTTGTTCGTCCAGGCTGGGCTGTTCTTTGGTGACCGCAAACCTGAGCAACTGCTCGATGCGCGTGCGGTCTGGCAAGGGTATATCACTCGCTTGGGCGCTCGCCCGCATGGGTTGAGCGTCGTTCAAGCGTTTAAGAAACAGCTCGATGACTTGGGGTGTCACTGACCCGGCAGGTTTTGTGGGCAGATTCAGTTCCTTTGGAATGAAGAAACCTGGCGTGTGCGACGGCCGAACATTGATCATGGAACTACCCTATGCCTGCGTAGATTGAGTTCCCCTCTTGCTGGTTAAACGAGAGAGGCACTTCGCTAAGTGGCCTGGGGCTTGTTCCACGTTCCTGTTTGGGGTGGGAATTGCCGACACGCTTTGTAAGCACCTGTTTAGGTGCTGGGTCAGGCCAGGTTTTGTTCCGTCAGACGCTGAACTGCCAAACGGCGGTAGTGAGAGGGGGTCATCCCCTTGAGCTGCTGAAAGCGCCGGTTGAAGTTGGAAATATTGTTGAAACCCGACTCGAAACACACATCCGTCACGGCCTTGTCGCCATCGGCCAGAAGCTCGCAGGACTTGCTGATGCGCAGCCGATTTACAAACTCGATAAACGTGCGCCCGGTCGCCTGCTTGAACACCCGGGAAAAGTACGTCGGCTTCATCCCCAGGTGTTCCGCCACTTCCTCCAGGGGCAACTCGCGCGCGTAGTGGGCGAAAATGTAGTCCACCGCGCGGTTGGTGCGGTCGATACTATGTTCATCCGCCAGTTGCGGCGTGGTCACGCCGGACAGCAACTGGTAGTCCTCACAGCTACTCAACACTTCCAGCAGGATAAAGAAGTGCCCCAGGCGCGCCATGCCCCGGGCGTCTTCGATACGCTGCATCAGGGTCATGGCCTGGGCGATGGTTTTCTTGCAGCGAAACTCAATGCCGGACTGCGCGCGTTCCAGCATGGGCGTCAAGGTCTTGAGCTCGGCAAAAATATGGCTGCCCTGCTCGAACAGCTCATCGGTGAAGTTCACCAGCATGTCGCGCTTGGGCACCACTTCGTCTTCCTCCACCTGGCTGATCCAGTTGTGGGGCAGGTTGGGCCCCGTGAGGAACAGGCTCTCCGGATAGAAGTTGCCGATATAGTCGCCAATAAACACCTTGCCGGAACTGGCGACGATCAGGTGAAGCTCGTATTCCTTGTGGAAATGCCAGCGCACCAGCGGGCAGGGGAAACCATGCTGGCGATAGATGATGGACAGGCCGTTGTGATCGTCCATCAGCTCGTAGGAAGGGTCGGTGATTCGCGTTGCTCGGGTCATGCTGCCGTCGCTTTATTGTGGTTGCTGCTTGGGATAATGCCCCCTCGCGCACGACCTCGCCAGCGCCGCGGTTTACAGGCTACGGTTTTTCGCCTCGATCCACTGGGACATGTACTGCGTACTTTTATGCGCATGGTGGCGCAGCATGCTGCCGGTGAAGTTGCTGCGGCGATGGGCGGCGAGGTGGCTGCGGCAGTGTTGCAGGCACTCCACCAGTGCAGGCCCGTGGACAGTGCGGTCATAACGGCCGGCAATCAGTTGGCGCCCATCCTGCTGGGCCTGGGTCCAGCGTTCGCGATCCTGATAAAGCGCCACGGCCGCCGCCGCCAGGGCTTCGGCGCATTGCTCGATGGCGCCGGGCCATGGCCGCTCATCGCCCATGGCCTCCGCGCCGATGGGGGTAGTGATGTTGGGCGTGCCGCACAGCATCGCATCGGCCAGCTTGCCCTTGATACCCGCGCCAAAGCGCAGGGGCGCGAGGCAGATGCGCGCGGCGCTCATCACTTGCAGGGCATCTTCGGCCCAGTTCATCACATGAAAGCCCTGCGCCGGGTTGTGCAGGGCGGTGGCCTTGGGCGGGGTGTAGGCGCCGTAGATATGCAGCTGGGCGCCCGGCAATTGCTGGCGAATTATTGGCCAGACGCTGTTCTTCATCCACAGTACGGCGTCCCAGTTCGGCGCATGGCGGAAGTTACCGATGCTGAGGAAGTGTGCACGCTCTTCGAACGGTACGAAGGCCTCGGTTGGCGGCGTCATCATCAGCGGGCACCAGTGGAGCAGGGCGGCGGGCAGCTTGAACTGTTCGGTGAGCAGGCGGATTTCCACGTCGGAGATCATCAGGCTGATGTCGCAGCGGTAAATCGCGGCGATTTCGCGCTTGGCCAGGTCGGTGTCGGCCATCAGTTGGAACGCCTCCTCCAGGGCCGGGGCGAACAGCGCGCTGAAGTCGTCGCTGCCCGGGTGGGCCTTGAGGTGCGCCTTGAGGCGCTGCTGACGGGCGTCGCGCAGGCTTTGCAGGTCGGAGGTCTCCAGCACGCGCAGGGCGTCGGGGCAACACTTCTCCACGCGCCAGCCAAACTGTTCTTCCATCATGAACCGGTCGAACAGCACGATATCCGGAGCCAACTCGCGGACAAAGTCGTCAAAGCTGCTGCTATTGAGCTCGATCGCGCATTCGGCGATGCCCAGCGCCAGCAGGTCGGCCTTGTGCTCGCCCAGTGCTGCCGGGCTGCTGAAGGTAATATCCCAACCTTGTGTAAGAAAAGTTTCAAGGATCTGCATCATATGCCCGCCCGCGGCCGAGGAACGGGGCTCCGGCCAGACATAACCAATGACCAGGACTTTGGTGGCGGGCTGATTCATTAGAAACGGTTTCCTTGGAGGGCAGGCGCAAAGCGCGCAATTAAACCACAACCGCGTGGCATGACAATTTGTGTCTGGCGGTAGGTAGCCACGGTACTTTGTGGTTAACTTCCGCCTCTCGAATTCGTTTAACCAAAACCCAGCATAAGGATTCTGTTCATGGCTCAAGTCACTCTTCGCGGTAACCCTGTCCAGGTTGAAGGCGAATTGCCGAAAGTCGGCTCTGAAGCAGCAGACTTCACCCTGACCGCCGGCGATCTGTCGGATGCAACCCTGGCTACCTTTGCCGGCAAGCGCAAAGTGCTGAATATCTTCCCAAGCGTCGACACCCCGACCTGCGCCACGTCGGTACGCAAGTTCAACGCCCAGGCCAACGAGCTGAACAACGCCGTCGTACTGTGCATCTCCACCGACCTGCCATTCGCCCAGGCGCGTTTCTGCGGCGCCGAAGGCCTGGAAAACGTGAAGAACCTGTCGGACTTCCGTGACCCTGGTTTTGCCGTCGATTACGGCGTAGCGATTACCGATGGCCCGCTCAAGGGCCTGACCGCCCGTGCGGTCGTGGTGCTGGACGAAAATAACACCGTGCTGCACAGCGAACTGGTTTCGGAAATCGGCCAGGAGCCGAACTACGAAGCGGCCCTGGCTGTTTTGAAGTAACTGTTGCGGCGCGTTACTGTCGTTTTGCAGTAACACCCGTAAGACATGATTGCGGCCTGGCCTAGTCCAGGCCGTTTTTATTTGTGGCTCAGACGTTTAGCGAAATAGCCCGCAGACTAAGCCGCAGAAGTTAAAAGTTGTAAGCCCAAGGTAAATAGCCGGTAAAGGCGCTTTTCTTAACGCGCTCCAGTGCTTATCTTTCAGCCTCCCGAAGAAGAAGCTCTCGCGCCCAATGGTTGATCACTCCATGCAATCCTCCCCCCGCAACTCCCGCCGCTGGCTGTTCGGCCTGCTCGTGCTGCTGGTTATCGCCGGCCTGTGCTGGAAATTCTGGCCAGGCGGCGCCGCCCACAAAGACGCACCGGCCGGGCATACCGGTAAAACCGGCATGGCGCGCCCGGGGTTCGGCGGGTCCACCGGCCCGGTGCCGGTGCGTGTAGCGCCAGCGGTGCTGGGGGAGTTCCCGGTGTACTACAAGGCCTTGGGCACGGTCACCGCGCTCAATACCATCAATGTGCGCAGCAGGGTGGGTGGCGAGCTGGTCAAGATCGCCTTTGAAGAAGGGCAGATGGTCAAGGCCGGCGACCTGCTGGCCGAGATCGACCCGCGCAGCTACCAGAATGCCTTGCTCCAGGCCCAGGGCACGCTGATGCAGAACCAGGCCCAGTTGAAAAACGCCCAGGTCGACGTGCAGCGTTATCGCGACCTGTACACCCAGGACAGTATCGCCAAGCAGACCCTGGACACCGCCGAAGCGCTGGTCCTGCAATACCAGGGCACGGTCAAGACCAACCAGGGCGCGGTGGACGACGCCAAGCTCAACCTCGAGTTCACCAAGATCCGCGCGCCTATCAGCGGTCGCGTCGGCTTGCGCCAGGTCGATGTGGGCAACCTGGTGGCGGCCAACGACACCACCTTCCTCGCGGTGATCACCCAGACCCAACCGATCAGCGTGGCCTTCACCCTGCCGGAAAACACCCTGGAAACCGTGCTCGCCCGTTATCACGCCGGCAACAAGCTGCCCGTGGAAGCCTGGGACCGTGGCGACGTCAAGCGGCAGGCCACTGGTGTGCTGCAAAGCCTGGACAACCAGATCGACGTCACCACCGGCACCCTGAAATTCAAGGCGCGTTTCGATAACAAGGACCAGGCGCTGTTCCCCAACCAGTTCGTCAACGTGCATTTGCTCGCCGATACCTTGCACAACGTGGTGCTGGCGCCGTCCGCCGCGATTCAGTTCGGCAACACCGGCACCTTTGTCTACAAGCTCGATGGCGACAAGAAGGTCAAGGTCCAGCCGCTGGTGGTGGGTGACACCGATGGCGACAACACTGTGATCAAGGAAGGCCTGGTCGCCGGCGACCGTGTGGTGCTGGAAGGCACCGACCGCCTCAAGGACGGCAGCGAGATCGAAGTGGTCAACGACAGCAGCGAAGTGCCGACGACGCCCACCGAACACCTGCAAGGCAAGCCGGCGGCTAAAGGGGAGACCGGCACCACCGCCGGCAAGGCGCAAAAGGTCGGTTCATGAACCTGTCGCGACTGTTTATCCTTCGTCCGGTCGCCACCACGCTGAGCATGCTGGCGATTGTTTTGGCCGGCATTATTTCCTACCGCTTGTTGCCGGTCTCGGCGCTGCCTCAGGTGGATTACCCGACCATCCGGGTGATGACCCTGTACCCCGGTGCCAGCCCCGATGTGATGACCAGCGCGGTCACCGCGCCCCTTGAGCGCCAGTTCGGGCAGATGCCCGGCCTGACCCAGATGGCGTCCACCAGTTCCGGCGGCGCCTCGGTGCTGACCCTGCGTTTCAACCTCGACATCAATATGGATGTCGCCGAGCAACAGGTGCAGGCTGCGATCAACGCCGCCACCAACCTGCTGCCCAAGGATTTGCCGGCACCGCCGGTGTACAACAAGGTCAACCCGGCGGATACCCCGGTGCTGACCCTGGCCATTACCTCCAAGACCATGCTGCTGCCCAAGCTCAATGACCTGGTCGACACACGCATGGCGCAGAAGATCGCGCAGATCAGCGGCGTCGGCATGGTCAGCATCGCCGGTGGCCAGCGCCAGGCCGTGCGCATCAAGGTCAACCCCGAAGCCCTGGCGGCCAACGGCTTGAACCTCTCCGATGTGCGCACCCTGATCGCCGCGTCCAACGTCAACCAGCCCAAAGGCAACTTCGACGGCCCCACGCGGGTGTCGATGCTCGATGCCAACGACCAGTTGGTGTCGCCCCAGCAATACGCCGAGCTGATCCTGGCCTACAACAATGGCGCGCCTCTGCGCCTCAAGGATGTGGCGCAGATCGTCGACGGCGCCGAAAACGAACGCCTTGCCGCCTGGGCCAATGAAAACCAGGCCGTACTCCTCAATATCCAGCGCCAACCGGGCGCCAACGTGATCGAGGTGGTCGACCGCATCAAGGCGCTGCTGCCGAGCATCACCGACAACCTGCCGGCCGGCCTCGACGTGACGGTGCTTACCGATCGCACCCAGACCATCCGCGCCTCGGTCACCGATGTGCAGCACGAATTGCTGATCGCCATTGCCCTGGTGGTGATGGTGACGTTCCTGTTCCTGCGGCGGGTCAGCGCCACGATCATCCCGTCGATTGCCGTGCCGCTGTCGCTGGTGGGCACCTTCGGGGTGATGTACCTGGCCGGGTTCTCCATCAATAACCTGACGCTGATGGCCCTGACCATTGCCACCGGTTTCGTGGTGGACGATGCCATCGTGATGCTGGAGAACATTTCCCGCTATATCGAGGAAGGCGAGACGCCGCTGGCCGCCGCGCTCAAGGGCGCCAGGCAGATCGGCTTCACCCTGATCTCCCTGACCCTGTCACTGATCGCCGTATTGATCCCGCTGCTGTTCATGGCTGATGTGGTGGGACGGCTGTTCCGCGAATTTGCCATCACCCTGGCGGTGGCGATCCTTATTTCCCTGGTGGTGTCCCTCACGCTCACGCCGATGATGTGCGCGCGTTTGCTCAAGCGCGAGCCCAAGGAAGAAGAGCAGAGCCGTTTCTACAAGGCCAGCGGCGCCTGGATCGACTGGCTGATCGAAGCCTACGGGCGCAAGTTGCAATGGGTGCTCAGGCACCAGCCGCTGACCCTGCTGGTGGCCATCGCGACCCTGGGCCTGACCGTGGTGCTGTACCTGGTGGTGCCCAAGGGCTTTTTCCCGGTGCAGGACACCGGGGTGATCCAGGGTATTTCCGAAGCGCCGCAGTCGATTTCATTCGCCGCCATGAGCCAGCGCCAGCAGGAACTGGCGCAGATCATCCTCACCGACCCGGCGGTGGAAAGCCTGTCGTCCTATATCGGCGTGGATGGCGATAACGCCACCCTCAACAGCGGCCGCTTGCTGATCAACCTCAAGCCCCACGGCCAGCGCGACTTGAGCGCGGCCCAGGTGATCACGCGCCTGCAACCGCAAATCGACAAGCTGGTGGGAATCCGCCTGTTCATGCAGCCGGTGCAGGACCTGACCATCGAAGACCGTGTCAGCCGCACCCAGTACCAGTTCAGCATGTCCTCGCCGGACGCCGACCTGCTGGCCCTGTGGAGCGGCAAGCTGGTGCACGCACTGAGCCAGATGCCGGAGCTCACAGACGTCGCCAGCGACCTGCAGGACAAGGGGCTGCAGGTGTACCTGGTGATCGACCGCGATGCGGCCTCGCGCCTGGGCGTCAGTGTGTCGACCATCACCGATGCTCTGTATGACGCGTTCGGCCAGCGGCAGATTTCCACCATCTACACCCAGGCCAGCCAGTACCGCGTGGTCTTGCAGGCCCAGTCTGGGGAAACCCTGGGCCCGGCGGCGCTGAACCAGATCCATGTGAAGACCACCGACGGCGGCCAGGTGCGCCTGTCCAGCCTCGCCCATGTGGAACAGCGCCAGGCGCAGTTGGCGATTGCGCATATCGGCCAGTTCCCGGCGGTCATGATGTCGTTCAACCTGGCCCCCGGCGTTGCCCTGGGCAAAGGCGTGGAGCTGATCAACCAGGCGCAGAAGGACATCGGCATGCCGGTGGGGGTGCAGACCCAGTTCCAGGGCGCTGCCCAGGCATTCGAAGCGTCGCTGTCGAGCACCTTGCTGCTGATCCTGGCAGCGGTGGTCACCATGTACATCGTGCTGGGCGTGCTCTACGAGAGCTATATCCACCCGATCACCATTCTCTCGACCTTGCCGTCGGCGGCAGTGGGGGCCTTGCTGGCCTTGCTGCTCAGCGGCAATGACCTGGGCATGATCGCGATCATCGGCATCATTTTGCTGATCGGTATCGTCAAGAAGAACGCGATCATGATGATCGACTTCGCCCTCGACGCCGAACGCAACCAGGGCCTGGACCCGCAGACCGCGATCTACCAGGCGGCGCTGCTGCGCTTCCGGCCGATCCTGATGACTACCCTGGCCGCCCTGTTCGGTGCAGTGCCGTTGATGCTCGCTACCGGCTCCGGTGCCGAACTGCGCCAGCCCCTGGGCCTGGTGATGGTCGGCGGCCTGCTGGTGAGCCAGGTGTTGACGCTGTTCACCACGCCGGTGATCTACCTGTATTTCGATCGCCTCGGCCGCCGCTGGCGCAAAGAGCCGCAAAGCCTGGAGCCGGTTGAGTCATGAACCTGTCCGGACCTTTCATTCGCCGGCCGGTAGCGACCCTGCTGCTGAGCCTGGCGATCATGTTGCTGGGCGGGGTCAGCTTCAACCTGCTGCCGGTGTCGCCGCTGCCACAGATCGATTTCCCGGTGATCGTGGTCTCGGCCAGCCTGCCCGGCGCCAGCCCCGAGGTGATGGCCTCCACGGTGGCCACGCCGCTGGAGCGTTCCTTCGGCGCGATTGCCGGCATCACCACCATGAGCAGTTCGTCGAGCCAGGGCTCCACCCGGGTGATCCTGGCGTTCGACTCCGACCGTGATATCAACGGCGCCGCGCGGGAAGTGCAGGCGGCGATCAACGCTTCGCGCAACCTGCTGCCCAGCGGCATGCGCAGCATGCCCACCTACAAGAAGATCAACCCGTCCCAGGCGCCGATCATGGTGCTGTCGCTGACCTCGGACGTGTTGCAGAAGGGCCAGCTGTACGACCTGGCCTCGACCATCCTCTCCCAAAGCCTGTCCCAGGTGCCGGGGGTGGGCGAAGTGCAGATCGGCGGCAGCTCCCTGCCGGCGGTGCGTATCGAGCTGGAACCCAAGGCCCTCGACCAGTACGGCGTGGCCCTGGACGACGTGCGCAACACCATCGCCAATGCCAACCAGCGTCGGCCCAAGGGCTCCCTGGAAGACGGCGAGCGCAACTGGCAGATCCAGGCCAACGACCAGCTGGAAAAGGCCAAGGATTACGAGCCGCTGCTGATTCGCTACCAGGACGGCGCCGCCCTGCGCCTCAAGGATGTGGCGAAGATCAGCGACGGCGTGGAGGACCGCTACAACAGTGGCTTCTTCAACAATGATTCGGCGGTGCTGCTGGTGATCAACCGCCAGTCCGGCGCCAACATCATCGAGACCGTCAGGCAGATCAAGGCGCAACTGCCGGCGTTGCAGGCGGTGCTGCCGTCCAGCGTCAAGCTCAGCCTGGCCATGGACCGCTCGCCGGTGATCACCGCGACCCTGCATGAAGCCGAGATGACCCTGCTGATTGCGGTGGGGCTGGTGATCCTGGTGGTGTACCTGTTCCTCGGCAACTTCCGCGCCTCGCTGATTCCAACCCTGGCGGTGCCGGTGTCGCTGGTGGGCACGTTCGCGATCATGTACCTGTACGGGTTCTCACTGAACAACTTCTCGCTGATGGCGCTGATCCTGGCCACCGGCCTGGTGGTGGACGATGCCATTGTGGTGCTGGAGAACATTTCCCGGCATATCGACGCGGGCGTGCCACCGATGAAGGCCGCCTACCTGGGTGCCGAGGAAGTCGGGTTTACCTTGCTGTCGATGAACGTATCGCTGGTGGCGGTGTTCCTCTCGATCCTGTTCATGGGCGGGATCGTCACCAACTTGTTCCGCGAGTTTTCCATCACCTTGTCGGCGGCGATCATCGTTTCGCTGATCGTGTCGCTGACGTTGACGCCGATGCTCTGCGCCCGTTGGCTCAAGCCCCACGTGAAAGGGCAGATGACCGGCCTGCAGCGCTGGAGCCAGAAGATCAACGACCGCATGGTGGCCGGCTACGCCACCAGCCTGGACTGGGTGCTGCGCCATCGCCGCCTGACCTTGCTCAGCCTGCTGCTGACCATTGGCGTGAACGTGGCGCTGTACGTGGTGGTCCCGAAGACCTTTATGCCGCAACAGGACACCGGCCAATTGATCGGCTTTGTGCGCGGGGACGACGGCCTGTCGTTCAGCGTCATGCAGCCGAAGATGGAAATCTTCCGCAAGGCGGTGCTCAACGACCCAGCGGTGCTCAGCGTGGCCGGCTTTATCGGCGGCAACAACGGTACCAACAACGCGGTGATGCTGGTCCGCCTCAAGCCCATCAGCGAACGCAAGGTGTCCGCCCAGGCGGTGATCGAGCGCCTGCGCAAGGATGTACCGCTGGTGCCGGGCGGGCGCCTGTTCCTGATGGCCGACCAGGACCTGCAATTCGGCGGCAGCCGTGACCAGACCAGCGCGCAGTATTCCTACATCCTGCAAAGCGGCGACCTGGCCGCGCTGCGCCTGTGGTACCCGAAAGTGGTTGCGGCGCTGCGTGAGCTGCCGGAACTGACCGCCATCGACGCCCGCGAAGGCCGGGGCGCGGCCCAGGTCACGCTGATTGTCGACCGTGACCAGGCCAAGCGCCTGGGCATCGACATGGACATGGTCACCGCGGTGCTCAACAACGCCTACAGCCAGCGGCAGATTTCCACCATCTACGACAGCCTCAACCAGTACCAGGTGGTGATGGAGGTCAACCCCAAATACGCCCAGGACCCGATCACCCTCAACCAGATGCAGGTGATCACCTCCAGCGGCGCGCGGGTGCCGTTGTCGACCATTGCCCATTACGAGAACAGCCTGGCGGACGACCGCGTCAGCCACGAAGGCCAGTTCGCCTCGGAAAACATCGCCTTCGACATGGCCCCCGGGGTCACGGTGGAGCAGGGCACGGCGGCCATCGAGCGGGCGATTGCCAAGGTCGGCCTGCCGGAAGATGTGATCGCCAAGATGGCCGGCACTGCCGATGCCTTTGCGGCCACGCAGAAGGGCCAGCCGTTCATGATCCTCGGCGCGCTGGTGGCGGTGTACCTGGTGCTGGGCATTCTGTATGAGAGCTACATTCACCCGCTGACGATCCTCTCGACCCTGCCGTCGGCCGGCGTCGGCGCGATGCTTGCCATCTACCTGACGGGAGGGGAGTTCAGCCTGATTTCCCTGCTCGGCCTGTTCCTGTTGATCGGGGTGGTGAAGAAGAACGCGATCCTGATGATCGACCTGGCGTTGCAGCTGGAACGCAACGATGGGCTAGGCCCGCTGGAATCGATTCGCAGCGCCTGCCTGTTGCGTCTGCGGCCGATCCTGATGACCACCCTGGCGGCCATCCTCGGCGCCTTGCCGTTGCTGCTGGGCACCGGCGATGGCGCGGAAATGCGCCATCCCCTGGGCCTGACCATCATTGGCGGCCTGATTTTCAGCCAGGTCCTGACCCTCTACACCACCCCGGTGGTTTACCTCTATCTCGACCGCGCGCGCCACCGTTTCAATGCCTGGCGCGGCGTGCGTACCGATGCTGCCCTGGACACTGCGCTATGACCGATTCAACCAACGCCAATGCACTGCGGGCTTCCGACACGGCACTCATCCCTGTAGGAGCGAGCTTGCTCGCGAAAAAACGGCAGGCACCGCGTTCATTCAGGCTCGGCGCGTTATCGTTAACGACCTTCGCGAGCAAGCTCGCTCCTACAGTAGGGTTGGCGTTGTTGCTCAGCGCCTGTGCCGTCGGCCCGGATTACAAACGCCCGGAAGTCACTGAACCCGCGCAGTTCAAGGAAGCCCAGGGCTGGCGCCAGGCCGCGCCGAGTGATTCCCTGGCCCGTGGCGCCTGGTGGGAGCTGTATGGCGACCGCCAACTCAACGACCTGGTGCTGCGCCTGAATAATTCCAACCAGACCGTGGCCCAGGCCGAAGCGCGTTTTCGCCAGGCCCAGGCCCTGGTGCGCAGTTCACGCGGGGCGTTTTACCCCAGCGTCGACCTGAGCGCGGGCAAAACCCGCGCCAGCCAGGGCACCGGCAGCAGCAGCGCCAGCCTCAGCAGTTCCAGCAGCGGGATCCGTGACACCCTCAATGCGCAGCTCGGCGTGAGCTGGGAAGCCGATATCTGGGGCAAGTTGCGCCGTGGCCTGGAGGCCAACGAGGCCAGTGCCGAAGCCAGCTCGGCGGATCTGGCCGCGATGCGCCTGAGCCAACAGTCGGAACTGGTGCAAAGCTACCTGCAACTGCGGGTCATGGACGAGCAGACCCGCCTGCTGCAAGCCACGCTGGACACCTACCAGCGCTCCCTGCAAATGACCGAAAACCAATACCGCGCCGGGGTTTCCGGCAAGGACGCGGTGGCCCAGGCGCAAACCCAGCTCAAGACCACCCAGGCCAGCCTGATCGACCTGATCTGGCAACGTGCCCAACTGGAAAACGCCATCGCCGTGTTGATCGGCGAGGCACCGGCCAACTTCAGCCTGGCGGTGAGCAAGGACATCCCGGCCCTGCCGCAGATTCCGGTCAGCCTGCCGTCGCAATTGCTTGAACGGCGCCCGGACATCGCCTCGGCCGAACGCTCGGTGATCGCCGCCAACGCCAATATTGGCGTGGCCAAGGCCGCCTATTACCCGGACCTGACGCTGAGCCTGGCCGGCGGCTATTCCAGCAGCACCTATGCCGACTGGATCAGCCTGCCGAACCGCTTCTGGTCGGTAGGGCCGAAACTGGCCATGACCCTGTTCGACGGCGGCCAACGCTCGGCGGAAGTCGACCGCACCGTGGCGTCCTACGACGAAACCGTGGCCAAGTACCGCCAGACCGTGCTCGACGGCTTCCGTGAAGTGGAAAACTACATGGTCCAGCTCAAGGTGCTGGAAGACGAGGCGGTGGTCAGCAACGAAGCCCTCGAGGCCGCCCGAGAATCGCTGCGCTTGACCCAGAACCAGTACAAGGCCGGGCTGATTGCCTATCTGGATGTGGTGACGGTCCAGGCCACGGCGCTGAGTAACGAGCGCACCGTGTTGACCCTGTTGCAGAGCCGCCTGGTGGCCAGCGTGCAACTGATCGCCGCGCTGGGTGGTGGTTGGGATGGGCAGACGCCGATTGCCGAGAAGGATTGATCGATCGTTCTCACGTGTGTGGGAACGCAGTGTGTGGGTAATTTCAATCAGTAGATTGGCGTCAAACTGCCACTAATGGCCCTCTGATAATTAATCAACTGTTCAAGAATTATTCTCGCTACAATCGCCCGCTTTGCCACTTGGTACGGGCGTTTCGGGTCCGTTGCCCACGAGAAGTCCCATGCTTATCGGTAGCTATTCCCCCTCGCTGGTCGCGATCTCGCTGTTTGTCGCGATCCTCGCTTCCTACACCGCCCTGGACCTCACCGGCCGCATCGCGACCGCCAAGGGGCGCGCTGTGTATTTATGGATAGCCGGCGGGGCCATGGCGATGGGGGTAGGCGTCTGGTCCATGCACTTTATCGGCATGCTGGCGTTGCGCCTGCCGTTTGCCTTGGGCTTCGACATCGGTATCACCGCGCTGTCGTTGTTGATCGCGGTATTGTCCTGCGGCTTTGCATTATGGCTGGTCAGCCAAGCGCGTTTGCCTGCCTGGCAACTGGCGTTTGGCGCGCTGGTCATGGGCAGCGGTATTGCCAGCATGCACTACACCGGCATGGCCGCGATGCGCATGACGCCGGGCATCGACTATGACCCCACGCTATTTGGCCTGTCGTTGCTGATCGCGGTGGTGGCGTCCGGAGCCGCACTGTTGATTGCGTTCAACCTGCGCCGCAACACGCCTTATGTACGCCTGGCCCGTGGTGGTGCGGCGGTGGTGATGGGCTTTGCAATCGTCGGCATGCATTACACCGGCATGGCGGCCGCAGGCTTTGCCGATGAAAGTTACTGCGCCGCCGTGCTGGATGGCTTGAGCGGCAAGGGCCTGGATAACCTGGTGTTGGTGACGACCCTGGCGGTACTGGCCATCGCGTTGCTGACGTCGTTGCTCGACGCGCGCCTGGAAGCCCGTACTGCGGTGCTCGCCGACTCGTTGACCCAAGCCAACCAGGAACTGACCCACCTGGCCCTGCACGATATGCTCACCGGCCTGCCCAATCGCACCTTGCTGGCCGATCGTATTCAACAGGCCATCGAGGCGGTAAAGGAGCAGGGCGGTTGCTTTGCCCTGATGTTCATCGACCTGGATGGCTTCAAGCCGGTCAACGATGCCTTTGGCCATCACATGGGCGACCAGCTGTTGCGCGAAGTCGGCCTGCGCCTGCGCGAAGACCTGCGCAGTCACGACACCCTGGCCCGCATCGGCGGCGATGAGTTTGTATTGCTGGTGCAGTTGACCCAGCCCGACGATGCCCTCGGCCTTGCCGAACGCCAGGTGGTGCTGATCAACCGCGCGTTCCAGGTGGCCGAGCATGAGCTGAAGATTTCCGCCAGCGTCGGCATCGCCATGTTCCCGGGCAATGGCAACACCCCCCAGGAACTGCTGATGAACGCCGACGCCGCCATGTACCATGCCAAGGGCATGGGCAAGAACGGCTACAGCTTCTTTGATGTGTCGATGAACACCAATGCGCGCAAGCAATTGCAGCTGCTGCAAGACCTGCGCAATGCTCTTGAGCACGAGCAGTTCCGGCTGTATTACCAGCCCAAGTTTGATGCGATCAGTGGGATCCCGGTGGGCGCCGAAGCGCTGGTGCGCTGGGAGCATCCGCAACAAGGCTTGTTGTTGCCGGCGACCTTTATCGAACTGGCGGAAAAAACCGGCCTGATCATCCCCATCGGCGAATGGGTGCTCAATGAAGCCTGTCGCCAAATGAGCCTGTGGTACGCCCAGGGTTATGAGCACTGGCGCATCGCGGTGAACTTGTCGGCGTTGCAGTTTTGCCACGCCGGGCTGGTCAACAGCGTGGCCGGCGCCCTGGCGCAGCACCGGTTGCCGGCCAACAGCCTGACCCTGGAAATCACCGAGACCACCGCGATGAGCGACGCCGATGCGAGCATGACGGTGTTGCAGCAGCTGTCGGACATGGGCGTGGACCTGTCCATCGACGATTTCGGCACGGGCTACTCCAGCCTGATGTACCTCAAGCGCCTGCCGGCCAACGAGTTGAAGATCGACCGTGGTTTTGTGCGTGACCTGGAGCATGACAGCGACGACGCCGCCATCGTGTCTGCCATTGTTGCCTTGGGCCAGGCGCTGGGGCTGCGAATCGTCGCCGAAGGCGTGGAAACCGATGTGCAGCAGAGTTTTCTCACGCGGTTGGGGTGTAACTCCCTGCAAGGCTACCTGCTCGGCCACCCGTTGCCGGCGGACGGTTTCATGGCCCATATCCAGCGCGGCGAAGATGCAGCGGCGCCTGACAAAAGCCGTGCGTGACGGTTAGTATCGGATCCAACCCTAAACACCAGGTTGGATCAGGAGACCGCACGCATGGACAAAGTCCTCATCATCACCGGGGGGAGCCGTGGTATCGGCGCCGAGACGGCATTGCTGGCTGCCCGCGAGGGCTATCGCATCTGCATCAACTATCACTCCGATGAAAAAGCCGCCCACAGCGTGCTCGAGCAGGTTCGCGGCCTCGGTGCCCAGGCGATTGCGGTGCGCGCGGATGTCAGTATCGAAGATGAGGTGATTGCGCTGTTCCATCGCGTGGACGCCGAACTGGGCCGGGTCACCGCGCTGGTGAACAATGCCGGCACCGTGGGGCACAAGTCGCGGGTGGATGAGATGTCCGAGTTCCGCATCCTGAACATTCTCAAGACCAATGTGCTCGGTCCGATCCTGTGTGCCAAGCACGCGGTGCTGCGGATGTCGCCCAAGCATGGCGGGCAGGGCGGCAGTATCGTCAATGTGTCGTCGGTGGCTGCACGCCTGGGTTCGCCGGGTGAGTACGTCGACTACGCCGCATCCAAGGGCGCACTCGACACCTTCACCCTCGGCCTGTCGAAAGAAGTGGCGGGCGAGGGCATCCGCGTCAACGCGGTGCGCCCCGGCTACATCTTCACCGACTTCCACGCCCTGAGCGGCGACCCGGACCGGGTCAGCAAGCTCGAGTCCGGTATTCCCATGGCCCGTGGCGGGCGGCCGGATGAAGTGGCGGAAGCGATTATCTGGCTGCTGTCGGACAAGGCTTCGTATGCCACGGGGACTTTTCTGGATTTGGGTGGCGGGCGCTAGTGATGCAGTGCCTGTACCGGCGCCATCGGGGCATAGGTATCTACACAACTCTTAAAGGCTGACACATAACTCTGTGGTGAGCGGGCGGTGCGACGATTCGACAAGCCCGCTCACCACAGAAGCCTAATTGCCATAGATTCCGTATTCACTGGAAGTTGTGTAGATACCCATGGCCATCGGGGGCTTGCCCCCGATGGCGTCAGAAAGCGCAACGCCATCCCTCAAAACGACCGCACAATCCGCCCCAACGTCTCCATCGCCTTCTCCGAGACCTCGGTCCACGGGCTGCCGTAGTTCAGGCGAATACAGTTGCGAAAGCGCTGGGTCGCAGAAAAGATCGGCCCCGGCGCAATGCTGATGCCTTGCGCCAGCGCCATCTGGAACAACTTCAACGAATCGGTCTGCTCCGGCAATTCCAGCCACAGGAAATACCCGCCGGCCGGCTGGCTCACCCGTGTCTGCGCCGGGAAGTAGCGGGCGATAGCCGCCAGCATGGCGCTTTGCTGTTCTTCCAGGGCATAGCGCAGTTTACGTAAGTGGCGGTCATAGCCGCCGTGTTGCAGGTAGTCGGCAATCGCCGCTTGCGCCGGCATCGAAGGGCACAGCGAGGTCATCAGCTTCAAGCGCTCGACCTTCTGCGCATAGCGCCCGGCCGCCACCCAGCCGACGCGATAGCCCGGCGCCAGACTCTTGGCGAAGGAGCCGCAGTGCATCACCAGGCCTTCGTTGTCGAAGGCCTTGGCCGGCTTGGGTGCCTGCTGCCCGTAGTACAGCTCGGCGTACACGTCGTCCTCGATCAACGGCACTTGGTGGCTACGCAGCAGTTCCACCAGCGCCTGCTTCTTTGCTTCCGGCAATGTGGCGCCCATGGGATTCTGGAAACTGGTCATGGTCCAGCAGGCCTTGATCGGGTAGCGCTCCAGGGTTTGCGCCAGGGCGTTGAGGTCGATGCCGTCGCGCGGGTGCACGGGGATTTCCACCGCCTTGAGCTTCAGGCGTTCCAGCACTTGCAGGCAGGCGTAGAACGCCGGGGCCTCGATGGCCACCAGGTCGCCCGGTTCGGTGACCGCTTGCAGGCACAGGTTCAACGCTTCCAGGGCGCCGTTGGTGATCAGCAGCTCCTCCATGGGCAGCATCAGGCCGCCGACCATATAGCGCAGGGCAATCTGCCGACGCAGTTGCGGGTTGCCCGGCGACATGTCGGTGACCACCAGACGCGGGTCCATCTCGCGGCTGGCGCTGGCCAGGGAGCGGGCCAGGCGCGGCAGCGGGAACAGCATGGGGCTGGGGAAGGCCGAGCCGAAGGGCACGGTGTTGGGGTCTTTGATCGAATCGAGTACCGAGAACACCAGTTCGCTGACATCGACTTCGGTGGACTCATGCACCTGCTCGCTCACCACCGGTTCGGAGAACGGGCTGGGTGCATGGGTGTTGACGAAATAGCCGGAGCGCGGCCGTGCCCGGATCAGCCCGCGACGCTCCAACAGGTAGTAGGCCTGGAACACCGTGGACGGGCTGACGCCATAGGTCTGGCTGGCATAGCGTACCGACGGCACACGCTGGCCGGGGCCGAGCACGCCGGAGCGGATCAGTTCTGCGATGTCATCGGCGAATTTTTCGTAGCGTTTCATGTTGGCCTTAAACAAATAGGTAATATGAGTCCAGCCTCCTCCCACATTTGATCTGCATCATTTTCGATAGCGAGGTCTCAGCGGTTGAGCGGTGCCACAAAGCGACTGTCGGCGGCGCTGTAGATCCACGGCTCGTCCACATCCGAAACCTTGAAGCGCACTGTCTGCGAACTGCTCGCCGGCTTGTCGGCCAGCAATGCCACCGAAACCGGCACATCGACGATTTCCCCCGGTGCCAGGCTGATCTCGGTCTTGCCTTGCAGTTGGAAACCCTCTGCATCCAGCAGCTGCACCCGGTATTCCTGGCGCTGCTGTGTCTTGTTGATGACCTTGAGGCTGTAGATGTTTTCGATCTGGCCCTGGGCGTTCTCGCGGAACATGCCACGGTCCTTGGTCACGTCCAGCGACACCATTGGCCGCTCCACCAATGCCACCACCAACGCCGCAATCATCACCAGCAGCACCGCACTGTAGCCGATCAGGCGCGGCCTGAGCAGGTGGGTCTTGCCGCCTTGGAGTTGATGCTCGGAGGTGTAGCTCACCAAGCCCCGCGCATAGCCCATCTTGTCCATGATCGAATCGCAGGCGTCGATGCACGCCGCGCAGCCGATGCACTCCATTTGCAGGCCGTCGCGGATGTCGATGCCGGTGGGGCAGACCTGCACGCACAGCTGGCAGTCAATACAGTCACCCAGGCCGACAGCGGCCGGCGTGACCTCGCGTTTACGCGGGCCGCGATGCTCGCCACGGGCGCTATCGTAGGAAATGGTCAGGGTGTCTTTATCGAACATCACGCTCTGGAACCGCGCATACGGACACATATGCATGCACACCGCTTCACGCAGCCAGCCGGCGTTGATGTAGGTGGCGGCGGTAAAAAACAGCACCCAGAAGAGACTCACGCCCCCCATTTGCCAGGTCAGCAGTTCGGCGGCCAGGGGGCGGATCGGCGTGAAGTAGCCGACAAAGGTCAGCCCGGTGAGCACGCTGATGCCCAGCCACAACATGTGTTTGGCCGAGCGTCGCGCGAGTTTGTTCAGGCTCCAGGGCGCCGCTTGCAGCTTGATACGTTGGTTGCGCTCGCCCTCGGTGAGCTTTTCGCACCACATGAACAGCCAGGTAAACGAGCTTTGCGGGCAGGTGTAGCCACACCACACGCGGCCGGCGAACACCGTAATCGCAAACAGGCCGAAGGCACAGATGATCAGCAAAGCCGATAACAGGATGAAGTCCTGGGGCCAGAAGGTGGCGCCGAAAATATGGAATTTACTCTCGGCCAAATCCCACAGCACGGCTTGCCGCCCACCCCAGTTCAGCCACACCGTGCCGAAGAACGCCAGGAACAGAAAGCCCGCGCCAGCTACGCGCAAGGTGCGGAACAGGCCGGTGAAACTGCGGGTATGGATCAGGTTGTCGCTGGATTTGGCCTTCACCTTCTTTGGGTGGATCGGCTCAAAGGTTTCCACGGTTGGGATTCGTTCGCTCATGGTCGTTCGCTCATCAGCCTCCATCAGGCCGATGAACTATGCGCGCCGGTCTGTTTGCATAACAGGCTCAGGTATGGCGATAAAAAGCGGATCAGATGGGCTTTGGCCATGGGCCTGCGTCAATGTGCTGCACCCCATGGCGCTGGAGGTGCAGCTAGATCTGGCGCGTGCTGATACAGGTCAATTAAATCAGCGAACCAGGTTCTTCAGCCTTTACATGTTGGCGCCCATCATGGGCACCTGCCACCGTCAGGGCGTCGGCCTCGGCTTCGGTGATATAGATCCGCTCGGCGGCCAGTTCCACGTACGACATGGATTTGTCGGTGTCGGTAACGATATGGACGCGGGTCGCCGGCACGCTCTGTTCCTGGCCATTGTCATCGAGCATGAAGTAGCACAGTTGGTTTTCGATACGCAGGGGCATGCCGATCTCCTTTTTCATGGGGTATGAAGGTTAGGGGGCAGCAAGGTGTGTGGGTTCAAGGCAACTGACTGGCGGTCGCCGCTGTCCATCCTTTATCCATAAATAAAGGACAGCATCCATGGACGCCTGGTGGCACGAAGTGTGGCAAACCCTGCAGGCCGAATTCGCCGACCTTGGCGACGCGAAACAGCTCACTCAAATCACTGTTCGCCTGCTGATCGCAGCGCTGTTGGGCGGCATCCTCGGGTTTGAGCGCGAGCACAAGGGCAAGGCTGCCGGTGTGCGCACCCATATGCTGGTGGCAATGGGCGCCGCATTGTTTGTGCTGGTACCTCAGATGTCTGGCAACCAGGCGGATGCCATGAGTCGTGTGGTCCAGGGGGTGATCGCGGGGATTGGTTTCCTCGGCGCAGGGACGATCCTCAAGGGCAAGGAAGATGAAGAGGGCCAGCACGTCAAAGGCCTGACCACCGCTGCCGGGTTATGGATGACCGCCGCCATTGGGGTGGCGGCGGGAATGGGCCGCGAGTCGACGGCGGTGTTGAGTACCTTGCTGGCCCTGGCGGTGTTCAGCGTGATGCCAAGGATCGTCAAGCTGTTGGACAAGGAGACCTGACTTAATAAGGGACCTTCATGTTGACGCTGTAGGTTTCAGGACCGTGTTGGCGTTCGGCGGGCACTCGTTCTGTGCGTAAAGAGTCGAGCCTGTGCATGTTCAACAGACTACCAAACCCAGTCAAGAACCCAGCCATACGTCCCATTGCTGAATGGTTCTTGCCAAGGGTCTCCACATCGTCTTTCGACTTATGATAAGCGTTCAGCAGATCTGCGGTGTCACTGCCAGAATATGCTTTCATCAAGTTTTCAAGCCCTTTCAACCTGAGCTCCTTGATCAGGGTTTCTTCCGCATCACGCCTGGCGGATTCCAGGTTGGTGCTGATCATGTCCGGATTTAACTGTTTACCGAGCGCTTCGAGGGTTTTGGCGTTCGCTTCAGCATTCTCACCGTGCAACATCAACCGGATGTTGTCTTCAGTTAACAGTCTGCGGACTTTGTCAAGCTGTGTGCGGGAATGAAAGGAGTTCGGGGCGTGCAGAATGCAGTGGATGTTGTGCTGGGATAACAGCGAGTTCAGCTCAGCCAGAGGCGTTGCATCGGTGTGCGCCGGAGTGACGGGGGTGGACGGTACGTAGTTCGGGGTCAGCTGAGGAGGGATGGTCGACATATATAACCTCACGAAGAATGGACTGAAACGCCTTATCCCAAAGGGTGGGGGGAGCATTTCGCGAGGTCAGTATATAAAGCTGGGCTTAAGCAATATTTTCTTAATAGCGAAGGAAATTTCGGTTTTTCATGAGGTCCGCTCGAAGGGCGATATCTTGTTTTCGAGCGAGCCTCCCGTCGCCGTCAGCTGGTTCTTACAATTACCGGTGGCATTGTCGTTGGTGGTTCTTCCACCGCTGGCGGTTGGGTTTCCGGCGGTTCCTTCTCAGGAATCGGCTCCGGCTCCGTGGGGGGCAAGGTCGGGTTGTCGATATTCGGGTCCGGGGTTTCAGCCGGGATAGGGATATTCATCGGTGTGGCCTCCTTTGTGCTTTGCTCCAGTGGTGGACATCCACCGGGGCCAATTGATTCCCCGCCCAATGGCGGAACATCCAGCTGAACTTTTAACCTTGGCCCAGGCTCGGACCTATAGCGGCCCTGCTCAGGGAGAGCGCTGCCGTATCGGAATTCGGATCAAGCAAAGAGCGTCCACAGGGCGTAAGGGGAAGATGCTCGATGACTGCTGAAACACTGGCTCCAGAAGACTCCATATTGCCGCTGTCCCAGGCGCTGTTGCTGCCCAGGATCGCGATCGAAAGCACTTCACCCGTGATCGACGGCGGCGAATTTGCCGTCAAGGCTGTGGTGGGCCAGCGGGTCAACGTCACCAGCAAGGTATTCGCCGATGGCCACGACAAGCTGGCCGTATTGATCCGTTGGCGCCCGCTGCATGACGAAAGCTGGCACAGCGTGGTCATGAACGACGTGGGCAACAATGGCTGGGAAGGGGCGTTTACCGTCACCGTCCAGGGCCCTCACGAATACTGCATCGAGGCCTGGATCGATACCTACGCCAGCTTCTGCTATGAACTGCGCAAAAAACATGAAGCCGGGGTGCCGGTCAGCCTGGAGTTGCAGGAAGGCCGCAGCCTGGTGCTGCAGGCCGCCGAACGCAGCGACAACGAACTGCGTGACCGCCTGATGCTGTTGCACCACGAACTCTCCGGTTTGCTGGAAACCGAGCAGGTCGCGCTGTTTTTGCACGAAGACAGTGCACACCTGATGACCCAGGCCGACCACCGCGCCTACTTGAGCATCAGCACCGTCTACCCGATTGATGTGGAGCGCGAGGCGGCGCAATTTGCCAGTTGGTACGAGCTGTTTCCCCGTTCGATCACCGACGATCCGGCCCGCCACGGTACGTTCAACGACGTGCACTCGCGCCTGTCGATGATCCATGACATGGGGTTCGACGTGCTGTACTTCCCGCCGATCCACCCGATCGGGCGCAGCCACCGCAAAGGCAAGAACAATTCCCTAACCGCAGGCCCCGATGATCCGGGCAGCCCCTATGCCATCGGCAGCGAGGACGGCGGCCACGAGGCCATCCACCCGCAGTTGGGCAGCCGCGAAGACTTCCGTCGCCTGGTCAAGGCCGCCGCCGAGCATGGCCTGGAGATCGCCCTGGACTTCGCCATCCAGTGCTCCCAGGACCACCCGTGGCTCAAAGAGCACCCGGGCTGGTTCAACTGGCGCCCGGACGGCACGATCAAATATGCCGAGAACCCGCCAAAGAAGTACCAGGACATCGTCAACGTCGACTTCTATGCCGCGGATGCGGTCCCAGGCCTGTGGACTGAACTGCGCGACATCGTGGTGGGCTGGGTGGAAGAGGGCGTGAAGACCTTTCGCGTCGACAACCCCCACACCAAGCCGCTGCCCTTTTGGCAGTGGCTGATCGCCGATGTACGGGCAAAGCATCCCGAGGTGATCTTCCTCGCCGAAGCCTTCACCACCCCGGCGATGATGGCGCGCCTGGGCAAGGTCGGTTACTCCCAGAGCTACACCTACTTCACCTGGCGCAACACCAAGGCCGAACTGGCCGAATACCTGGCGCAATTGAACGAGTCGCCGTGGCGCGAATGCTACCGGCCGAATTTTTTCGTCAATACACCGGATATCAACCCAGGGTTCCTGCATGAATCCGGGCGCCCGGGCTTTTTGATCCGCGCCGCGCTGGCCACCATGGGCTCGGGCCTGTGGGGCATGTATTCGGGCTTTGAGCTATGTGAAGCGGCACCGGTGCCGGGCAAAGAGGAATACCTGGACTCGGAGAAATACGAGATTCGCCCTCGGGACTTCACCGCACCCGGCAATATCATCGCCGAGATCGCCCAGCTCAACCGCATTCGCCGCCAAAACCCGGCCTTGCAGACTCACCTGGGCCTGAAGCTCTACAACGCCTGGAACGACAATATCCTGTACTTCGGCAAGCGCAGCGAGGACGGCAGCAACTTCATCCTCGTAGCCGTCAACCTCGATCCGTTCAATGCCCAGGAGGCCCACTTTGAGTTGCCGTTGTGGGAATTGGGCCTGCCGGACGATGCGCAGACCCAGGGCGAAGACCTAATGAACGGCCACCGCTGGACCTGGTATGGCAAGACCCAGTGGACGCGGCTGGAGCCGCAGATGCCGTTCGGGATCTGGCGCATCAGCACCTCCTGAGCCTGGTGAAGAGCAACATGTGGGAGGGGGCAAGCCCCTCCCACATTGACCCGGTTCAGTCTGCACGATTTTTCGAGTATTTCAGGAGTTTCCAATGGCGAAGAAACCCAAGGCTGCCACCTTCATCAAAGACCCGCTCTGGTACAAGGACGCGGTGATCTACCAGGTTCACGTCAAATCCTATTTCGACTCCAACAACGACGGCATCGGTGATTTTCCCGGCCTGATCGCCAAGCTCGACTACATCGCCGACCTGGGTGTCAACACCATCTGGCTGCTGCCGTTCTACCCCTCGCCACGCCGCGATGACGGCTATGACATTGCCGAATACCGGGGCGTGCACAGCGACTACGGAACCATGGCCGATGCCCGGCGCTTTATCGCCGAAGCCCACAAACGCGGGTTGCGGGTCATCACTGAACTGGTGATCAACCATACCTCCGATCAGCACCCGTGGTTCCAGAGGGCGCGCAAGGCCAAGCCGGGCTCGGCGGCGCGGGACTTCTACGTGTGGTCCGATGACGACCAGAAATACGACGGCACCCGCATCATTTTCCTCGACACCGAAAAGTCCAACTGGACCTGGGACCCGGTCGCCGGCCAGTACTTCTGGCACCGTTTTTATTCCCACCAGCCGGACCTCAATTTCGACAACCCGCAGGTGATGAAAGCCGTGCTGTCGGTGATGCGCTACTGGCTGGACATGGGCATCGACGGCCTGCGCCTGGACGCCATCCCTTACCTGATCGAGCGCGATGGCACCAACAACGAAAACCTGCCGGAAACCCACGACGTCCTCAAGCAGATCCGCGCCGAGATCGACGCCCATTACCCCGACCGCATGCTGCTCGCCGAGGCCAACCAGTGGCCGGAAGACACGCAGCTGTATTTCGGCGACCGCAAGGGCGATGACGGCGATGAGTGCCACATGGCGTTCCACTTCCCGCTGATGCCGCGCATGTACATGGCGCTGGCCCAGGAGGATCGCTTCCCGATCACCGATATCCTGCGCCAGACCCCGGAGATCCCCGCCAACTGCCAATGGGCGATCTTCCTGCGCAACCACGACGAACTGACCCTGGAAATGGTCACCGATAAAGAGCGCGACTACCTGTGGAACTACTACGCTGCTGACCGCCGCGCACGCATCAACCTGGGCATTCGCCGGCGCCTGGCGCCCTTGATGGAGCGCGACCGCCGCCGTGTGGAGTTGCTCAACAGCCTGCTGCTGTCGATGCCCGGCACGCCGACCCTGTATTACGGCGACGAAATCGGCATGGGCGACAATATCTACCTCGGCGACCGCGATGGCGTGCGCACGCCGATGCAATGGTCCATTGACCGCAACGGCGGTTTCTCCCGCGCCGACCCGGCCAGCCTGGTGCTGCCACCGATCATGGATCCGCAGTACGGCTATCTGTCGGTCAACGTCGAAACCCAGGCCCAGGACCCGCACTCACTGTTGAACTGGACCCGCCGCATGCTAGCGGTGCGCAAGCAGTCCAAGGCGTTTGGGCGCGGCAGCCTGAAAATGCTCTCGCCAAGCAATCGCCGCATCCTGGCGTATACCCGCGAATTCACCGGCGAAGACGGGCGCAACGAAATCATCCTGTGTGTGGCCAACGTCTCGCGCAGCGCCCAGGCGGCCGAGCTGGACCTATCGGCCTTTGCCGGCATGGTCCCGGTGGAGATGCTCGGCGGCAATGCGTTCCCGCCCATCGGCCAGCTGAATTTCCTGCTGACCCTGGCGCCGTATGGCTTCTATTGGTTCGTGCTGGCGGCGGAAAACCAGATGCCCAGCTGGCACGTGGAGCCGGCGCAAAGCATGCCGGACTTCACCACCCTGGTATTGAAAAAACGCATGGAAGAGCTGCTCGACGAACCGTGTCGCACCGCCCTCGAACAGACCTCGCTGCCCGCCTGGCTGCCCAAGCGCCGTTGGTTTGCCGGCAAGGACACCGCCATCGACAGCGTGCGCATCGCCTACGGTGTGCGCTTTGGCGACCCCCAGCACCCGGTCTTGCTCAGCGAGCTTGAGGTGACCGCCGGTGGCCAGGTCAGCCGTTATCAGCTGCCGTTCGGTTTTCTTGGCGAAGACCAGTTCACCAGCGCCTTGCCGCAACAGTTGGCCCTGGCCCGGGTACGGCGGGTGCGTCAGGTCGGCCTGGTGACGGACGCCTTCAGCCTGGAGCACTTTATCCGCGCGGTGATCCAAGGCCTGCAGGCCGGTACCGTGTTAAACGGCAGCGACGGCGACCTGCGTTTTGAAGCCACGCCACACTTGGACACGCTGCAACTGACGGACGAGTCGCCGGTACGTTACTTGTCTGCCGAGCAGTCCAACAGCTCGGTGGTGGTGGGCGAGAGCCTGGTGCTCAAGCTGATCCGCAAAGTCAGCGCCGGGGTGCACCCGGAGCTGGAAATGAGCGCGTACCTGACGCAGGCGGGTTACCCGAATATCTCGCCGCTGATGGGTTCGGTGATTCGCCATGATGGCGCAGGCGAGGACAACCTGCTGATGATCGCCCAGGGCTACTTGAGCAACCAGGGTGACGCATGGAGCTGGACCCAGAACAATCTGGAACGTGCCATCCGCGATGAACTGGCCGAGGCCATCTCCGAACAGGAACAGCATTACAACGCATTGGGCGAGCTGGCGGACTTCGCCGGGCTGCTCGGCCAGCGCCTGGGTGAAATGCACGGGGTACTGGGTGCCAACACGACCAATAAGGACTTCAACCCCGAACCGACCAGCGCCAAGGATACCCAAGCCTGGGCCAAGGACGTTGGGACGCAGATCGACCGTGCATTGCAATTGCTCAAGCTGCATCAAAGCCAATTGAACCCTGCCGATCAGGCGCTGGTCAGTGAATTGCTGGCGCAGAAAAAAGCCATCGGCGCGCATGTCCAGGCGCTGGCGAAAGCCACCTTGGGCGGGCTGCGCATTCGGGTTCATGGTGACTTGCACCTGGGCCAGGTGCTGGTGGTGAAGGGCGATGCCTACCTGATCGACTTTGAAGGCGAACCGGCGCGGCCGCTGCATGAACGGCGCGGCAAGCACAGCCCGTATAAAGATGTGAGCGGCGTGTTGCGCTCCTTTGACTACGCGGCGGCCATGGCCTTGAACGTACAAGGGGTGGATCACTCGCCCGCAGCGGACCAGGCGCGCAGGCGCGTGACCGATCGCTACCTGAAAGAGGCCCGCCAGGCATTTATCCAGGCTTATCAGGCCGCTGCGTCTACACTGGCGCATGACTGGCAGGATGCCAAGGGCCAGGACGCCGCGCTGACGTTGTTCAGCCTGGAGAAGGCCGCGTATGAGGTAGCGTACGAAGCGGAAAACCGCCCGACCTGGTTGCCGGTGCCCCTGCGGGGCTTGCACGGGTTGTTGAGCGGGATTACATCTAAATCGAACACTGCACGCGGTGGGGAGACGTCATGAGCTTTACGAATAAAGAACCGCTGCAACCGAAGTTGACAGCCATGCCGGCGTCCAAGGACGTCGAAGCGCTGGTGCGCGCCGAGCACCACGACCCGTTTTCCATTCTCGGGCCACACGATGACGAGCAGGGCGGCCAATTTATCCGCGCGTTCCTGCCGGAGGCCTTGAGTGTCCAGGTGCTGAGCCGCGATGGCGGTGAACAGATCGGCAGCCTGGATGCGACCCAGGTGCCGGGCCTGTTCGTCGGGCAGTTCAACACCCGCCAGGCGTACTTGCTGAAAATCCAGTGGGCCGGTGGCGAGCAGATCACCGAAGACCCTTACAGCTTCCAGCAACTGTTGCTGGGGGAGATGGACCTGTACCTGTTCGCCGAAGGCAACCACCGTGACCTCAGCAGTTGCCTGGGGGCCCAGGTGACCAGCGTCGATGGCGTAGACGGCGTGCGTTTTGCCGTGTGGGCGCCGAATGCGCGGCGGGTCTCGGTGGTGGGGGACTTCAATATCTGGGACGGCCGCCGCCACCCGATGCGCCTGCGGCATCCGTCGGGCGTGTGGGAGATCTTCATTCCCCGCCTGCAACCTGGCGCCGCCTACAAGTACGAAATCCTCGGCGCCCACGGGATTCTGCCGCTCAAGGCCGACCCGATGGCGCTGGCGACCCAGTTGCCACCCGATACCGCCTCGAAAGTCGCCGCGCCGTTGCAGGTGGACTGGCAGGACCATGAGTGGATGCAAGCGCGGGTCGAGCGACAGAAGGCCACGGCGCCGCTGTCGATCTACGAGTTGCATGTGGGCTCCTGGCAGTGCGAGCTGGACGAGGCCGGCGAAGTAGCGCGCCAATACACCTGGCGCGAGCTGGCCGAGCGGTTGGTGCCGTATGTGCAGCAACTGGGCTTCACCCACGTCGAATTGATGCCGATCATGGAACACCCGTTCGGCGGTTCGTGGGGTTACCAGGCGCTTTCACAGTTCGCACCGACGGCGCGTTTTGGCTCGCCGGAGGACTTCGCCTATTTCATCAACGCGCTCCATCAGGCCGATATCGGCGTGATCCTCGACTGGGTGCCGGCGCATTTCCCCACCGACACCCACGGCCTGGCGCAATTCGACGGCACTGCGTTGTATGAATACGCCAACCCGCTGGAAGGCTTCCATCAGGACTGGGACACGCTGATCTACAACCTGGGCCGCACTGAGGTCCACGGCTTCATGCTGGCCTCGGCACTGCATTGGCTCAAACACTTCCACATTGACGGGCTGCGCGTGGACGCTGTGGCGTCAATGTTGTACCGCGACTATTCGCGCAAGGCCGGCGAATGGGTGCCCAACCGCCATGGCGGGCGCGAGAACCTGGAAGCCATCGACTTCCTGCGCCACTTGAACGACGTGGTGGCACTGGAAGCGCCCGGCGCCCTGGTGATCGCCGAAGAGTCCACCGCCTGGCCCGGCGTCAGCCAGCCCACCCAACAGGGCGGCCTGGGCTTCAACTACAAGTGGAACATGGGCTGGATGCACGATTCTTTGCATTACATCCAGCAGGATCCGGTCTATCGCGCCCATCACCATAACGAGCTGAGCTTCGGCCTGGTGTATGCGTGGTCCGAGCGCTTCATCCTGCCGATTTCCCACGATGAAGTGGTGCACGGCAAGCACTCGCTGATCGACAAGATGCCGGGCGACCGTTGGCAGAAGTTTGCCAACCTGCGCGCCTACCTGGCGTTCATGTGGATGCATCCGGGCAAGAAGCTGCTGTTCATGGGCTGCGAATTCGGCCAGTGGCGCGAGTGGAACCACGACCAGCAACTGGACTGGTACTTGCTGCAGTACGCCGAGCACAAAGGCGTGCAAAAGCTGGTGGGTGACTTGAACCGCCTGTATCGCGAAGAGCCGGCCCTGCACGAGCAGGATGATGCGCCTCAGGGGTTCCAGTGGCTGATCGGCGACGACGCGATCAACAGCGTCTACGCCTGGCTACGCTGGAGCAAGGACGGCAAGCCGGTGCTGGTGGTGGCCAATTTCACCCCGGTGCCCCGTGAGGCCTACAAGGTGGGCGTACCGTTCGGTGGGCGTTGGAGCGAGGTGATCAACAGTGACGCCGATACCTACGCGGGTTCCAATTACGGCAATGGCGGTGGCGTGTTCACCGAGGATGAGCCACGCCATGGGCAACCGGTGTCACTGTCGTTGAACCTGCCGCCGTTGGGGGTGCTGATTTTGCGGCCTGACGGGAGTTAAAGGCTCTACCCTGCTGGATTCAGTTGTCCACGCTGGTGGCAGGGTGCCACAATGGCGCCTTTGTCATGGCAGTCGAATCAGGCGAATTTCATGAATGGCCTTGGGCATGGGCGGGATCAGGATTGCTTTATAGAGGCACAGGTGCGAACCGACCGTTTGCACCAGTTGTTTCGCCAGTCATTTGCAGCCATTTTCGGCAGCTACATGGCAGCCGCCATGCTCTGCTGGCTGTGCTGGGAGCGCTTCGATCACACGTTCATGGTGGTGTGGCTGGTGGTGCTGGGCGCGTCGTCGCTGCTGCGGGTCAAGATGTTCCTGGACTGGTTCCGCTGCCCCAACAGCGAACGCACCCCGGATCGCTGGGAGCGCCGCTACTGGGTCACGCTGGTACTGTCCGCGAGCATTTGGGGGGCTGGGGCACTCGCGCTGATGCCCCCCGATGATCGGTTGTCCCAGGCGCTGGTGATGCTGTTCACCGTGGGGATGTCGGTCAGTGCCGTGTCGTGTTATTCGGCCTATCGCTATATGACCCTGGTGTCCATCGGTCTGGTGTTGCTGCCGTGCACCCTGTGGCTGTTGTTCCAGCCGACATCGATGCAAGTGGGTATCGGCATCGCGGTCCTGGTGTTTTCCACGTTTGTGGCCAGTGCCACGCGCAAGTTGTCCGATGCACTGGAGAAAGCCTTTCGCCTGACCCGGCAAATGGAACGGGCCCATAACATCTCGACCCGTGCCGCACAGACCGATGAGCTGACCGGCCTGATGAACCGCCGGGCGTTTTTCGAACATGCGCAATTGCTGTATGCGCAATGCCGTCATAACCAGCAGCCGCTGTGCGCGCTGATGATGGACATGGACCACTTCAAGCAAATCAACGACACCTATGGGCACCAGGCCGGCGATCAGGTCTTGCGCCAGATTGGCGGGGTGATCAGTGCGTCGTTCCGCAAGGCCGATGTGTATGGTCGCTTGGGCGGCGAAGAGTTTGCCGTGTTGTTGCCCAATACGTCGTTGGACACCGCGCGCAATATTGCCGAGGACCTGATCAAGGCTATAGCCGGTTTGGCCGCCGAGCCGGTCAAGGGGCTGTCAGCCAGCCTTGGGGTGGCGTTTACCCATGCCGTGGACGAGGACCTGCACGGCCTGATGAACAGCGCCGACAAAGCGCTGTACCGGGCCAAGGCATTGGGCCGCAACCAAGTGGCCGTGGCGGAGTAGGGCGCTGCTCAATCCTTGTGCATGGCCTTGATCAATACCCGCGAAACCTGCTCGGCAGAGTAAGGCTTGGGCAGGAACTCGAAGCCGTCATAGCCATTATCGGCCAGCTCTTCGCTGTAGCCCGAGGTCAGTATCACCGGCAGGTCCGCTCGACGCTGGCGCAGCAGCTTGGCCATGACGACGCCGGTGATACCGGGCATGACCACGTCGGAGAAGATCACATCGAAGGCCCTCCCATCGTGCCCCGCAAGGGTCAGGGCCTGTTCGGCATCGGTCACCCAGCTGGCCTGGTAGCCCAGGTCTTGAAGAATCTGGCTGGCAAACCGCCCGATCTCCAGATTGTCCTCCACAATCAGCACCCGGCACTGTGATGTGTCGTGGGACGACGCCAGCGTTTCCTCGCAGGGGGGCGGCGCTGCTTCTGCTTCGACCTGGGGCAGATACAAGGTGAATACGCTGCCTTGGCCAGGCGTGCTGGTCACATCGATATTGCCCTCCGACTGCTTGGCGAAGCCGAAGACTTGCGACAGGCCCAGGCCGGTGCCTTTACCCACCGCCTTGGTGGTGAAGAACGGCTCGAAAATGCGTTCGACGGTGTCTTCGGGAATGCCGGGGCCGGTATCGGCGAGCGAAATGGCGACATACGCCTTACCCGACCCGGCGTCGCCGCGAATGTGGGGCAACGGCTGTGCCCCGAGGACCTTCAGGGTCAGGGTGCCCTGGCCCTCCATTGCGTCCCGTGCATTGAGGGCGATGTTGATCAGTGCGGTTTCAAACTGGCTGGCATCAATCCGCGCAAAACACGGCTGCGAAGGCATCTCGACACGTACATGAATACGCGCGCCTGTGACGCTCTCCAGCATCTCGCCGATGTTCTGTACGCGCTGGCCCACGTCGAAGACTTCCGGGTTCAGCGGTTGGCGGCGGGCAAAGGCGAGCAATTGGCTGGTCAACTTGCTCGCCCGCTCTACGGTATCCGCCACTGCGCCCATATAGCGCTGGCGACGCTGTTCCGGCAGGTCTGGCTGACGCAGGAAGTCCACCGATGAGCGAATGATGGTCAGCAGGTTGTTGAAGTCATGGGCCACGCCGCCGGTGAGTTGGCCGATGGCTTCGAGTTTCTGCGACTGGCGCAGCGCGGCTTCGGCCTTGGCCAGCGCCAGGGTGCGTTCTTCGACGCGCTGTTCGAGAGTGGTGTTCAGTTCGGCATAGGCCGCCAGGCCCTTGCGCACATCGGCATCGGCACGCACGCGCTCGATATGCGCCCAGGAGCGCTCGGTGACTTCCCGCAACAGGGCCAGGTCGTAGGGTGACCAGGCGCGTGGGTTTTTGTCATGGACGGCCATCAGGGCGGTCAGGCGACCGTTCTTGATCAGCGGCATGCAGATCGTCGCCGTCACCCCAAGGGCCTGGAAGGTGGCGGACTCTGCGGGTGGCAACTCGCGCAGATTGTCGTGGATCACCAGGGGCTCGCCGGCGCGCAGGCATTTGACGGCCATCTCGCCGAACGCCGCCAGGCTGTAGCGGCCGATGATGCTGGGCGAGCCGGGCGCGGTCCAATTGTCACGAATGGTAAAGCCGTCTTCATCGGCGTCCATGTCGGCGTAGGCGCAATTGCTCACCTGCAGGTGCTCGGCCAGCAAGCGGGTGGTGCTGGTCATGATGGCTTCGGCATCGACGGCGTTGACCACCGCGTTGCCGATGGCGTCCAGCACCGCCAGGCGGCGTGCCAGGAACACCGTGGCGGTGGTCTCGGTGACGGTGTCGAGCATGCCGACCACCTTGCCTTGGGGATCGCGGATCGGGCTGTAGCAGAAGGTGAAGTACGCCTGCTCCCGCCTCGGGCCGCGTTCAATCACCAGGGGAAAGTTTTCGATATAGGTGGCGTGGCCCTCGAAGGCGGCGTTGGCGATGGGGCTGACGTCATCCCACACCTCGGCCCACACTTCGTTGAACGGGCGCCCCAACGCGTAGGGCTTGCTGCCCAGGATCGGGATAAACGCATCGTTGTAGAGCGTGATCAGCTGCGGGCCCCAGACAATCGCCTGGGGAAAGCTGGAGGCGAAGCACAGCGCCACGGTGGTCTTTAACACGTCCGGCCACTGTTCCAGCGGTCCTAGGGGCGTATTGGCCCAATCATGCTGACGTACTTGCTCAGCCATGTCGCTGCTGCTTTGCAGCCAATTCATCATTGGGAGAACACCTTGTATTCCGGAATCTTCAACGCGCCCGCAAGGATGTGGCGTAAAGCTACAGACCTGTCTGGTCGCTGCCAGTTCAGCACGATTATCCGCTAGATGGCATTTTGATGCTGTATTCGTTTGAAAGAGCGAAGGCCGGGGGGCGGGCGATTGCCCAACCCTTACTGCGTGCCGAATAAAGCGGTCCAGTAGATGCCCGCGTCACTCTTCGGGTCCATGGCATAGGCCGAGCCCAATTCGCGAAACTGCGGGTTCATCAGGTTGGCGCAATGACCTGGGCTGGCGAGCCAGCCGTCGACCACCTTGCGCGGGGTGTCCAGGCCGGCGGCGATGTTTTCGCCGATGTTCTTCGCGATATACCCGGCCAGTTCCGCGCGGTCGCCAGGCGTGCGGCCGTCGTGGTCCAGGTGGTCGAAGAAATTGCCGTTGGCCATGTTGCGCGTGTGGCTGTTGGCGGCCCCGGCCAGCGCCTCGTTCCACGACAATGGCGTGGTCGCGGTAAACGCCTGGGTACCGCACTGGCGCGGTTGCGTGCGGGCGGCATTGATCAGGTCGAGCAGCTTGCGGCCTTCGGTTTGCCAATCGCCCAGGCCGCTGGACAGCAACGGGCGGGCCAGCACGATGCGCCAGTCCTGGCCGCTGTTGCTCACGCCGATGTCGACGAATTGCGGGTCCAGCACCACCCGGCAGAAACTCTCGCGCACGGCTTTCATGGCTGCCTGGGCGTCCTTGGGCCCGGACAGGCTGATCGCCTGCACATTGACCATCGGGTACGCGGCACGGGCCAGGGCCTGCTGCAGGTCGCCGACGTTATTGGCCGGCAGCACCAGCCGTGTATCGTTGGCCAACGGTGGCAGTTCCTGGGAACCCTGGTCGCCGCAGCGCTGCACCTGGCTGCGGTACTCGTTGATCTGTTGCACCAACTGACTTTCTTCATTCGCCATCGCGCTGGCGCAGAACACCGTACTGGCGGCCAGCGTCGTAAGACCCATCATCAATGACAGAACGCGCATGGACGTTACCCTTGAGCTTGAAAGTGCCCATGATGCGCGATGTAACCCCGTCTGGCGCAACGCCTTTTTTGTTTTTTTGCCTCAACGGGTATTCTGTGGGGCATTCACGGCGCGGATACGGCCCGTTGCCATCGCGGTGGCCAGCAGGATCAAGCCCACGGCGACGGTGAAAGTCGCATGCAGGCCGCTGGTCACGGATTGCGCGTTGGCGCGGGTGACATCCGGGGTCGCCCAGGCGAACACCGCCCCCAGGGCCGAGGTACCGAAGATCAGCCCGATATTGCGTGACAGGTTGAGCAAGCCTGCGACCGTACCTCGGCGCGCACCGTCTACATCGCACATCACCGCAGTGTTGTTGGCGGCCTGGAACAGACTATAGCCCGTCGTCAGAATCACCAGCCCCCCAAGGTAGGCGATCAATCCCGAGGCCAACGACAACAGTAATGCGCCGCAAAACAGGATGCCCAACCCGGCGAAAGTCATAAGGCGCCAGCCCTGGCGGTCGGTGAGGCGCCCCGCCGGTACACCGCTGAGCGCCGCGACACAGGGCCCGACGGCCATGGCCAGGCCCATCCATTGCGGGTCCAGCCCCAGCCCCTTGGACAGGTAGAAAGGGCCGACCACAAAGGTTGCCATGATCACCGCCGCTACTAACGCACTCATCGCGAGACTCGTGCGCAAGGGTGCTTCCTTCAACGGTGACCAGACGCTGGAAGGTGAGCCTGCTTGGCGTCGATCAACCGGCAAGTAGCGCCACGCGAGGCTGGCCGCGAGTAACCCCAAGGGCATGCCCACCAGAAACAGCGCGCGCCACCCCCACACACTGAGCAATAACCCGCCAGCGGCGGGGCCCATGGCGGTACCGACGGCTGACATCGTGCCCAGCAGGCCCATCACCCGGCCGGTGCGTTCCTTGGGCACCGTGTCGCCGACCATCCCCAGCGCCATGGCCATCATGCTCGCCGCGCCCAAGCCCTGCAGGAGGCGTGCGGCAATCAGCCAGCCCAGCGAGGGCGCGCCCGCACACAGCCCACTGCCCAGCGCAAACAACAGCAGCCCGGCGAGCAACAGCCGGCGACGGCCCAGGCGATCGCCCATTCGGCCGGCCATGACAATCACCGCCGTGATCGCCATCAGGTAGGCCAGCACCACCCACTGCACGGCATGAAACGACGCATCGAATGCCTGTACCAGGCTGGGCAGGCCGACATTGGCGATGCTGGTGCCGAGGGCGGCGAGCAACATGGACAGCGACAGGCTGGCAAGGCCGCCGCGTGAAGACGTATTCATGGAAGATTCCTTGGGTGGACGCAACTGTCACAAATCTACGGCCTGGCCTAACATGGCGGAAGACGCAGGGTTTGCAGTTAATACCTGCGTCAAACGCCTGCTAAGGAGCGCCCATGCCCGACTTTAATCTGCTGATTACCCTGGATGTCTTGCTGGCCGAAGGCAGTGTCGCCCGAGCGGCCAAACGCTTGCAGTTGAGCCCCTCGGCCATGAGCCGGGCGCTGGCGCGCTTGCGCGAGACTACCGGCGATCCGCTGTTGGTCCGCGCCGGGCGCGGGCTGGTGCCGACGCCGCGGGCGCAGGCATTGCGTGAGCAGGTCAGCCGCCTGGTGCAGGACGCCCATGCGGTGCTGCGCCCGGCACACGCCCTGGACCTGGCCCAGGTGGAGCGCACGTTCACCTTGCGCACCAGTGAAGAGTTCGTCGAAAACTTCGGTCCCGTGTTGCTGGCGCGCATCGCACGGGAGGCGCCCGGTGTACGCCTGCGTTTCGTCAGCAAGACCGACAAGGACAGCACGTTACTGCGCCAAGGCAGCGTCGACCTGGAAACCGGCGTGGTCGACCCTGACGCCAGCCCCGAAGTGCTGACCCAGGCGCTGTTTCGCGACCGTTTGATTGGCGTGGTGCGCAGCGGCCATCCCCTGAGCCAGGGCGACATCAGTGCCGAGCGGTTTGCCCAGGGGCGCCACGTCTACGTCTCGCGGCGCGGGCAGGAGCGCGGCCAGATCGACGATGGGCTTGAAGCCCTGGGCTTGACGCGGCAGATCGGCACCATCGTCGCCGGGTTCGCCACGGCCATCGCCCTGGCCCGCGACACCGACCTGATTGCCTGCGTGCCCGAACGCTACACCGCCCATCAGCGCGAAGGCCTGTACAGCTTTGCGTTGCCGTTGACGCTGGCACCGTTCACCGTGGCGATGCTCTGGCATCCGCGGCTGGATGCCGACCTGGCCCACCGCTGGTTGCGCGGGTGCGTGCGTGAGGTGTGCGGACACTGAACGGCCTGCAACAGGTACAATCGCCGCTGCCTTGACGCGAAACCCCAGGAATCTGCATGTTCAGCCTTACCCGCTACACCACACCGTGCCCCGAGCCCATCAATGCCCAGATCCTGCAGATGGTGGTGGACAACCTCACCGACATCAGCAGCGTCGCACTGCCGCCGAGCAACCTGCTCTACAACATCTACCAATATGCCATCGGCTTTGAGGTGCACCTGTACCTGGAGGCATTGGGCGGGTCGAAGGGGATTGCCGTTGAGTTGATCGTGGCGATGCTCGAGGAGCAGGTGATTGGCTTTTGCCTGTACCTGCCGGTGAAAGATGATCCTGAAGCCTGTGGCATCGCCTTTATGGCGGTACAGGCCGGTTTCCGGCGTCAGGGTGTGGCGCGCGGGATGATGGCGGACGTGGTGGCGCGCTATCCCCATGCCGAGTTGGCATGTGCCGTGGAGAAGGTAGCGGCCTTCGAGGCCATGGGTTTTCAAGTGCGGGGTGCGCGGGGCACCCAGGTGTTGATGAATACCCGGGCCTACGGCACCGATGGCTTGATGGGCGTGTTGGATGTGGCGGCAATCTACAGTTCGCTGGAGGTACGCCAGATCCATACCTACCTGCTGCAAAAACACGGCAAGCGGGCGATGGTGGATGCCGAGAAACAGCGGGACCGGCACCTCGATCAACTGGCACGCAAGGTCCAGCTGTTTGTGGCAGGGCGTTAGCCTGGCCTGCTTGGCTTTTTTGTAGTGCTTCTGTAGTGAGCGGGCTTGCCCCGCGCTGGGCTGCGAAGCGGCCCCAGAAACAGCCCCTGAGCTGCCTGGCACACTGCAGTGCTCTTATTGGGGCTGCTTCGCAGCCCAGCGCGGGGCAAGCCCGCTCACCACAACAAGCCCGCTCACCACAGAAGCTTCTTCAGTCTTCAACGCTGTGCGCGATTGACCATCGCCAGGATGGTTGCCAGTAGTTCCTGTTGCGCTTCTTCCCGGCTGATCTCGCCGCTCGCCGCAGCATCGGACAGCGCTTCCGCCGCCCCCAGCATCGCCCGTAATCCTGGCTGTGAAACCTGGCCAAAGGGCGCCAGCGCGGCGCGGCATTTGTCGAGAAAAATCGCCTCATACTTACGCTTGAGCGCTTCCAGCTCCGGCGAGCTGCTCAGTGCGGCAATCACCCCCGGAATTTCCCGGCCCTGCAATAACACGCAATCGACATAGCACGAGGCGATCACCCAGGCACGTTCTTCCAAGGTCGCGCTGCTGGCGTCGAGGGCTTCGGCAAACACCTGGGTCTGACGCGCGTCAAAGTCTTCATACAGCGCGGCGAGCAGCCCGGCACGGGTGACGAAGTGGTCGTAGACCACCGGTTTGGTGACGCCGGCCAGTTCCGCCAGGCGGCCCAGGGTCAGGGCTTCGGTGCCTTCCTCGCGCACCAGTTGCCAGGCCACCTCCAGTAATTGACGCAGGCGATCTTCACGGGACAGGCGACGACGTGGGGCAGGGGATTCAGGGCTTGACATGCTTATATACCAAAAGTAACTTGTTGGCGTTAACTTACCAAAAGTAGATTAAACCCAAAGGGAGTCAAAGTCATGCATGCACTCATCGTCGTTGCCCATCACGACCCACAATCCCTCACCCACGCCGTGGCCGCGCAAGTGGCTGCCGGGCTGACTGCTGAGGGCCACACCTTCGAAATCGCCGACCTCGCCGCCGAAGGCTTCGACCCGCGCTACACCGCCGCCGACCACCTCGTACACCACACCCGCGCCACGCCCCCGGCCGACGTGCTGGCGGAACAGGCACGCATCGACCGCGCCGATGCCCTGGTGCTGGCGTTCCCGATCTACTGGTGGTCGCTGCCGGGCCTGCTCAAGGGCTGGGTCGACCGCGTGTTCGTCAACGGCTGGGCGATCGATTACGGCCCGGACATGCCCGTGGTGAAAAAACTGCGGCACTTGCACGTGCACCTGTTGGCCCTGGGGGCGGCCGATGAAAGCGCGTTTGACCGACACGGCTACGCCAAGGCGATGCGCACGCAGATCGACTACGGGATTTTTGATTACTGTGGAGCGAAAGTGGTGACGTCGGCGTTGTTGCTGGAGTCGGAAGATGGCGCGGCGACCGCGCATCTGCAAACAGCCAGGGCGGTAGGGCAGAAACTGTTCGAGGCCGAGACGGTCGCCGGTTGATTCAACCTTCGCGAAACAGGTCGTGGGCGTCCAGCAGGCGGTAGGCAATTTCCGGATTTTTCTCCAGGCCCCGGCGAATCGCCGCCGGGATCGCTTGCCGGGTCTTGCGGCACATGCCTGGCAGCTCGTCGATGACGATCTGGATGCCGCGCATGCTCTTGACCTCGTTGTGCCCCGGCGCGATATGCACGCGGATGCCCAATAGCTCGTGCATCCGCTGTTGCATGCGCTCCAGGTCTTGCAGGCTTTGCAGGTTTTCCAGGCGCTCGACCAGGCGTTTCTCTTCCTGCCGCGTCAGGCTGAGGATACGCAGGTCCGCGCCGGGGGCTTCCAGCAGTTGTTCACGGTCGCAGACACAGGCACCGGGTGGGCAGGGTTGGCGAATGGTCATGATCCTTACCTCCCCATTCCGACGCCGTTGAGTCAGTCGCTCAACGCGACCCCAAGGCTGCCCAGGGCCTTCCAGTACCCAGGATAGGTCTTGGCCACGCAGTCCGGGTCCTGAATGCGGATTCCCGCGATTTTCAACCCCGCGAGTGCAAAGCACATGGCGATGCGGTGGTCGGCATGGGTGTCGATCAGGGCGTTGCACGACGTGCCGGCCAGCGCCGGGTCGGCCGCGACCAGCAGGTCATCGCCTTCAATGCTGGCGAGGCCCGGACGGATCGCATTGAGGCCGTCATGCAGGGCCTGTACGCGATCGCATTCCTTGACCCGCAGGTTGGCCAGCTCAGTGAAACGCACCGGGGTGTTGTTGAAGGCAGCCAGGACCGCCAGGGTCGGGATCGCGTCCTGCATCTGCGAACCGACCACGGTGGCCTGCATATTCGGGAACTGCGCGATCACGGCCTGGGCCTTGGCGTCTGGTTGGGTGAAGGCCTGGGCGGCCACGCCGATGTCGATGCGGCCACCGGTCAACACTTCGGCAGCCCACAAGTAGGTGGCGGCGGAAGCGTCGGGTTCGATCAGGTAATCATGGGCGGTGTAGCCGGTGGGGGCCACGCGCCAGGTGGTGTCGTCGACCACATCGACCTGGGCGCCGAAGGCCCGCATGCAGTCCAGGGTCAGGTCCACGTAGCCACGGGCGCCGATGTCCTTGCCGGTCAGCGCCACTTCAATCGGCGCTGCGCCGCACGCGGCGAGCATCAACAGGGCCGAGACGTACTGGCTGGACAAGCCACCGTCGATCTCGAAGCGCTTGGCCTGGACCGTGCCCACGCCGTGCACCGTCACCGGCGGGCAACCGGTCGGGCTGTCGACCTGGATACCGTTCCGGCCGAGGGTGGCCAGCAGCGGGCCGATCGGACGTTTCTGCATATACGCGTCGCCGTCCAGTACCACCGTGCCTTGCACGGTAGCCACGGCGGCCGTCAGGAAGCGCATCGCGGTGCCGGCATTGCCGAGGAACAACGGCTGCGCCGGCAATTGCAGCTTGCCGGTGCCGGTGACCACGAAGGTGGTGTCGTCCGGCTCGTCGATGGTCACGCCCATCTGGCGCAGGGCCACCGACATATGCCGGGTGTCGTCGCTCTTCAAGGCGCCGCTCAGGCGGCTGGTGCCCTTGGCCAGCGCCGCCAGCAGCAGGGCGCGGTTGGTAATGGATTTGGAGCCGGGGGGCGCGACCTTGCCATTCAGGGGGAAGTTGGGCGGTGTAACGGTCACGGTTTTCTGCGAACTCAAGGTGCAAGGCTCCTGATCAAGGCAAGGTGGTACGGAGTGGCCGACGGGCGGACCCGAATAATCGGCCAAAGGTGCGGTGCTTGTCGAGGCTTAGCGCAAGGCCAGCCAGTAATCATGCAGGGCCCGCGCCGCCGGTTCGATTTCGCTGACGCGTTGTTGATGGGCCGGCACATCGAGGTCGGCCGGCAACTCGAAGTTGTCCTGTTCGGCGCACCAGGAGATTTTCTCCAGCTGTGCGGCTTGTTCGGCCGGCAATTCCGGCCAGTTGCCGATCGCCGCGCCACGGATATAGCCAAAGCACCACTCTTCGGCGAGGGTCACGTCCTGGCCCTGGTGTTCGGTTTCATCGAAGCGTGCCTTAAAGGCCTTGGCGTCAGTCGCCAGTTGTGCGGCCAGGGTGTTGATATGACGCACGCACAGGTCAAGGAACTGCTGGGCCTCTTCGGCGTTTTCCCACTCCGGGTTCTGCCCGCCCCAGATCGCCGGGAACCACTCGGCGATGTCCACCTGTGCCGGGCTGGACACCAGCGCGGTGAAGTAGCCGTCGAGTTCGGCCAGGTTCAGCACCGAATGGTCGTCGCCGTATTTCAACAGGGTTTCTTCGATGAATTCGAAATCGGCGAGGGCGAGGGGTTGGGCGTGCATGGGCATATCCTTTAAACGTCGAACGCCGCTGATGGGGCGGCTCAAAGCGCGAAGGATGGCGTGTGCCGGGGCTTTTATCCAGCGTCTTTTCCATCGCCGTTGCCAGTCCCGCTTTTGGCCGATGCGCCGTCACGTACCCTTGTTATAGTTCAGGCCTTATCACTCGCCAGCCAGGGATCACTGCCATGTCCGAATATCAAGCTTTCGTCGTCGAACTCAGCGGCAACGTAGCCCATGTGCAGATCAACCGCCCGGAAAAGATCAACGCGATGAACGCCGCGTTCTGGACCGAGATCATCGACATCTTCCAATGGATCGAAGACACCGACGCCGTACGCGCCGTGGTGCTCAGCGGTGCCGGCAAGCATTTTTCCTCCGGCATCGACCTGATGATGCTGGCCTCGGTGGCCAATGACTTCGGCAAGGATGTGGGCCGCAATGCACGCCTGCTGCGGCGCAAGATCCTCGAGCTGCAAGCCTCGTTCAATGCCGTCGACAACTGCCGCAAGCCGGTACTGGCAGCGATCCAGGGTTACTGCATCGGTGGCGCCATCGATCTGATCAGCGCCTGCGACATGCGCTACGCGGCTGAAGACGCGCAATTCTCGATCAAGGAAATCGACATCGGCATGGCCGCCGACGTCGGCACCCTGCAACGCCTGCCACGCATCATCGGCGACGGCATGCTGCGTGAGCTGGCCTACACCGGCCGCCCGTTCGGTGCCGAGGAGGCGCGCAGCATCGGCCTGGTCAATCGCGTGTATGCCGACCAGGAAAGCCTGTTGGCCGGCGTGTTCGAGATCGCCCATGAAATCGCGGCCAAATCGCCGATTGCGGTCACTGGCACCAAAGCCATGATCAGCTACATGCGTGACCATACGGTCAATGACGGTCTGGAATACGTTGCCACCTGGAACTCGGCTATGTTGCAATCCAACGACCTGCGCGTGGCCATCGCGGCCCATATGAGCAAGCAGAAACCCGAATTCGTGGATTGACTGACATGACCCCAGGCTGGATTACCACAACGCTGCTGGACAACGACGCCCCCGGCGGCTGGGCCGTCGCCCGCAGCCGCGACGGCTTTTTGCATGACGCCAACGGCCCGCTGTTCCCTCGGGAATGGCTCAAGCGCCAGGAGCTTTCGGTGTTTGCCGAACATGGCATCGGCCACCTCGACGGTGAGCCGGTGTATCTGCTGGAACTCGACTCGGCGGGCGAAGTGCCTGGTTGCAGCTGGCAGGGCCTGCGCGGCTTCATGCTGCAAGGTGATCACACCCTCTACAAAGTGCTGGGCTACGCCGCGCAGATCGGCACCTGGGCGCGGGAGCATCGGTTCTGCGGCAGTTGCGGCCAGGCCATGGTCCAGGTGCCACGGGAACGGGCGATGTATTGCCAGGCCTGCGACCTGCGCAGCTACCCGCGGATTTCGCCGAGCATGATCGTGCTGGTGACCCGTGGCGACGAGATCCTGCTGGCGCGCTCGCCGCGGTTTGTCACCGGGGTCTACAGCACCTTGGCGGGCTTTGCCGAGCCGGGGGAGTCGGCCGAAGACTGCCTGATCCGCGAGGTGCGTGAAGAAGTGCAGGTGGAGGTCAGGAACATCCAGTACATGGGCAGCCAGTGCTGGCCGTTCCCCCATTCGATGATGCTGGGCTTCCATGCCGAGTACGCCGGTGGCGACATCGTGCCCCAGGCCGACGAGATCGAGGACGCGCAGTGGTTCAGCATCCACGACCTGCCGCCGTTGCCGGCGTCACGCTCGATTGCGCGTTACCTGATCGACCTCTACCTGGCCCGTCGCCTAGGCCACGCTGAACCAGTGCTGCCAGGCTAGGCGCACGGTCAGGCCGAGAACCACGGTGATAAACACCGGGCGAATGAATTTGGCGCCGCCGCTGATCGCGCTGCGCGCGCCAAAGAACGCGCCACACATCACCGACACGCCCATCGCCAGGCCGACAATCCAATCCACCGAACCGTTGAAGATAAACACCGACAGCGCCGCCGCGTTGCTGACGAAGTTCATGCTGCGCGCCACGCCGCTGGCCTTCACCAGGTCGATGGGGTGCAACAGCATGGTGCTCACGGTCCAGAATGCACCGGTACCGGGGCCGGCCACGCCGTCGTAGAAGCCCAGGCCGAAACCCTGGGTGCCTTGCCATTTCTTCTTGATCGGCGCGTCGGCGTCCAGTGGCGCCTTGGGCGTGCCACCAAACAGCAAATACACGCCGCAAGCGAATACGATCACCGGCAGCATTTTGTTCAGGGTTTCGGCGGGCAGGTAGTGGGCAACCACCGCACCGGCCAGCGCACCGATCAACGTGCCGATGATCGCATGCACCCACTGACGCGGGTGGAACAGCTTGCGACGGTAGAAGGTGAAGCTGGCCGTGGCCGAACCGAAGGTGGAGCTGAGCTTGTTGGTACCCAGTACCAGGTGGGGCGGCATCCCGGCGGTGAGCAGCGCCGGGGTGGTAAGCAGGCCGCCGCCACCGGCGATGGCGTCGATAAAGCCGGCGATAAAGGCCACGACGGCGAGAATGGCGAGGGTGGTGAGGTCTACGCTGAGTTCGAAGGGCATTGGGCAGGGCTTATGGTTGGCAGTGCGCAGCAAAACGCTGTGCGAAGGGCTGCCATCTTACCTGCCTGATGTACGCAGAACCAAATGTGGGAGGGGGCTTGTTTCCGTGGCGGCCTTCGGGCCGACCATGTCGTTGGTTTTGACCGAGTACATATCCGTTGCTGCGGTAACGGCCACTTATGGTTTCGCTTTTACAGCGACTCACTTTTGGAGGGACCCAAAAGTAAGCAAAAGGTCCT